>PKYM01000074.1 GCA_003132645.1 Actinomycetota bacterium | reverse complement strand
CTCCTGCCCTGCGTTATCAAACCGCTCGTGACTGCCGATTGGTGGGAGAGAACGCTCGACGTCGTCGAGGGCATCGTCAAAGAGGTGCCCTGCTACGTCGTCGAGTTCGACAGAAGCGGCGCGGTGGTGGCGCTCCTGCGCGACCTGGTTGCCGGACAGAACGCCGGACGGTCGGCCGGCGCCGGTGCGCGGGCGTGAGTCGCGCCCCGAAAGAAAGCGAGCTTGCAGTGGGACTGAGCGTCAGCCGCGATGCGGTCTACAAGCCGTCCGACGATCTCGTGGTGCGCGAGATCGATGGGCAGATCATCATCGTGCCCATCGGGAGCGGGATCGGAGACCTCGAGGACGAGCTCTTCGCGCTGAACGACACGGCGCGCGTGGTCTGGGCTAAGCTCGACGGCGCGCACACGGTAAGCTCAGTCGTCGACGAGCTGGCACGGCAGTACGCGGCGCCTGCCGAGCAGATAGACGCCGACGTCGTCGGGCTCCTCGAGGAGCTGCTCAAGCGCAGGATGGTGGTCGCTGTCTGAACCCCCCAACCCGATGCCGTATGCGGTCGATGGGGGCGTCCATTCGCTCTCGGGCGAGGCGCTGTCGGCCTTGCTGGGCGACGTTCTTGCGCGCGGCGTCCCGTTTCGCTTCGAGGCGCGTGGCTACAGCATGTTTCCCTTCATCCGCGACGGCGACGCGGTGACGATCGCGCCACTGCGCGGGCGCGCTCGCTTTGGCGAGGTGGTCGCGTTTGCCGGTCCGGCGGAGGGCCTCGTCGTCCATCGCATCACTGCCCGACGACCTGGCGTGTACGAGATCCGTGGCGACTACCTGCGTGGCCCGTACGACATCGTTCCGTTGAACAGCGTTCTCGGCGCCGTCACCCGCGTCGAACGTCGCGGTCGCTCCGTGCGCCTCGGCCTGGGCCCCGAACGGCTGCTTATCGGAGGTCTCGTGCGGCTGGGGCTGCTGCAGCCCCTCGTGGCTGTGGCGCGCGCCCTGCGGGCGCCGTTCGTCGGGCAGAGGGTCCTCTCATGACGACCTACGCAGTCAGCACGCCGCTGCCCGAGTTCGGGCTCTGGAACCAGCTCGAGGGCAAGGGGATACCCGTCTCCTTCGACCTGGAGCTGACGGCGCGCTGCAACAACGACTGCCGGCACTGCTACGTCAACCTTCCCGCCGCCGATCGCGACGCGCGAGCAGGCGAGCTCACCCTCGACGAGATCGTCGGCGTGGCCGACCAGGCTGTCGAGCTGGGCGCGCTCTGGTGCGTCATCACCGGGGGGGAACCCCTGCTGCGCCCCGATTTCTCCGAGGTCTACCTCGCTCTCAAGAGACGGGGCTTGCTCGTCACCGTGTTCACCAACGCCTGTCTCCTCAGGCCGGAACACGTCGAGCTGTTTCGCAAATACCCTCCTCGCGACGTGGAGATCACGATCTACGGCGCAAGTCGCGGGGCCTACGAACGCGTGACGCGCACGCCGGGGTCGTTCGACGCCTTCCTGCGCGGCGTTTCCCTCCTCGAACAGGGTGGTGTGGGCGCGCGCTACAAGGCTATGGCCTTGCGCTCGAACGTCAACGAGCTATCGGCCATGGCCCAGTTCGGAAGGGCGCACACGAAGGACTTCTTTCGTTTCGATCCCTTGCTGCACCTTCGCTACGATCGCGACCCGGTGCGCAATGCCGAGATCTGCGCCGAGCGCCTGGACCCTGAAGAGATCGCCACCATCGAGCAGTCCGACGAAGAGCGGGCGCATGCCCTGCGGCGCGAGTGCCACAGGGTGGCCGGCCAGGAGGCTCCCGACGAGCCCGATCTCGTCTTCCATTGCGGTGTCGGTCAGGGGTTCACCGTGGGCTACGACGGCTCGCTGCGGTTGTGCTCGGCGCTCTGGCACCCCGACTACGTCGCCGACGTCCGCCGTGAGCCGGTGGCTGCCGCCTGGCGGCGTCTTCTGGCGGCCGCGGGCGCCGCGCGCACGGCCGACCCCGCCTACCTGGACAGGTGCGCGGCGTGCGGGCTCGTCGACCTCTGTCTCTGGTGCCCCGCTCACGCCTACCTCGAGAGCGGCTCGCTTACTGCGCCCATCGACGACTTCTGCGACGTGGCCCACGCCCGGGCGCGCGTGTTCGGAGACCCTGACGCGGAGGGCTACGGTGCGGGCGTCAGACCAAATTCGTAGTCCGTTCTGGCAACCAACGCCAATATGCTGGACAAGGTTGCTCGAATGCGGGAATATGGTTCCTAGCAAAGCCGTAGGAGGGGGTTCCCATGGATTCGTCACAAGCTTGGTCAAAGCCCGAGTTGATCGTTCTGGGCCGCAGCGCGCCCGAAGAGAGCGTCCTGTGCGGCTGCAAGAGCTTCCGCGGCGCCAACGGTCACAAGGACTGCACGTACAAGAAGCACGGCACGCTCTGCCACAGCTCGGGAATGGCCAAGAGCTGATCTTCGCCCCCTCGGGGGTTTGCTGGGCATTCAAGGCACAGTCTAGAAAAGCGCCGACCCCCGTGATCGGGGGTTTTGGCGTGTCCAGATTCATGGCGCGGTGTCTGCGGTTTCGTTGTGGCCGCGGTGCTTTCATTTCGGCCACGAAGCCATGAGGAGACGTTTGGCCTCGTCGCCCTGGGGCGGGCATTCCAAGGCGATCTCACCCGAGCAGGCGGTCCTTCTTGCCTGCGCACTCGCCGATCAGCGCCAAGCGTTGGCCGTGCTGGGGCAGACGCTGCCGGCGGTCGGTGACTGGGAGGGGCTGCGAAAGGCAGCCCTTCACCACGGTGTGGCTGGGCTTCTGTACAAGCGGGCAGTCGAGTCCGCCTCGACCGCCATTCCTGCCGAGCAGCTCGAGGCCCTTCGCGCGCTGACGACCGCGAATGAGCGCCGCAGCCTGCGCATGAGCGTGCAACTGCTGGGACTTCTCGAGCTGCTCTACCGCGAAGGGCTCGAGGCGTTTCCGGTAAAGGGTCCGGTCATGGCTGAGGCGCTGTACGGCGACGTGGGGCTGCGCCATTCCGTTGATCTCGACATCGCCATCCGGCCACGCGACGTGACGACTGCCCGCGACGTTCTGCTTGCCGCGGGGTTCCAGCAGATCACCGGCGTCGGCATCGAGATCGACCGCCTGCTGGCCTCGGAATGCGAGGTAGCCTTCAAGAACCCCGACCGCGAGCTCGTCCTCGACCTCCACTGGCGGCTGGGTCCGCGATTCGCGCACGCCTCGCTGCCGGTCGCCGACCTCATGGCCTGCGCCCGCATGACGACCTTCCTGGGTCGCGACGTGCTCACGCTGTCGCGCGAGGACCTGTTCGTCGTCATGTGCGTCCACGGGGCCCACAGCCACCGCTGGGACCAGCTGGAGCTCGTGGCCGCCCTGGGCGCCTGGGGCAGCGCGGCGGCGGAGTCCGACTGGATGCCTCTGCTCGAGCGCGCCGCCGGACTCGGGTGCTTGCGCCGCTGCACCATCGGCTGTCTTCTGATGCGCGACGTGACCGGCTGCGCCCTGCCTGCCGACATCGACTCTCGTCTCGCTCGCGATACGTTGGCGGCGCGCCTGGCGGGCCGAGCGCGCGCGGCGATGTTCGCCGAGGGCCTGCAGACATCGCCCAAGGACGGACTGGGCGGCATCGTCTGGGAGTCGCTGGCGCTCGACAAGCCAGCCCTCATGGCCGCGCACTTCGTCGCGCGGGTGTTTACGCCCGGGACATGGGACTGGGAATCCGGTCGCATTCCCCGGCATCTGCCGCGGCTGTACTATCTTTCCAGGCCGTTGCGTCTGGCGCTGGGGCGCTTCGGGCGGGGAGGCTCAGAGTGAGCGACGCCGAAGCCGAGACCCGTCCGGGCGACGCCGAAGCTGAGACCCGGTTCAGCGTCAAAGGCGCTCTGCGCTTTGGGCCGACCTTGCGTCTCGTCTGGAACGTCTCCCCCGTCTGGACGATCGTCAACGTCGTGCTGGCCGTCGTCCAGGGTCTGCTGCCCTTGCTGGGCATCTTGCTGCTGGGTCTGATCGTCAACTTCGTGCAGGTGACCGCCACCGCTGCCGTGAAGAAGCCGCTCGGTGCCGCCGCCGAGGCCGCTGCGTTCCGTCACGTCGCCTTCCTCATCGTCCTCGCGGCCGTCGTCGGTCTGGTCACCGCGGTGGCTCGCTCCGTGGCGATGCTGGTCACCGAGGCCCAGACGCAGGTCGTCACCGACCACGTCTCCGATCTGGTCCACAGCAAGTCGATCGAGGTCGACCTGCAATACTACGAGGACTCTAAATACTACGACCTGCTGCAGCGCGCCCAGCAGGAGGCGCCCTACCGGCCCATGAGCATCATCCAGGACCTCATGCAGGTGGGTCAGGGTCTTGTCACGGTGGCGACAATGGTGCTGCTGCTGCTCCGGTTGAGCTGGGTCGTCGGGCTCATCGTGCTGGTGGCGGCCCTGCCCAGCGCCATCGTCCGCCTGACCTTCTCGGGCAAGCTCTACCGGTGGCAGCGCAGTGCCACTCCGGCCGACCGGAAGTCGTCGTACCTGCACTGGCTGCTCACAGACAGCTCGCACGCCAAGGAGATCAGGGTGTTCGACCTCGGCACCTACTTCAGGGACTGGTTTCGGGGGCTGCGCAAGACGCTCCGTCGCGAGCGGCTCAGCATCACCGCTAGACGCTCCCTCGCCGATCTCGTGAGCGCCGCGATCGCGACGCTGGCGGTGTTCGGCACGTTCGCCTACATCGCCAAAAAGACCATCTATGGTGCGATGAAGGTGGGCACCATGGTCGTCTATTACCAGGCCTTCCAGACGAGCCTGTCGGCGCTCCAGCAGGTCCTCACGGGGTTCGCGGCTCTCTACGAGGACAACCTGTTCATGACCTACTTCCACGAGTTCCTGGCGCTCGAGCGCACCATCGAGGAGCCCGCACACCCAATGCCCATGCCCAGGCCCATCACCGAGGGAATCGTGTTCGACGACGTCTCGTTCCAGTATCCCGAGACGGAGCGTACGGCGATCGACCGGGTCTCGCTGCAGGTCAAGCCGGGCGAAGTGGTGGCGCTCGTGGGCACCAACGGCTCGGGCAAGACGACGCTCGTCAAGCTCCTCTGCCGCCTCTACAGCCCCCAGACCGGGAGCATCACGATCGACGGCACGGACCTGCGCGAGCTCTCGATCAATGAGTTGCGCCGCGAGATCAGCGTGATCTTCCAGGACTACGCCCAGTACCAGCTCTCGGTGCGCCAGAACATCTGGATCGGGAACATCGCCCAGCCGTCCGACGACGCCGCCGTCATCGAGGCCGCGCGACAGGCGGGAGCGGACGAGGTCATCAACGGCTTGGCCAACGGCTACGACACCCCGCTCGGCAAATGGTTCGCCGACGGCGAGGAGCTCTCCATCGGCGAGTGGCAGAAGGTGGCTCTGGCGCGCGCCTTCTACCGCGATGCCGGCATCCTGGTGCTCGACGAACCGACCAGCGCGCTCGACCCCGTCGCGGAGTTGGCGGTGTTCGAGCGTATCCGCGAGATGGCGCGCAGCAGGGCCGTCATCCTCATCAGCCATCGTTTCTCGACGGTGTACCGCGCCGACCGGATCTACATTCTCGACAAGGGCAGCGTCGCCGAGAGCGGCACGCACGCCGAGCTGATGGAGCTCGACGGCGTGTATCGGCGCATGTACGAGGTGCAGGCCCGCGCCTACCAGACCAAAGCCACCTGAAAGCCCCAGTCCGCCTGAAAAGCCCCAGTCCGCCCGAAGGCCCGAGTCCGCCCGAAGGGCCAAGGCCGCCTCAGACGCTCGGCGCGAGCCGCGCCAGAACTGGCAACACTTTCCCTGCCTCGCGCCGTGAAAGCGACCGTATACTGCCCGGGTCAGACTTGGGGGGTAGCATGCCGCGCCAGAAACTCATGTTCGTGATCACGTTTCTTTGCATCTCGACCGTCTTGCTGGGGATGGCGACGTCGGCTCGGGCGCAGACCGTCCTCAAGGGGACCGCAGATGGGAGCCTGGCCAGAAAGGGAGCGACGAACACGACCGCCAGGGTCGACTTTCTGACCACCAAGCTGCACGCGCAGCTGCTGCGCTTCGACGTGCGGTGGACCAGGCTCGAGCCGCAGCGGGGCGAGTATGATCAGACCTATCTGAACCAGCTCGCGAAGACCATCCATGCCGCCGCGAGCGACGGGCTGAAGGTCATCGTCACCCTGTACGACACACCGCGCTGGGCGTCCGATCGGACGCTTTGGCACTACGCTCCGCAGGGCTTCAAACGGGGCGTCTACCATAGCTTCTACCCCCCGGCCACGAAGCGCCTCGGCGACTTTCAGGCGTTTGCGACCAAGCTGGCGAGCACGTTCGGCGTCGACGTGACCGGCTACGAGTGCCGCAACGAGCCGAATCTGTGGCCGTCGCTCTACCCGCAACGCACGTCGTCCGACGCCGCGTTCGCCGTCCGCCGCTACGCTGCCATGCTGACCGCATTCTCCAAGGGCGTGCGTGCCGGCGATTCAAGTGCTCTCGTCATCGCCGGCGCGACCGCCCCCGGCGGTCGCAACACCGACCTGCAGACGAGTCCACAGCGGTTCGCCAGGCTGCTCAAGAGCATGGTCAAGCCATCGGTCTTCGATGCCTACTCGCACCATCCCTACGCTGTCGGAGGCACGAGGAACATCGCCCCCGAGGCCCAGCCGCGCGACCTCGCCCACACCGTCTCGCTGGGCAATATCGCCACGCTGCTGAAGATCTTCCCGGGTAAGCCCTTCTATCTCACCGAGTATGGTTATTACACGACGTACAGCGCCATCTTCGGGATCTATGTCAATCAGACCACACAGGCTGCCTACCTGACGCGGGCGTACAGGTACGCGGCGCGCTTTCCGCAGGTAAAGGCGCTCATCTGGTTTCCGTACCACGACTTGGGCGGCGTCCCTACCCCGGTCGGCATTACCGGCGTGTACTCAGGGCTTGTGACCGTTCCGGGCGCCTTCAAGCGCTCATGGTATGCGTTCTCTGGCGGCAACAAGCTCACGCTCACGGCGGCTGCGCGCGGTGCGTCCGTGCGCCTGTCGGGCCAACTAACGTCCGAGAGCATGGGTGGGCTGCGCGGCAGGGCTCTCGTCCTCTACCAGCGGACGCCGGGCCACGCGTGGCATGTCGCGCGAAACCTGACGACCGGGGCGAACGGCTCCTATCACGTGACCGTCAAGGTGTCGGGCACGACCTTCTTCAAGGTCGCCTGGATCGGTGTGGTCCGTAGCCCGGTGCTCTCCGCGAAGTGAGGTAGAGACCCCGGGCGGCAGCCGCGCGCCGGCCGTGCCGCTCAAACGACGTCGTCAGCAGGCGAGGACCCTCTCCCTGCCGGTTGCCGGTACCCAGGCCGCAACCCGCGGAAGAGAGGGTCCTCTTCTTGTTACGACGCGCGTCGTTGCGCCCGCGGCAGTGGGGCGCGTGGGCTACCGGCCGTTAGTCTTCGCCGGACGCCTGTTCGACGTCGGGCAGGCGCCAGAGGTGCCACAACGAGACCGCGAAGGCAAGGGCCAGCAGGGCGTCGCGCTCGATCACGACGAACACGGCGCTCCTGTCCAAGTCGATGAACGACCAGTAGTTGGCGGGGAACTCGATCTGCGTGAGCAGAAGCGCGCCGATCAGCAGCAGGCCCAGGGCGCGACGCTCGGGGATCACCAGGGCGATGGCCGGCAGGGTCCAGATGAAGTACTGGGGCGAGAGGACCTTGCCGAAGGTCATGAAGGCGAGGATCAAGGCGAGCACGGCGAGCGGTACGAGGCGGGGCGTCGCGCGCAGGGTCGCGCGCCGCCGCCAGATGAGACAGTAGGTGAGAGCGAGGGCCGCGAGCTCGAGAAAGCCCGAGACGCGCGCCAGGGTCTGAGCGCCGGTCGCGGCGATGAACTGCGAGCCGTAAGCGGTGCCGATCTCGACCCAGACCAGGTTGAGGAAGTGCCCCGCCAGCAGGGGCGCGGCCAGCACGCTCTCGACCTGGAGCGGCCGGTGGAGCTGGTAGGTGAAGGGGTACTCGAGCCCCTTGATGCCGTGGACCATGAAGGGCACGAACGGCAGCACGGCGGCCACCGCGAAATAGATCAGGCTCCAGCCGATCGTCCGCCAGCGCACGGCCAGCACGAAGACCAGCGGCAACAGGATGGCGGGCGTCAGCTTGAGGGCGAAGCCTATGCCCAGCACGAGCGCCGCCGGCGTCCACAGCTCGTAGGCGAGCAGCAACAGGAACACAGCCAGCACCAGGGCGACGGCGGCGTCGTAGCGATTGCCGATGATGGCGCCGCTGGCCAGCACGCAAGCCGCGAAGGCCACGGCGGCGAGGCAGGCTCTGCGGCCGGTGAGCCAGAGGCGGGCGGCGGCGGCGGCGACCGCCGCCGCCGCCGCCACACAGGCCACGAACATCTCGACGTTGAACCAGTCGCTGTAAGCGACCACGTTGCCGCTGTGCCCGGGCAGGATGAACAGCGGTATGGCCAGCGGCGGGTATTCGACCGGAAAGTCGATGTAGGGCCGCAGGCCGTG
>PKYM01000316.1 GCA_003132645.1 Actinomycetota bacterium | reverse complement strand
GGCTCACGCTCGCGGCGTAGAGCAAGCTCGGCCTCACCGCAAATGGTCGCCAGTGGCGTGCGCAATTCGTGGGACAGCTCAGCCGAGAACCGCTGCTCGCGACGCAGGCTGGCGGAGAGGCGGTCAAGCAGGCCGTTGAGCGTCGTCGCCAGCTGGCCCAGCTCGTCGTGCGACTCGTCCGCAGCGAAGCGACGATCAGCGTCGTGCACGCTCCAGGCTTCGGCGTCGGCAGTCATCTCCGCGACGGGGCGCAAAGCGGCCGCGAGCACCCAGCGAGTCACCAGGGTGACTACAACAAGCAGGGCACAGGCGAGAGCGAGCGATCCGACAAGAGCGGTCTGCCTCGTAATCTGGTAGGGCGTCATCGAAACTCCGACGACGATCACGGCAACCTGTTTGCCGGCGACCACGGCGGGCATGGCGAACAGGCGGACCCTCTCACTCGGTACATCGACTATCAGCCTCGGTGTCGCGGCCGCGCCACGGGCCGCCCGGTCAAGCGCGCGACTCACCGTGGGCCCGTCGACAGCCCGTCCGTTGACGAACAGCCAGGCCTCACTTTCGAGACCCCCCCTGTCCGGTAACTCCGACGGCACGACGCGGTCGTTGACAACCGTCAACTCGCTGACTTCGACGGCCGCGCGTGACCGGGCCAACGCATCGGCGTCCGAGGAGAGCCCTCGCCAGAGCAGGAGGTTGAAGCCCAGCGTCATCAACGCCAAGGCTGCGGCAACGGCGATCACCACGGTCAGCAACAGGCGCGCCCTCACGCTGCGCGGACGACCACCGAGCAGGGTCACGACCTCACCGGGCAGGTCCGTGGCATCACCGGGCAGGGGCGCGGTATCACCGGGCAGGTCCGTGGCATCACCGGGCAGGGGCGCGGCGTCACCGGATGCAATACCCCACGCCGTGCACGGTGACGATCTCCGGAGCACCGGGCAAACCGGCAAGCTTGCGACGCAGACGCGCGATGTAGGCGTCGAGGGTGTTCTCCCGCACGATCGCCCCGTGGGGCCAGGCGACTTCGACCAGGGCGCGCCGGTGCACCACATCGCCAGGCGCCGCGGCCAACCGCGCAAGCAGACGAAACTCGGTCGGCGTGAGCCCCGCGGATACGCCTCCGCAGACGGCGGCGTGCGACCTTGGCTCGACTCTCAGCTCGCCGACTTCGACCGCCGGCTCACCGCCGGCGCGACGAAGCAGTGCCTCGAGCCGCGCGACGAGCTCGGCAAAGGCAAACGGCTTGGTCAGGTAGTCGTCACCGCCGGCGCTGAAACCGGAGAGGCGATCGGGAAGCGCGTCGCGCGCGGTGAGAAACAGAACCGGCGCCCCCACGCCCTGGGCGCGCAGGGCCTGACAGACGTCGCGACCGTCGGCATCAGGAAGCCCGATATCGATGATGAAGAGATCCGGGGAGCATCTCGCCACTCGCTCGAGGAGCTGCGCGCCCGTTCCCACGCTCTCGACATGGAGACCCTCCTCGCGCAGCCCGCGAACCAGCATCGAGCGCATCTCGAGGTCGTCTTCGACGATGAGGATGGTCGCAAGGCTCACTGCTCTCGCAGTATGAAAGCGATTGGCACACGCTTCAAGCCGCGCGCCACTGCGACGGTCGCCGGTGGGCTACTTGGGGACCAGGATCACTGCTCTCGTCTCCGAGAAGCCCATGAGAAGGTACAGCGTGCCCATGACATGGAAGTCGGCCTGATCGGCCAGGCTCCGCATGTCCGACGAACTTACCGGGTTCCACGCGCCTGACGGGCGCCCACGCCGCGCCCGCCAGGCGCGGCGCATGCTGAGCCACCTAGTCTGCCCTGGCACGAAGACGATGGCCCCGCGCCGGGCGACCCTCCTGAACTCCTTCAACACCTCCGCTTTGGCGCCGGCCGGCAGGTGACCGAAAAGTCGAATGCTCACGACTGCATCGAACGACCGGCCCGGGAACGGAAGGTGCTCAGCCCTGCCGACCTGGTAGGCGTGTGCCGCGTGCGCGTCCCGGGCGACAGTCAGCATGTCCTCGGAAGCGTCGAGTCCCGTCACCTCGATGCCGCGGGCGCCCAAACGCTTTGCCATGCGTCCCGTGCCAACGGGGACGTCAAGGACGTCATGCAGCGATCCGCCGCGCCTTTCGAATCTGGTGAGGGCACGACGAAGAAGCAACCACTCCATGGCATCCACCGCCCTGCCACGCGCGTGACTGAACCGCTTCGCCTCGTAGCGCTGAGCCTGATCGCCTGAGTAGCGGTGCAGTGCGGGATAGTCCTCCATGCGCCTCCAGACCGCTTGGCCGCGTGGCCAGTTGCCGGCTTCGGACGCTTACTGTAGTAATCTCGATGAGCACTGCGTCAACCAGTCGTTCAGGTCTCGTTCAGGAAGCGGAACAGTGGCAGATGCCGTCATCATCGCCGAGGGACTGCTCGCGGTATGGTTCTACCGGTGTCTATCGGTGCGACGGCTGACGTGACCGACGCCCTCGCCGCCGGCTCAGACGGCCGCTTGCGCTGCTTCTGGGCGGTCGGCGCGCCCGAGTACCTCGACTACCACGACAGCGAGTGGGGCCGTCCGGTCCTGACCGACGACGGCTTCTTCGAGCGCCTCTGCCTGGAGGGCTTCCAATCTGGCCTTTCGTGGCTGACCATCCTGCGTAAGCGGGCGGCGTTTCGCGCCGCCTTTGCCGGCTTTCACGTGGCCGACGTTGCCGCTTTTGGGCCGACCGACGTCGAGCGTCTCCTGAACGACGCCGGTATCGTGCGCAACCGCCGCAAGATCGAAGCCGCCGTCCACAACGCCAGGCGCTGCCTCGAGACGATCGAGGAATGCGGCTCGCTGGCGGCGCTCATGTGGCGGTTTCGGCCCGCGACGGCGCTCACCCCCATCCGCTCGCGCACCGACTGGCCCGCCGTCACCCCGGAATCGACGACCCTGGCGACCGAGCTGCGACGCCGGGGCTTTCGCTTCGTCGGACCGACCACCGCCTATGCCACGATGCAGGCCGCCGGCCTGGTCAACGACCACGCCGCCGGCTGCCTCGTGGCCGACGAGGTGGAGCAAGAGCAGCGAGCTGCCGCGGCGCTGCTGACCGGACGGTAGGCGGCCCGGCCGCACCGCCTCACGACGACCGGCGTGCCTGCTCTGGCGCGTGGCGCAGGTCGGCGGCGGGCCGGGGCGGGGCGGCGGCGGGCTTGCTGGTGTCG
>PKYM01000272.1 GCA_003132645.1 Actinomycetota bacterium | reverse complement strand
CTGCTCTCGCATGTGGTCTCCTACCAGAGCTGGGGCATCCCGGCCGCAGCCCGGCCGCGCGGCTGGCAGGTCTGGTTCAAGGGCGGCTGGCGGGGCACGAACATCGGCCAGCTCGTGCACCAGGTCGCACGCCTGCACAAGGGCGCCCACACCTTCTCGATGGCGGTCTTCACCGACGGCGACCCGAGCCAGGGCTACGGCATCGAGACCATCGAGGGCGTCGCCNNCCGCGCCGTCGCAGCAGTCACTCGCCGACGGCCAGAAACTGCTGGACCTTCTCCAGCCAGTCGACGATGGCGATCTTCTGCGGGCAAGCTTCTTCGCAGGCGCCGCACTGCGTGCACAGCTCGGCACGCTCCGACTCCGCGAGCCAGCCGTAGGCGAAGCGCGCCGCCGCCGCCCCGCCTGAGTAGATCTCCGCCTCGTTGTAGATCTCGAAGACCTCGGGGATGGCTACTCCGCTCGGGCAGGGCAGGCAGTACCGGCAGCTCGTGCAGGGAATGGGACTGAGCTCGAGATACGCGTCGCGCACGCGACGACAGGTCTCGAGCTCATCGTCGTCGAGTGTCCCCGGAGCACTGCGCTCGGCACTTGCGATGTTCTCGTCGAGCTGCTCCATAGCGCTCATGCCTGACAGCAGAAACGACACCTCGGGACGGTTCCAGACCCATTGCAGCGCCCAATCGACAGGCGAGAGCGGCGCCGGCGCGAGGCCTGCGGCCTCGCGCCGGACATCGGCGGCGGCCCAGAGCGCGGCGACCGCCTGCGGCGGTCGCCGCGCCAACTGGCCGCCGCGCAACGGCTCCATGACAATCACGCCGAGACCCTTGGCGACCGCGTACTCGAGCCCGCGCGTGCCGGCCTGGTAGTCCTCGTCCATGTAGTTGTACTGGACCTGACAGAACTCCCAGAGGTCGGTCGCATCGACGAGCTCCTCGAAGACCGTGTACTCGTCGTGAAACGAGAACCCCAGGTGCCCGATGCGCCCGTCGGCGAGCGCCCGCTCGGCCCAGCCCAGCACGTCGAACTCGCGCAGCTTGGCGAGACTGCCGGCGCCGAGACCGTGCAGCAGGTAGTAGTCGATCGAGTCGAGCTGCAGCCGCTCGAGCTGCTCGCTGAAGAGGCGCTCGGCATCGTCGCGCTGCTCCATCTTCGAGACCGGCAGCTTGGTGGCGACCTTCACGCGGCGGCGCAGTTCGGCGAGCCCGGGCGAGCCCGGGCCGTACAGGTCGCTTGCGACCTGGCGCAAGGCCCGGCCGAGCCAAGGCTCGCTCTCGCCGCCGTGGTAGACATACGCGGTGTCAACGTAGTTGACGCCCGCCTCGACCGCGCGCCGCAGCATGTCGGTGGCCCGCTGCTCGTCGATGCGCGGAGGGCCCGAACCGTCCTTGCCGTCCTTGCCGTCCTTGCTGTCTTTCGCGAGCACCGGCAGCCGCATGGCGCCGAACCCCAGCGCCGAGGGCGCAAAGTCGAGTTTGCCGAAGGTGCGATACCTCATGCCGTGGGCCTCCCTGCACGTTCGATCTTGGTGATCACGAGCTCGAGCGAGCCGGCCGGTCGCCGCCAGACGACGTGGTCGCCGACGCGAGCACCCTCCACTATCCTGGAGAGCGGCGATACCCAGCTCACAAGACCGGTATCGGGGTCGGCTTCGTCTTCGCCGACGATCGTGTAGCGCTGCAGCGCGCCCGACCCGTCGTCGACCGTCACCGCCGCCCCNNCGATAGTAACGCAGTTCGCGCTCGACGTAGCGCAGACGCTCGGCAGCGCTGTCGTCGTCGTCGCGACGGTCGAGCTCGAGTCGTTCCACCTCGAGCTCCTCAAGCCGTGCACCCAGCTGCGCGAGACCCGACGGGGTCACATAGTTCGGGTGCTCACTGATCGGGCGCTCGGGAAGCGGCTCTTCAGGCGCGTCGTCGTCTTCTTTGACGAACGCGCGGCTCACGACGAGGTGTGGGTCGCTGAGTCGACCAGTGAAGCGGCGGAACCGGACAGCGACGTGGTGGCCTCGACCACCGGCGGATGCTCCAGCTGGCGCTTGACCTTGCACTGGTCCATGGCGCGCACGATCGCTTGGCGATACTTGTCGGGAAAGTCGTGCGGCAGCTCGAGGTCGATCCTGACCGTCGCGGCAAGCCCGGTCTCTGAGTCCTTGTCAGTCGCGAGCGTGAGCCGGGCGCCGGTTGGATCGATGCCGCGCTGCTGCATGAACCGCAGGGCGAAAAAACCGGCGCAAGTGCCAAGAGACGCGAGGAACAAATCGTAGGGCCCGGCCGCTTCTCCGCCACCACCCGACGCGATCGGCTGGTCGGTGTCGACGGTCAGCCCGTCAAGTTCGGCGCGCACCTTGAGCCCGCCGGTGAACGTGATCTCCATCATCGCCTGGTGTCTCCTCTCGAGTCCTGCGCTGCGCATCGCACGCCATGAGTGTACACGGGGCCGCCTGCGTGACTGGGCAGCGGCCGCGGGAGGCCGTCAAGCGTGCGCACGAGTCGGCGCGGGTAGGCCCCTGCCAGGTCGGTACCCGAAAGTTGTAAATGGCAACAAACGGACACCGACACCCATACCACTACCCCCGCCCACTTCCATCGACAGGCTGACCGCCCTAGCCTGCGTCCATGACCGGCCCCCACCCTTACCGCGGCCCCTCGGAGCCACTCGGCGAGCCCATCATCGCAGCCCTCGAGGACGCTCTTACCCTCGTCACCTTCTCCTACGCCCGGCCGCGCCGCCACGACCCGCTGCTCGCTCAAGAAGCGGTACCGCCGTCGTGGGCCGCGTGGCAGACACAGCCCGCTCTCTATGCGCTGCTGGACCGCATCGCGCGGTCGCGCTCAGCACGGCCGTCACATCTGGCCGCCGCGCTCGGACTCTCTCGCAGCACCGTGAGCCGCGAGTTACAACGGCTCGAAGACCGGAGGCTCATCTACCGCAACGACTTCGCGGTGCAACGCTGGAGGGGCAAGGTGCGGCCCATCTTCGCGCCGACCGTGCAAGGCTACAACGCCCTGCGACAGCTGAAGAGGGTCCGCCGCAGCGCCGTTGCCGTGGCGGTCCAGGGCTGGCCCGAAGAAGACCAGTTGCAGCTCTCTCGGCTCCTGCGACGGCTGGTGAGCGAATGGTTGCCGCCGCTGCCACCAACGCGGCCGATGCGACCGACGCGGCTCACGCCGCCGACGCGACCCACCCGCCCAGATGCAGACGACGACTGGGACGGCGGCGTAGTGGAGGGACTGCACGACAGGGAGGCCGTCAGTTCCGACGGCGGCGAGAGAACAAGACCCTACGGTGCCGACACAGGAAGTGGTTCGGTCGACTCAGAGGGGAGTGTAGGTGTCGCGTACCTCGGCGCGCGGCACGGGCAGCCAGATCAGACCCTCGCGGGGGTCGCCAAGCGGCGTCGCGCGACCTTGGACGAAGCGCCACGCAGTCAACGCCGCCGCGAGGGCGTCGAGCGAGTCGTGATCGAAGTACTCGTCCCAGTCGAGACCGGCGCGGCGCAGGGTGAGCACACGAATACGCTGGCCGGCGCGAGTCGTCTTCTTGGGCGGCAAACCGCCAAGCAGTGCCGCGAAAGCGCTGTACGGATAGACCTCGATCGCAGCCGCGGGACCACCGAGCATGCCCGGCATCACGGCTTCGTCGGGGATCTCAAAGCCGGCCAGGCGCAGACGGCGGAAGTAGTCGAAACCGGCTCCCATCCAGTCGGGCAGCCGGGACTCTCCGGACGCGACGGCCGCCCTCGACGGGACCGGGTAGAGACTGATGCGACGGGCGAGGAGCTCGCGGTCGCATGCTCGCGAAGACGGGGCCGTCGACGTTGTCGCATCGAGCGCCCGCCTCCGCGGCGCGGGGCGTGCGGCTGGCGCGGCGCCGGCTCGCCGGAAAGAGCGCTTGAAACCCTGGGGGGCGTCGATGGCAACGACCGCCGGTGCGTGTCGCGTGATCCAGGCCATCATGGCGGCGACCTGGTCGAGATGACGGTGGTCGGCCTCCATCCATTCGACGACCTGGGCGGTGCGGCCGACTCGCAGGGCGACCGCGGTGCTGGGCCGCACCGCCGCCACGTCTATGCCGATGACCGTGACTGCGTCCTTCATGTCGAAAACCTCGCCTCGACCGCACGTCGCTGCGACCGAAAAGGGACTCCCTATAAGCATCGCACGATGAGTCCCGCGCCACAAAGGTCGCCGGTCGGGTGCGACCGTGGTCCGGGCGCCGTTGCCGGCGGCGGCCGACGGCAGTCTCCGTCGTCAACCTTCTAGGCCGCCCGACCCGACTCGATCGGCGGAGCCTCCGGCCCATCCTCGGGGGCCTTCTGCGCGATCGCACCGCCCGCAGCGGCGCCCGCCGCGGACGCCGGCAGCGCCGGCGCCGGCGTACCCTCGATGCTCAGGCGCGGGAGCCACTCGAGCCAGCGCGGCAAGTACCAGTTCCACTTGCCGAACAGGCTCATGGCCGAGGGCACCAGGAGGGTCCGCACGAGGGTCGCGTCGAGCAGGACGGCCACGCCCAGACCGAAGCCCATCTGCTGGAACATCACCAGCTTGCCGCTGGCGAAGCCGGCAAAGACGGCGACCATGATCAGCGCGGCACCGGTGATGATCCCGGCGGTCACGCCGATCCCCTGACTGACGGCGGCCGTGTTGTCGCCGGTCCGTTCGTATTCCTCCTTGATGCGCGACAGCAGGAAGACCTGGTAGTCCATGGAGAGCCCGAACAACACGGAAAACAGAAACAGCGGCACCCACTGTTCGATCACCCCGACCTTCTGAAAGCCGGTGATGCTCGTGCCGATCCCATGCTGGAAGGCGAGCGTCATGAGGCCGTAGGCGGCGCCCACGCTCAGCAGGTTCATGACGATCGCCGTGCCGGGCACCACGACCGAACGGAAGGCCAGCATCAGCAGGACGAAGCTGAGCGCCAGGACGATGGCGATGACCCAGGGGAAGTAGGAGTTGACGATGTCGATGTAGTCGACGTTGCCGGCAGTGTCGCCGGTCACGTAGACCTTGGCGGGGCTGCCATTGAAGGCCTGGGGGATGTAGGTGCCGCGCAGCTCGCGCACCTTGGCGATGGCCAGAGGACTGGTCGACGATCCGCCGATCGGCACCTGCAGCAGGGTCAGGTTGCCGGCTTCGTTTGTCTGGGCCGCCACCGCGCCGAAGGTCCTGTCGGCGGCCAGCGTAGTGCGCAGGCGCTGGATGGCGGCCTGCACCTGCGGTGAGGCCGCCGGCCCGTCGATCACGATCTGCGCGGGGCTCACGAGCCCCGCCGAGAAGTCGCGGCTGAGCACCACGAAGGCCTGCCTCGACTCGAAACTGTTCGGCAGGGTGTTCACGCCNNCGCATGGCGCCCCGGGCCGCGCGGGCCAGCAGCGACGGCCTGCCTGCGGCGCGAGCGTCCATGAGGCGGCGGCCGAGGTACGGCAGCCTGAGCCGGTTGACGCGCGGCCCGAGAAGGCCGAGCACGGCCGGCAGCAGGGTGAGGGCGGCGAAGACGGCCATCGAGACCACGAGGATCGCGCCGGCGCCGAGGCTGACGAAGATGTTGGTCGGCACGATCAGCATGCCGAGGAGGGCCAGCACCACGGTCATGCCGCTGAAAAAGACGGCGCGGGCGGCTGTGCCACCCGCGACGGCCACCGCATCGATCGTCGAACGGCCGCGGGTCAGCTCCTCGCGGAAGCGCGAGACGATGAACAGCGAGTAGTCGATGCCCACGGCCAGACCGATCAGGGTGATCATGTTGACGGCGAAGATCGACACGTCGAAGACCTCGCCGAGCAGCGCCGTCAGCGCCACGGCCAGGGTGATGGCGATCAGCGCCAGAAAGATCGGCAGGCTGGCGGCGACCGCCGTGCCGAACACGATCAGCAGGATGATGATGGCGATCGGCATGCCGATGCCCTCGCCCTTGCGCAGGTCGGCGGTCGCCTGGTGGCTGAAATCGGAGTTGATGCTGGCGGTGCCGGTGATCAGCGCCTGAAAGCCGCCGGCGCCGTTGGCGCCGTGCACGATGGCGTGCACCTTGTCGATGTTCTTGCCGGCCCGCACGACATCGCCGGCCATGACGATGGGGATGATGGCCGTGTGGCCGTTGGCCGAGATCATCGCGGCCGGGTTACCGCCCCGGAAGGGGCTCAGCACACTGTCGACGACGCCCGGCCCGAGCGCGGCGATCCT
>PKYM01000080.1 GCA_003132645.1 Actinomycetota bacterium | reverse complement strand
CCCCCAACTCCGCGATCCCACCATTCCGTCCCCACCCAGCGCTCTTCAGTGCCCGTTCCGGCCGTGCCACCAGCGGAGCGCTCCTCACCGCCTCCGCCACGTCACCTCCGAAAGCGCTCCGGCGCCGGCCCGCGACGACCGGCGTGGCGCGTTTCGTACGGGCCTTTCGGAGAGCGGGCGTTTAGGAGGGAAATCCCTTGGCCATAACGTTCACAACGGCGGATGCCCCGGCAACGCCCGGTGGACAGACCGGCCGCGGCAGCGTAGTAAGTAGGCAGCAGGGTCACTGGGGCGAAAAGGGGAGTGCATGGACGACAGACCACAATTCGGTGTCGAACTGGTGCGCGTTGGCGATGAAGTGGCCGTCGTCGTTCTGCAGGGAGAAGTCGACATCTACTCCGCCCCACAGTTCAAAGAAGTCATGATCCAAAGCATCGAGGAAGGCGCCAAGCACATCGTGGTCGACCTGGCGGGCGTCACCTTCATCGATTCGACGGCGCTGGGTGTGCTGGTCAGCGGCGCCAAACGTGTCCGTCCCCAGAACGGGACACTCGACATCGTCTGTCAGGACGAGAACATCACCCGGATCTTCGAGATCACCGGTCTCGATCGGATCTTCGGCATCTATCCAACCCGTGAGAAAGCACTCGAGAGCGCGGCAGTCTAGGAAGGTGGTGCCGGCCACGTGTGGCCGGCTCGAGGCAAGGAGTGTCCGGCCATGGAGTATCGCAGCACACGAGGCCTCAGGGGGCGCCGACTGTCCGTGCAGGTCGACGATATGACGAAGAGCAAGACCTATGGTGGCGGCCGCACCTGCACAGTAGCTGGGTGCGAGACCCGCCTTTCGACCTACAATCCCTCGAACATCTGCGCCCTGCACAACGGCGGCTGGAAGGATGAGCTCAAACGACCCTCACGCAAGCAGCGCATGCGCGAGGAGATGACGCGCTACTGCAGCTTCGAGCCGTGCAGTCGCGAGTTCGTCACGAGCAACCCCGCCAAGAAGTATTGCAGCGACGCCTGCCGCATGAAGGCCTTCCAGGCACGGGCCGTGGCGGCCCGTCAGGTCGGGCTCGGCGAGCAGCAGCTGGTCCGCAGGGCAAGCTGAGTCTTCCAGGACGCTGTTCGAAGCGTGTCGCCGCCGCCGCGCGGCGGCTGGCCCCTGCCCAGAGTTCCTTAGGGCGCCGTGCGCCGCGCGCCGGCAAACGGGGCGAGATCGAAGGGCGGCGGAATGAGCGGCGCGCCGGCAGATAGCGCGTCCAGGGCGGCGTCCAGGGTCTCGTAGACCGGCACCAGGTTGGGCAGCCCGACCAGCGCCAGGGTGCGCCGCACGTAACCCCGAGGCCGCGTGATCAGCAACTCGCGGCGGTTGGCGTGCAGGCGCCGCACGAGCGACACGACGAGGCCCACGAAAGCCGAGTCGACCAGGTCTACCCGGGCGAGGTCGAGCACCAGGTCGCGGCCCTTGAAGAAGAACGGCCCCAGGTGGCGGCGTAGGAAACGCTCGATCTCGGGCACGTTCTCATAGTCGAACTCACCACTCAACTTGAGGACCGGCACCTCGCCGGCGCCCATGAAGCAAAGCCGCAGCTCGCCGTTACCCCAGCCAAGCGAGATCGCCCGACCGGCCGAATCTGTACGGTTCACAAGCTGCTGGCTCACGAAAACCCCCCTGGGTGTGTCCTTGTCGCCCCGTCCGACCGCTCGGCGGCGAGGGCGACAGTCTCCTCAGATCCTCGCCTCACCCCAGGGCCGGCGGCGAGACGCTCCGTCGGCCATTTTCGCGGTGGTGAGCCGTGAGACTAGGCCGCCGCAGGGCGGTTTGTAAAGGAGTTTTCGGGCTTCAGACCTCATCCTCTCCGCGAGGCTCAAGTCGTCCTCGGAGGCTCGACCTCGGGTACCAGCGGAGGGTCACGCAGGTCGAGGTCGACGCGCCCGCCAAGGCCCTTCTAGGACGTCACCTCGCCGGCCTTGACGGCCAGCTTGCGGTACTTGGGCTCGCGCTCCTTGAGCAGGGTCAGCACGGGGCTCGCCACGAAGATCGACGAGTAGGCTCCGGAAGCCACGCCGATGAGCAGCGCGAAGGCGAAGTCCTTGAGCGTGGCGCCGCCGAACAGCAGCAGGCAGACGACCGGGATGAGAGTCATCAGCGTGGTGTTCAGCGACCTGGTCAGGGTCTCCCAGATGGAGCGGTTGACCATGTCGCCGTAGGGCACGCGTGACATCTTGGGCGCGTTTTCGCGTATGCGGTCGAAGACGATGATCGTGTCATAGAGCGAGTAGCCCAGGATGGTCAGCACCGCGGCGATGGTGCCGGTAGTGACCTCGCGACCGGTCAGCGAGTAGATGCCGATGACCACGAGCAGGTCGTGCAGTTCGGCCGCGATGGCGCCGACCGCGAACTTCCAGGCGAAGCGCAGCGAGACGTAGATCAGGATGAGGACCAGGGCGATGCCGCCCGCCTTGTAGGACGCCGTGATCACCTCGCGGTCGAAGGTGGCGCCGACCGTGCTGATGTTCCAGTCGCTGCCGCCGCCGCTGGCCGGCGCGATCTGGAAGGCCTTGTTGATGGCATCCTTCAGGGCGAGCTGCTGGTCGGCCGAAAGCGTGCGCGTCGAGATCTGAAAGCTCGAGCCGCCGTTCTTGGCTTGGACCTGCTGGATGACGGCGTCACTGTAGCCCTGGGCGCTGACGACCACCCGAAGCTG
>PKYM01000238.1:4607-7726 GCA_003132645.1 Actinomycetota bacterium | reverse complement strand
GACCAGCCGGTGGTCCGACGTGCAATCAGCGGTGGAGGTCTGGCTATGCGTGCCGTAGTAATCACGGGGCCGGGAGGCCTTGAGGTCCTCGGCGTGGCCGATCGTGCGGTCCGCCACGCGGGCCCGGGCGAGGTCCGCATCGCCGTTAAGGCCGCGGCGGTCAACCCCACCGACATCGGCCTGCGCGAGAACGGCGCCGGCGACGAGCTGCAGCCGCCCTGGGTGCCGGGCATGGATGCCGCCGGCACGATCGAGTCCGTGGGCGCTGAGGTGGATCGCCTGGCGGTCGGCGACAAGGTCATGGCCGCGGTGAGCCCAGGCCGGCCCGAGGGCGGGGCTCAGGCCGAGCTGATCGTCGTGCCGGCGGCGTCGGTGGTGCCGATTCCCGACGGCGCCACGCTCCCCCAGGCCGCAACGCTGCCGATGAACGGGCTCACCGCCCGCCTGGGGCTGGAGCTGCTCGGCCTTGAAGCGGGTCAGAGCCTCGCCGTCAGCGGCGGCGCGGGGTTGCTAGCCTCCTATGTGATCCCACTCGCCAAGGTGCGCGGCCTGCGCGTGATCGCCGACGCCAAGCCCGATGACCAGGAGCTCGTGCGCGGTTTTGGTGCCGACGTGGTCGTGCCGCGCGGCGAGGGCTTTGCGGCCGCGGTCCGCGAGGCGGCTGGCGGGGGCGTCGATGCTCTGTTTGACACCGCGCTGCTTGGTCGCGGCGCCTTTGCGGCAATCCGCGACGGCGGTGCGATGGCCGTNNTCGCGCTGCGCGTGACCGGCGAGTATGCGCCGGAACAGGCAGCCGAGGCACAGCGGCTGATGGCTGCCGGCGGTCTGCGTGGACGGGCGGTCATCGTCTTCTAGGCGCAGGATCCTGCCCCAACTCTTGTGCGCGAGCCAGCCGGCAAGATGGCACTATGACAACTAATCTGTACTAGGCCCTTTCCTTCCCGAGGAGGCACTTTGAAGAAGTCGCTCGGCGCCAAGACACTGCTCTACCCGACGCCGGTCCTCGTCGTCGGCAGCTACCACGCTGACGGACGGCCGAACGTGATGACGGCGGCCTGGGGCGGCATCGCCTGCTCGAAGCCGCCCTGCGTCTGTGTGTCGCTGCGGGCCGCGACCGCCACGCACGGCAACGTCGTCGCCCGCAAGGCGTTCACCATCAGTCTCCCCAGCGGCGAGCAGGCCGCCGCCGCCGACTACTTCGGTTTGGTTTCGGGACGCAGCGTCGACAAATTCAGCGTAACGGGACTGACACCAGTGAAGGCCGAGTTCGTCGACGCGCCCTACGTGGCGGAGTTCCCGCTCGTCGTTGAGTGCAAGGTCGTCCAGGTGCACGAGCTCGGCCTCCACACCCAGTTCATCGGCGAGATCAAGGACGTGAAGATCGAGCAGGCCTGCCTGGATGGGGACGGCCACATCGACGTTGGCAAGCTCGACCCGATTGCACACGCATTCGAGCCGGGTGGCTACTTCGCGCTGGGTGCACTCATCGGCCCGGCGTTGTCAATCGGCAGGGTGTTCGTCGCTGAAGCGAGCTCATGATCGACGCGTGAGCTGGCCACATGGGCGGCTGCGTTCGCATTCGACGACCTGGCGCACCGCCCAGGACTGCCGGCCCGCGTCAGGAAGAAGCGACGTCCTCGTCGCGGGCGGGCACAAAGTAGCGCTGCAGGGTGNNACCGAGCAGCACCGCTTCGGGCCGGTAGAAGACTGAGACCGTGTGTGGCAGAAGTCCGGTGGGAGGCGACACAAAAGGAGGCCTGCCTGAGCGAGAGCCGCACACGAACGTGGGATGCGGTCGTGGTGGGCGCCGGGCCAAACGGCTTGGCGGCCGCCATCCGCCTTGCCCAGGCCGGACGGTCGGTGCTCGTCTGCGAGGCCGCAAAAACCGTCGGGGGTGGCTCACGCTCGGCCGAGCTGACCCTGCCCGGCTTTGTCCACGACATCTGCTCGGCCATCCATCCACTGGCTGTGTCGTCTCCCTTCTTTGCGACGATGCCGCTGGCAAAGTTCGGTCTGGAGTGGGTGCAGCCGCCAGCGGCTTGCGCGCATCCCTTAGACGACGGCACGGCTGTCGTGTTGGAGCGCAGCATTGATGAGACGGCAGCAGGGCTGGGCGAGCAAAGCAGTGAAGGCGGTGCGGCCGGCGCGCCGCAAGTGGGCGGCCGCGAAAGTCGCAGCGACGGGGCGGCCTATCGCCGTGTCATGGCGCCGCTGGTTGCCGACTGGGATCGCCTGCGCGACGATCTGCTCGGTCCGCTGCGATTCCCGCCGCACCACCCCGTGGCGCTTGCGCGGTTCGGCCTACGAGGGCTACGCTCGGCCAAGGCCTTTGCAGAAAGTACGTTTGCGGGTCGGCGCGGCCGCGCCCTCTTCGCGGGTGTCGCCGCCCACTCGATGCTCCCGCTCGATCGCGCAGGCAGCGCCGCCTTCGCACTGGTCCTCATGGCGAGCGGCCACAGCGTTGGCTGGCCGATGGCACGCGGCGGCTCGCAGCACATCGCCGATGCACTGGCGGGCTATTTCCTCTCTTTGGGCGGCAGGATCGAGACCGGCCGGCGCATCGACGACATCGATCAACTACCTCCGGCGAGCGTCACTCTCTTTGACGTTACGCCACGCCAGCTTGTGAGCATCGCCGACACACGGCTGCCGGCCCGCTACCGCGCCGCGCTTGGCCGATACCGCTACGGCCTAGCGGTGTTCAAGCTCGACTGGGCACTCGATGGCCCGATCCCCTGGACGGCCGTTGGGTGCGCCCGGGCAGCCACGGTGCATGTAGGCGGCGAGCTTGCAGAGATCACCGCCTCGGAGGCCGCGGTGTGGCGCGGCGGTGTGTCCGACAAGCCCTTTGTCATCGTCGTCCAGCAGAGCCTCTTCGACCCCAGCCGCGCGCCGCAAGGCAAGCAGACCGGATGGGCCTACTGCCACGTGCCGAACGGTTGGCGCGGCAACGCAACCGAGGTGATCGAGGCCCAGATCGAGCGCTTCGCTCCCGGCTTTTGCGACCTGATCCTCGCTCGTCACATCAGCACGCCGGCAGCCCTCGAGGCATACGACGCCAACTATGTGGGCGGTGACATCAACGGCGGCGTGCAGGATCTGAGGCAACTGTTCATGCG
>PKYM01000238.1:0-4588 GCA_003132645.1 Actinomycetota bacterium | reverse complement strand
GCCCTCGAACACCGGCCAGCGGCGGCTCGCTGATCAGTCGCCAACGGGACCTCGTCACCGAGGGGCCGTCACCGATCGAGTCTGGGTCGCGAGTACCAAAGTTCAATGAGCAGGGGCCCGAGCAACCCGGCCACACGCTGGGACGGGCCGCCTTGACGAGCAGAGAGGTCGTGCTCTTGTTCCCATCCCACGCTGCCTCGGAAGCGCTAGGCCGCCGCGGCGCCCAGCGTGTCGATCAGCGGTACCGTGGGTCGGCCGATGAGACGGGTGAGATCGGTCGTAACGCCGGACAAGGTGCCGGCGGCGATGTCGGCATCGAGCTGGGCGGCAAAGGCGGCGGCATCATCGAGCCCCTGCTGCTTGAGAGCGGCGACATGATCGTCGGTGCTGAGGTCTGTGTAGGTGACCGGTTTGCCGCTGATCTCGCTGATGACCTCAGCGAGGGTCTCGTAGTCCCAGGCGACATCTCCGGACAACTCATAGACCACGTTGTCGTGGCCAGGCGTGGCAAGGACAGCGGCTGCGGCGGCGGCGTAGTCGGCGCGGGCATCACCGCGACTACGGCTCCCAGGCAGCTAACAGAAGGGGCGCCGCGACACTCGCCATTGAGCTTGTCAGGCTGCCGCAGGATGCGGGCAAGCATGAGCTTGTCAGCCAGCCTGGCCGCTAACGAGCAAGCGCAGCGCGGCGATCTGTACTTCTCGGGCGCCCTACGCTGGCCTGGCCGCCTTGTGCTCGAGAGCGCTTCGGCTTCTCAGCCATGACACCAAGAGAGGCCGCACGCCACGCTAGACTCTCCGGCGGCCTCGCCCCCTTTTGCTCCGTTCCACCACCGAGGGCGCCAACGTGCTACCCGGTGCTGGCGGAGACGAAGGCGCGTCTCAGCCGAGGTAGTCCTTGCGCTCGACAACCCCGGCAGACGGTGTGCCGTCGAGGTAGCGGCGCACGTTCTCACCGGCCCGGCGCATCCCCACCGCAAGCGACCCCGACACGACGCCCGAGTTGTGTGGCGAGCCCAGCACGTTGGGCAGCTCGAGAAAAGGATGGTCGAGACGGAAGGTATCCTGTGAGAAGGGCTCGACCCACCAGGCGTCGAGACCGGCCATGAAGCGAGGGTGGGTGACGAGGTGTTGGTAGAGGGCATCCTGCTGCACAATCGCGGCACGCGCCACATTCATGAGAATGGCGTCTGAGGCCATCCACTCAAGCTCACGCCGACCGATGAGCCCGCACGTCGCTACAGTCAACGGCAGTGCGATCACCACGACGGAAGCGCTGCGCAGGACGTACTCAAGATCAGCCAAGCTGCCAACGAAGTCGACCGCTTCGCCGCTCCTGCCACTTCTATTGATCGCCAGGATGCGCATCCCGAAGGCGCGCGCCAGGCGCGCCGTCGCGCGGCCAATCCCACCGAAGCCAAGGATCGCGCAGTTCTCGCCGCTCAGCATGCGATTCGGTGTGTCTTGATCGAAGCGGCCGCGCTGCAGCTCGCCGTGTTGGAGGCAAAGCCGTTTTGCCAAAGCGAGGACGAGGGCCAGGGCGTGTTCGGCCATGGGTTCCGCGTAGGCACCCGCGTTGGCGGCGATCAGCGTCCCCGGAGGGATGTGGGCAAAGGGAAGATGGTCAGCGCCCGCCGAGACGAGGTGCAGCAGACCAAGGCCCTCCAGCAGCGGCCAGTCCTCGTTGCGAAGCTCCTTGGCTACGTTCCATGAGATCAGCGCCTCGGCGCCCTTGAGGGCAGCTGGGCGGCGGTCGGTGGGGAGATCATTCAGGAACGTGAGCGGCGTCCCGGCGCTGAGCGCCTCGCTAAGCAGGCCTCGTGCCTGGGTGTCTGCGTCGCAGGTGACGAGGACCGACGCCCCCTTTGCTGTGCGTTTGGAAGCGAGGTCCACCCCCGTCAGGCGTCGATCGTCTTCATGTCGGCATAGCGCGCGCCGGCCGTAGCGCCCGGCGGCAGCGCCTCATCCAAGCGGGCAAGCTCCTCGTCGTTCAGGGCGATCTCGGCGGCCGCCACGTTCTCTTCGACGTAGTGGCGCTTCTTGGTGCCCGGGATGGGCACCACGTCGGGGCCGCGGTGCAGCACCCAGGCGAGCGCGAGCTGGGCCGGCGTCACGCCTTTTTCCTGGGCGATCTCTTCGAGGTAGCGCAACAGCTTCAGGTTACGCTCCAGGTTCTCGTCTTTGAAGCGTGGATGATTCGACCGAAAGTCGCCCTCGTTGCGCAGGTCGTCGGCGTTGTGGAAGCGGCCGGCGAGAAAGCCGCGGCCCAGCGGGCTGTAGGCGACGAAGCCGATGCCGAGCTCACGCACCGTGGGCAGGATCTCCTGTTCGGGGTCGCGCGTCCACAGCGAGTATTCGGTCTGCAGGGCGGTGACCGGGTGGACGGCGTGCGCTCGCCTGATGGTCGTCGGCGAGGCCTCGGAGAGGCCGAGGTAGCGCACCTTGCCCTCTGAGACGAGCATCGCCATGGCGCCCACGGTCTCTTCGATCGGCACCGTCTTGTCGACACGGTGCTGGTAGTAGAGGTCGATGTGGTCGACCCCGAGCCGCGCGAGCGACGCCTCGCAGGCCGCGCGCACGTACTCCGGCCGCCCGTTGATGCCGACCCAGCTTCCGTCGTCGCGACGCTCGTTGCCGAACTTGGTCGCCAGCACGACGTCGTCGCGGCGATCGGCGATGGCCCGGCCCACGAGACGCTCGTTGGTGAAGGGCCCATACATGTCGGCGGTGTCGAGCAGATCGACGCCGAGGTCGAGGGCGCGGTGGATGGTGGCGATCGCTTCGGTCTCGTCGGTCGGTCCGTAGAACTCGGACATGCCCATGCAGCCCAGTCCTTCGGCCGAGACCTCGAGGCCCTGACTGCCCAGCTTGAGTCTCTCCATGAGTCTCCTTAGGTGACGCGCCGCGGACGTGCGCGAGCAGACGACGCGTGGGGATGGGTCATGGCCTCGTATTCCCGCAGCGCAGAGGCAAGTAACGAGACTTGAAGGGCCGAGAGAGCCAATACGGAGCATGGCTGGAGACCAGATCGAACCCCACGGCAGGGACCGGTACTGTGCGCCTGATCCGAGAGAACCGAAGTGAGACCGCTAGGTCGACGAATCTGTGCCGCCTGGTCCATCATCGGGCCACTGCTTGTGACTGCTGGAATCGGGACGTGCCAAACGTGGCCGCGATACGACGCATGCGTTCCAGGGGATGGCCGCCGCTTGTGATCCGGCTCCGCACAGGAGGGCGAGACCTGTCCCGCCACCGCTTACGCTCCACACGGGCACGTCGCCGCCGATGTGCCGACGGCCCAGAGGCATTGTGAGTCGATATGCGGATCACCTGCCTGTCTGCGTCTCGTTCACCCTCCAGACTCACATTACTGATACCTGCCTCCTTTTTGCGGGGTGACGTCATGAGGTTGACGCCCTGTATTGCCCGCAGAGGCGCAGGGAGTTCTCGCCGCCGGTCGCAGCGTGGGATGGCCTGGAGCCTACCAGACGCACTCGGACCGGGCCCGACGCCTCGGGCGGTCATGATCCCGGCGTCCGGCCCAGACACACTTCGTCTCAACTGCTGGACGTGCACACATTACGCCCAACCCCCTCGACCTCAGATGGTGCAACAAACCGCGAGTGCTGCCGGCGCCAGGCCGACGTGGCGCCACAACAGCGTGCGCATCAAAAGCGGGTTCCCGATACACTGTGACTCGAGAAGGCGATCCTCACCTGCCGGTCATCCACCGAGATCCGGCTGGGGCCGTCATCAGTGAAGGGTGTCGCAATGCATCGTGTTCGCCCGCCGCGCCGAATTCTGACCAGCCGCGAGCGCGTGGCCACCTTCGAGAAGGACCGGGTGTGTGCCGCGCAGAGCTGCGCCACCAGGCTCTCCGTCTACAACCCCACCTGTTACTGCGCCCTTCATGCGCCGCAGGCAGTCTCCCGGGATCCGCTTCACCAGCACTAGCTCTCGCGGCCCGCCGGGGATCGTGGTGCTTGGCGCGTCTTCGGCAACTCGTTCGTCAAACTCGCACCCGTACATCCATACCAGACCTCTGCCGCCACTCGTTCTCCTGCACACCGCGCTCTCACCGATGTGGAACCGTCAGCGCACGCACCATAGCGGTGGCTCGCTGCGCCGCGGCCCGTGCTTTCGGTGCGCCCTCTCTCGTTGCTGATCTCGCACCTCAGAGCGAAGGTCATGTTCAGAGTAGACGCGCGTCGGGGGGAGAGCATGCGAGGCCACACGAGAAAGCGCGGCGAGCCCGGCAGCTGGGAGTACATCGTCGATGTCGGCCTGGCGGCGGCGCAGCGCTGCCAAGACTGTAACAAGAGGCTGTGGATCGAGCGCAGACGAAAGGAGAGCTGTCCGAGGTGCCGTGGCAAGCTCGTCGAGACCGAAGAGCGCCGCCGCGAGACCAAGTCCGGCTTTGCCACCCGGAAAGAGTGTCAGGCGGCGATGAACAAGCTGCTGGTCGCAGTCGAGCAGCAGAGCTACTCAGCGCCGACCACCGCGACCGTCAGGCAGTACCTCACCAAGGAGTGGCTACCGGCGGTGAAGGCCACGATCCGCCCCTCCACCTACAACTCCTACGTGCAGCA
>PKYM01000098.1 GCA_003132645.1 Actinomycetota bacterium | reverse complement strand
GACCGCAAGGCGCGTATGCAGGACTAGTGTTCTGCACCTAACGCTTCTTTACAACGCCCGATCTTGCCAAGGATGAGGTCGGCGCTGGCATGCCACTCGAAGGGTTTGGGGTGGGCGTTGTTTACGGCGATGTGCTCCTCGATGGCGCCTATCAGCTCGGGGACGCTGCAGAACGTGCCGCGTTTGATGCGCCTGCGCGAGAGCTCCGCGAACCAGCGCTCGACCAAGTTCAGCCAGGAGGAACTGGTCGGCGTGAAGTGCAGCACGAAGCGCGGGTGGGCGGCCAGCCAGTCCTTGACCGCCGGCGTCGAGTGCGTCGAGGAGTTGTCGACGACGAGGTGCAGGTCGAAGCGTTTCGGCGTGGAGCGGTCGATGAGGCGCAGGAAGGCAAGGAACTCGGCGTGGGTGTGACGCGGCAGGCAGCGGCCGATGACCTGGCCGGAGAGCACGTTCAGGGCGGCGTAGAGCGAGGTCGTGCCGTGACGGGCGTAGTCGTGACTGACGCGCTCGGGAAGGCCGGGACGCAGGGGCAGCACGGGGTGCGTGCGGTCGATCGCCTGGATCTGCGTCTTCTCATCGACGCAGAGCACGAGCGCGCAGTCAGGCGGCTTCAGGTAGAGGCCGACGATGTCGCGCAACTTCTCCTCGAAGTGGGGGTCGGCAGAGAGCTTGAAACGCTCCACGAGATGAGGTTTGAGGCCATGCGCCTTCCAGATGCGCTGCACCGCCGCCGGGCTGACGTGCTGCGCGGCGGCCATCTCGCGGATCGACCAGTGCGTGCCCCCCGCGGGCTTGGTGTCGAGGGTGGCAGCGACGATGCGGGCCACCACCTCCGGGGGGAGCGCCTTGCGCCGACCCGGCCGCGTGGCGTCCGCGAGGATGCCTTCGAGGCCGTGCCTGGCCATACGCTCGCGCCAGAGAATCACCGTGGGCCGCGAGACGCCGAGCTCCGTGGCGATGGCGTTGTTCGAGCGGCCGGCCGCTGCCGCCAGCACGATGCGAGCGCGCAGCACGACCTTCTGGGGTGTCTTGGGAGCGCGTACCAAGCGCTGCAACTCGACGAGCTGCTCGTCGCCGACGACCAATGCTCCGGCAGGTGCCCACGGCATGCCACAGAGCCTGTCACATCACTGCATTATTGTCAAGCTACTTACGATGCAACACACTAGCGAGACCCTGCCGGGTCCGGCTGGTCCAGGGACTCGGCTTCGTTACGACCAGAGCGTGGGCGGGCGGCGGCTGCAAGCCGCCGCCCGCCCCGTCGCGGAAAGGCGCCATGACCAAAGTATTCGTCGAGCCCATCGGCGTGACCGTCGAGATCCCCGGCGGAGAGACCCTGCTGACCGTCGTGACCAGCGGAGCGGTCGACCTGCCGGTCGACTGCGCCGGCCGCGGGACCTGCGGCAAATGCCTCGTGCGCACCGGCGCGGGCAGCTTCAGCGAGCCCACCGACGCCGAGGCTCGTAAGCTGCCGGCCGCCAAACTGGCCCAGGGCTGGCGCCTGGCCTGCCAGACGACGCCTCTTTCGGAGCGCGTCAGCATAGAGGTGCGCGCCACCCAGGGACGCCGCCAGATCCTCACCACCTCACGCCTGCACCCCGGCCCACCGCAGCCGGCCGTGGTGCGCGAGGTCATCGCCCTTGAGCCCCCGACGCTGGCCGACGCGCGCGCCGATCAGGAGCGCCTGCTGAGCGCCGTGGGGGCCAGCGAACTGCCCCTGGACGTGCTGCGCGAGCTGCCCGAGACTCTGCGCGACGGCGGTTTTCGAGCCACTGTGACCCGCTACGACGGGCGTCCGATCGACGTCGAGGCGGCCGACGCCGAGGGCCGCGTCTGGGGCGTGGCCGTCGACGTCGGCACCTCGAAGATCATCGCCTACCTGTTCGACCTGGAGAGCGGTCGCCAGATCGACCAGGAGGCCCTCGAGAACCCCCAGATGCGCTTTGGCGAAGACGTCATCACGCGCCTCACGCAGGCCATCCACAACGGCCGCCGCGACGATCTGCGCGAGATGGCTCGCGACGGCATAAACGAGCTGCTCGCCACGCTCTGCGCGCGCCAGGCGATCGCGCCGCGCCACCTCTACGACATGACGGTGGTGGGCAACACGGCGATGCACCACCTGGCGCTCGGCCTCTCCGTTGTGGGCTTGGGCGGCGCGCCCTTCGCGCCGGCGCTGGCGGCGCCGGTGACGCTGCGCGCCGCCGAGCTCGGCTTTGCCATGAACCCCGAAGCCGGCGTGCACTTTCCGCCGCCGATCGCCGGCTTCGTCGGCTCCGACTGCCTGGCCGTGATCGCCGCCACGCGCCTGGCCCAGACGAGCGCCCCGACGCTGGCCATCGACATCGGTACCAACACCGAGATCGCCCTGGCCCACGACGGCCGCGTGGTGGTCACGAGCTGCGCCTCGGGCCCGGCCTTCGAGGGCTATCAGATCACCTGCGGCATGAAGGCCGCCGAGGGCGCCATCGAGCGCATCGCCATCGATGCCCAAGGCGAGCCCCGCGACCTGCGCACCATCGGCGGCCGCGAACCGATGGGCATCTGCGGCTCGGGCGTCGTCGACCTGTTAGCCGGCCTCGTAGCCGCCGGGGTGGTCGACCGCGGCGGTCGCGTCCAGCCCCACGCGCGGGTGCGCCGCAGCGCCGACGGACCGGGTCTCGAATACCTCGTGGCGTCCGGTCCCCAGGGCGACATCGTCTTCACCCAGCACGATGTGCGCTCGCTGCAGCTCGCCAAGGCGGCCATCGCCGCCGGCAGCAGGCTGCTGCTGGCCGGCGCCGGTCTCGAGCCGGGCGACGTCGACAAGATCTTCGTGGCGGGCGCCTTCGGCAACGAGCTCGACGTTCACAACGCCCTGGCGATCGGCCTGCTGCCGGCAGTGCCGCGTGAGCGCGTTGCCTTCGTGGGCAACGCCGCCGGCGTGGGCGCCCAGATGGCCCTGATCGACGTTGACGAACGGCACGCCATGAGCGTCCTGGCGGCCCGCCTGGAGTTCCTCGACCTGGCCACCGACCGGGGCTTTCACGAGGTCTTCACCACCGAGCTCGGCTTCGCCTGACAGCGCGGCGAGGGGGTCCGCACGTGGCGACTAACACTGCTGCCCTCGAACCGGACGCCCATCTGTTGCGCGGCTATGCCGAGATCGGCGGCGCCTCGCTGATCCTCGGCACGTCGGGCGCCCTGCTGCAGATCTCGACCATGCCGGCCAGCCTGCTGCTGCTCTGCCGCATGGGGCTCGCCGGCCTCGTGTTGGGGCCCTTCTTTCTGCTCACCGGCGGCCTCGCCGAGGTGCGTCGCTCGCGACGATTCTGGCGTCTCGTGCTGATCGGCGTCGTGGTCGCCTTCGAGCTGCTCTTCTATTTCGCCTCGATCCGCCTGGCCAACGTCGCCCTCGGCATCGCTCTGGAGTATATGGCGCCCATCTACATAGCCCTCGCTGCGCCCTGGGTGCTGCACACCCGTCGCGAGCGCAGCGACATGGTGGCGGTCGCGGTGGCCGCCGTCGGCATGGTGCTGATCGTGGCGCCCAGCCTCACCCTGGGCGGCGCTCACAACCTCGCGCCGGGCGTAGCCTGCGGCGTCGCCGCGGGTCTCTTCTACGCGATCGCGCTGATGCTCATGAAAGGCGTCGGCGACGCTATCCGCGGCACCACCTTCACGCTGTTCTTCTGCGTCTGCACGACGCTTCTGGTCGCCCCGCTGGCCGCCTGGCAGACGGTTGCCGGTCACTACCGGCCGACCTGGACCGATCTCGGTATCGTGGCGATCATGGGCCTGGTCTACACCGCCCTGTGCTTCAGCCTGTTCACCGACGGCCTGCGCTTCGTGCGCGTCGAGCACGCCGGCATCCTGGGCTACCTCGAGCCGGTCACCGCGCCGCTCTGGGCGCTGCTGCTGGTCGGTGAGCGGCCGGCCCTCACGACCTGGCTGGGCGGGGCGCTGATCATCGCCGCCGGCATCTTCGCTATCGCCCTGGGTCGGGCCGAGACCGAGGTGCCGGTGTGAACCAGCGCCTGCGCGGCTACGGCGAGACGCTCGGCGCCTGCCTGATCAACGGCTCGATAGGGGTGTTCGTCACGTACTCGTCCATGCCGGCGACCCTGCTGGTCGCCGTGCGCATGGTGTTCGCCGGGATCGTGCTGGGCCTCGTGGTCGCGGCGCGTCGCGACTGGAAGGCGCTCTTCGCCGATCGCGGCACCACGATCCGTCTGGTCGTCTGCGGCCTCGCCCTGGCGGCCAATCTGGTGAGCTACTTCATCGCCATCCGCCAGACAGGGGTGGCGGTGGCCATCTTCCTGTCGTATCTGGCGCCCCTCTACGTCGCCTTCATCGCGCCCCACCTCGAGGGCGGGCGCACCGAGGGCGCCGTGTACGCCGCCCTCGGCGTAGGCCTTGCCGGCATGGCGCTGATCCTGGTCCCCGGGCTCACCGGCGAGAGCGTCAAGCTCACGCCCCACGGTCTGTTCTTCGCCGTCTTCGCCGGCGTGATGTACACCGTCTACCTGATCGGCGGCAAACAACTGAGGCGCCGCAACGTGCACGCGACGACGATCGTCTTTGCGATGGCGCTCCTCGCGGCGGTCGTGCTGCTGCCCCTCGGCCTGCTGCAGTCGACGGCGGCCGAGTTCACGGTGCGCAACTTCGCCATCGCCGCCTTTCTGGGGATCGTCTGCACCGCCCTGACCTTCAGCCTGGTGATGGACGGCATGCATTTCATAAAGGTGCAGCACTCGGCGATCATGGGCTACGTCGAGCCGGTCAGCGCGCCCGTCTATGCCCTGCTCATCCTGGGCCAGGTGCCGTCGTTATGGACGATCGCCGGCGGAGCGCTGATCATCGGCGCCGGCGTCATCGTGGTGCGCTACGGCGCCGCCGAGATCGAGCCCGAGCTGCCGGGGTTCGCGCTGGTCGAGCCGGGTACGGGCGAGGCCGATTGATGGCTGCCGTCCGGCGTGACAAGGTGGGCTATCTTCTCGTCGCTGCGTGCTTTCTTGTCTGGGGCTCGATCGGCGCTCTGGTGCGCATGACGACGATGCCCGAGAGCACCTTGCTCGCGGCTCGCATGGTGATCGGCGCCGCTCTGGTCGCCCTGGTCTTCGCTCGCCGGCCGATGCTCGCCGAGCTGCGCGACCGCCGCACCGTCGGCTGGCTGCTGCTCCTGGGTCTCTTCAGCTCCTCGACCCTGCTTCTGTTCTTCATCGCCCTGCGGCTGGCCGGTGTGGCGATCGGCATGTTCCTGATGTTCACCGGCCCGGTCTACGTCGCCTTGGCCGCGCCGCGCCTGCTCCACCAGCGGCCCGACCGGATCGTCTACCCGGCGCTCGCCCTGGCGATCGCCGGCATGGCCGCCATCCTGTTGCCCGGGCTGCTGGGTGCCGAGCGCGTCTCGGGGGTGGGCATCGCCTGCGGTGTGGCCACCGGCTTTCTCTACGCGGGCTACGCGCTGACGGCCAAGTTCCTCACCAGGACCCTGCGCAGTGTGACGATCGCCCTCTCGGAGATGGCGCTCGATGCCGCCATCCTGGCGCCGCTGGCCGTCTGGCAGCTCGCCGGCTCGGGCTACCGCCTGACGCGTCACGACCTGGTCGTGACCCTCGTGCTGGGCGTGCTGTGCACCGCCATCCCCTACGTCATGTACGTCGAGGGGCTGCGCCGCATGCGCGTTGAGCACGCCTCGATCCTGGGTTACCTCGAGCCGGTCAGCGCGCCCTTCTACGCCCTGCTGCTGCTCGGCGAGGCGACCACGGTCACGACGGTCGCCGGCGGTGCGCTGATCGTCGCGGCCGGCGTGCTCGTCGTGGCCTTCGGCTCCGCCCAGCGCGGGGCTGTCGAGGTGGTGCCGACGTGAGCGGCGCGCCGCTGGCGGAGCGGGCGCGCGCGGCGCGCGGGACGGCCTTGCTGCGGGGGTATGTCATCGTCTCGATCTCGTACCTGATCATGGGGGCGATCGGCGCCCTGGTCGACTACACGACGGCGCCCGAGAGCGCCCTGCTCGTGCTGCGCTTCGTGACCGCCGGGCTCGTGCTGGGCGTGGTCTTCGCGCGCCGCCGGCCGCTTTCCGGGGTGCGCCGGCCGGGCATCCCCGTGCGCCTGCTGATCATGGGCCTGGTCGACTCGGCGACCCTGCTGCTGTTCTTCGTCGCGCTGCGCGACACCAGCGTCTCGATCGGCATGTTCCTCGAGTTCATGGCGCCGGTCTGGGTTGCCGTCGCGGCGCCGCGCATCTTCAAGGGGCGCACGGAGCCCATCGTCTACGTGGCGCTGGGCATCGCTCTCGTCGGGCTGGCCACCATCCTCTGGCCGACGATCTCGGGTCAGACCGTGAAGGTCTCGGCCCTGGGTCTCGCCGCGGGCACCGTCTCGGGTGTCGGCTATGCGGCCTTCATGATGATCGTCAAGGACCTCACCAACCGCGGCGTGGGCGCCGTCACCATCGTCATCAGCGAGATGAGCGTGAACAGCGTGGTGCTGCTGCCCCTGGCCCTTTGGCAGACCGTCGGCGCCGGCGTCCACCTGACGACCCGCGACCTCGTCGTGGGTATCGTGCTGGGCGTGGTCTGCACGGCGCTGGCCTACACCCTGTGGACCGAGGGCGTGAGTCGCATCCGCGTGCAGCACTCGTCGATCCTCGGCTACCTCGAGCCGGTCAGCGCGCCGTTCTACGCGCTGCTGCTGCTCGGCGAGTGGCCCGGGCCCTGGACGCTCATGGGCGGCGCTTTGATCATCGTCGCCGGCGTGCTCGTGGTGACCCTCGGCGAGCGCGACCAGCCCGAGGAGCTGATCCCGACATGAGGCCCGGTGGCGCAGTCAGGCCGCGAGACGGCGTCGGGCTCGCGCGCTCCCCGCTCAGGCGCGGCAGCGTGCTGTGGCGCCTGCGTCGCGCGGCTCTCTGGCGGCGGCTCTCCGACTCCGGCTGACCGCCCTGTCGGAGGCGGCCGCCGCGGCTTGGCCGCGGCGGCCGCCTCCGTCGGTGCGGCAGCCGTCGCTCAAGGCATACAATCAATACACTCTCCGATATCCAAAAGGAGTCACGTATGGCGACCAAATCAGTGCAAAGCGCTCCGCCGCTCGACCTCACCCGCTCGATGGCGATGCTCGAAGACGCCCAGCGTCTTACGCCCGGCGGCGTCGGCGGCATCCGCCGGCCCTACAACTTCGTCATCGGCGAGTACCCGGTGTTCATCACGCACGGCAAGGGCGGCCACATCTTCGACGTCGACGGCAACGAGTACATCGACATGCTCTGCGCCTACGGGCCGATCATCCTCGGCTACGTCGAAGACGAGATCAACGACGCCGCCAAGGCGCAGATGGACAAGGGCTTCTGCTTCAGCCTCGTGCAGCCGCTGCAGAACGAGCTCGAGCAGCGTCTCGCCGACCTCATGCCCTGCGGCGAGCAGACGATCCTCGTCAAGACCGGCTCCGACGCGACCAACGCGGCCGTGCGGGCGATGCGCGCCTACACCGGCCGCGACGTGATCGCGCGCTGCGGCTATCACGGCTGGGGTGACTGGTGCGTCGAGCATCACGGCGGCGTGCCGCAGGCCGTTTCTGAGCTCACCAAGGAGTTCGAGTACGGCAAGATCGAAGACCTCGAGCGCATCTTCGCCGAGAATCCCGGCAAGGTCGCCGGCGTCATCATCACCCCGGTCGGCCACCCGATGGCCAAGCCGATCATCGTGCCGCCCGAGGGCTACCTGCAGGCCGTCGTCGACCTCTGCCACAGAAACGGCGCCGTGGTCACCTTCGACGAGGTCCGCACCGGCTTTCGCGTGAGCATGGGCGGCGCCAGCGAGCGCTACGGCGTCGTGCCCGACCTGACGACGGTCGGCAAGGCGATGGCCAACGGCTACTCGATCGCCGCGCTGGTGGGTAAGCGCGAGGTCATGAGCGTCTACGTCAAGGACGCCTTCCTGAGCTCGACCTACTTCCCCAACAGCCTCGAGATGGCGGCCAGCATGAAGTGCCTCGAGATCCTCGAGCGCGAGAAGGTGCAGGACGTCATCTGGGTGCGCGGCACCCGCTTCCTCGAGCGCCTCGGCGCGATCGTCGACGCCTCGGGCGTGCCGGTCACCAAGAGCGGCATCCCGCCGATGCCCTTCCTGACCTTCGACCACGTCGACGAGCACTACAAGGAGCGGCGCACCGAGTTCTATACGCAGTGCATCCGTCGCGGCCTGTTCGTGCAGCCCTATCATCACTGGTACATCTGCTACCGGCACACCGAGGCCGACCTGACCAGGGCGCTCGACGTCGTCGAGGAGGCGCTCGCCTACGTGGCCGAGAGCCATCCCTGGGAGAGGTAGGCGCGGAGCCTGGCAAGAGCAGGCGCCGACTCTGGTAAACGACAGGCGCTGGCCCTGGCGGAAAGCAGGATGCCTGATCGGGGAGCGGTCGTTCGGCCGCTCCCCACGCTCCACATAAAGAAGGGGGTCGCAGATGGACAAGCTGATCATCACCGTCGCCGGCGTCGGCGCCGAGACGACCAAGCAGGCGCAGCCCGGCTTGCCGGTCAGCGCCGCCGAGATCGGCGCCGACGCGGCGCGTTGCCGCGAGGCCGGTGCCGGCATGTATCACCTCCACGTGCGCGACGCCGACGGCAACCCGACGCAAGCCAAGGAGGTCTTCGCCGCGGCGCTCGACGAGATCCGCAAGCGCAGCGACATCATCGTCCAGACGTCGACCGGCGGCGCCATGGGGATGACCGCCGACGAACGTCTGCAGCCGCTCGAGCTCGACCCAGAGATGGCGTCGCTGACGACCGGCACGGCCAACTTCGGCGACGACGTGTTCTTCAACGACAGCGCCCTGATGAGCGAGTTCTATCAGCGCATGCAGAAGAAGGGCGTGCGCCCCGAGTTCGAGATCTTCGAAGCCGGCCAGATCGACAACGCGCTCAAGCTGATCAAGAAGTACGGGCCGGCGGGACCGCTCATGCACTGGGACTTCGTGCTCGGCGTACCGGGCTCGATGAGCGGCGAGCCGCGCAACCTGACGTTTCTCGTCGATCGCGTGCCGGCCGGCTCCACCTGGACCTGCACCGGCATCGGCCGCTGGCACATGCCGGTCACGATGACCGCGCTTGCCCTGGGCGGCAACGTGCGCCTCGGCTTCGAGGACAACATCTTCCAGCACAAGGGCGTGCTGGCCAAGGAGAACGCCGAGCTCGTCGCCCGCGTCGCCCGGCTGGCCCACGAGTGGGACCGTCCGTGCGCCACGCCCGACGAGGCGCGCCAGATCCTCAAGCTCGCGCCGTACGACAAGTAG
>PKYM01000003.1 GCA_003132645.1 Actinomycetota bacterium | reverse complement strand
CCTCCCGGTCGCGCTGATTGCCTGCGGGTGCCAAACGAAAGACGGCGCACAACACCATATAGAGGAGTGAGAAGAGCATCTTAGCATCCTAGAGAACCGCTGGTCAGATGGCGAATCGGGGTTTTGGTACCCCTCAGGCTCCGTCCCAGGTCATGGCGGAGCCCGAGCTGCAGATCACTGACCGGGGCGAAAGCCTCCCGTGGTGGTCGCCAGAATGCCGCCGCCGCCCGACGTCCAGTCGGCCGACTCGGCGGCGGCCCAGCCGTGAACGCGGTCGGTAAAGGCCAGCGCGTCGACCTCGCTGCCCGGCCTTTGGGCCCGCCAGTGCCGGCCGCCGTCGACGGTGGCGTAGATGACCTGTCCGCAGGCGATCCAGCCGTGCGGACGATCGACGAACCGGACCTGCAGACCGGCGTCACGCCAGGCGGCCGAGAGGTTCTGCCTGCTCCACGTGCGGCCGCCGTCTCGCGTGGTCAAGACGATGCAGGCGCCCTTGGAGCCGCCGTTCTGGCCGACGGCCCACCCGTGCCACCTGTCGGTGAATGTGATGTCGCGCAGGGCGATTTTGCGCTTCGTTATGTCCTGCAGCTTCCAGGTGAGCCCGCCGTTTGTCGTTCGCAGGATTATCGAGGGGTACCGGCTGCTGTTGATCGGCGCGCAGACCACCCAGCCGTGGGTGGCGTCGACGAAGCTCACGGCCTTGGCCAGGGTGTGCGTGTCGCGCAGCTCGACGAACTTCCAGTTCGCGCCGCCGTCAACGGTGATGCCGACGAGCGGATGGCCGCCGCCGGAGCCCGTGACCCAGCCGTGGGCGGCATCGAGGAAGTCGACACCGCGATAGGGGCCAGAACGGCTCGTACTGGTGAATTGCGTCTGCCAGCTCAGGCCGCCGTCGGTCGTGTTCAGGACGGCGGGGCTGTCGGCCGGACCGCTACCGCCGACCGCCCAGCCGTGCGTGGTGTCGGGGAAGCTCACGCCCGTGAGATCTGCGCCAACCGTCTGGCTCGTCCACGTGGCGCCGCCGTCGGCGGTCGCCAGGATGACATGGTCGCCCACGGCCCAGCCGTTGGTCGCGTCGGGAAAGGCGAGGGCCGAAAGCAGCGGAACACCGCCGCCCGGCGTCGTGGTGCTGCGCGCCTGCCAGGTCAGGCCGCCGTCGGTGGTGGTCGCCATGGCGCCGCCGGGCCCCACCGCGTAGCCGTGCAGATCGTCGGCAAAGGAGACCGCGGTGGTCGAGATGCCGGCGTCGTGAGCCGTCCAGGTGGCGCCGCCGTCGGTGGTGGCGTAGATGCTGCTGCCCTCGGGCAGCCAGCCATGCGTAGCATCGACGAAGGTGACGCCGCTCAGGTCCCAATCAGTGCCCGCGCTCTGCGGGCTCCAGGTGGCGCCGCCGTCGGTGGTGGCAAAGACGATACCGGCGCCGCCCATGTCGCTGCCCGTGCCCACGGCCCAGCCGTCGTCGGCATTGACGAAGCTGACCGTGTGCAGCCATTGCCCGTCTGTGGCGAGGGACTGCCTGTGCCAGGACGTCCCGCCGTCGCTGGTCGCGAAGATGGCGGCGACGGAACCCGCCATGGGGTCGTTTACGATCGAGTACCCGCCCACCGCCCAGCCGTGGGTCGCGTCGATGAAGTCGATGCTCGAGAATCCCCATGCAAGGGGCACGGGGTGGAACTTCCAGGTGCGGCCGCCGTTGGCCGTCGACCAGACGCCGTCCTTGCGCAGCGGGGGGTCGTCGCCGGTCGCCCAGCCATGACTGGCATCAACGAAATCCACGCTGCCGGGGTTCCAGGCGAAGCGCTCTGCGGTCCAGGTGGACCCGCCGTCGCTCGTGTGCGCGAGGAGATTCTTGTTCTGATTTTGCAGATACAGCACGGCCCAGCCGTCGTCGCCATTGACGAAACTGAGATCGGCGACGTGCGCCCCCGCGACGCCCGGCACGTGCGCACTCCAGGTCGCGCCGCCGTCGCTCGTGGTCAGCATGGTGCCGTTGTCGCCGGCCGCCACGGCATGCTGTGCGTCGAGAGCGCTCACCGCCTCCAGGTTGTTGCCCTGCGGCTGCGCGTCGAGCCAGAGCCAGCCGCCGTTGCCCGTGCTCATCAGGGCGGAGGCTGAAGCGGGAAGCGCAAGACAGAGGCCCAGACAGGCGCCGGCCAGCAGTATGGCGCTGACGTGCCGGCCGAGACGCGTTCCGACCGACGACCGAAGACGATCACCCATGATGTCCCCCTCTCGACCACACTGAGAGACGCGGCCCTCAGCTTGACTGGACGCGTGGTGGGGGCGGGGCGGCCGAGACTCGCACGAGAGTTCGTCGGGTCCCCATCGTACGTGAATTTCATCCTAGCTCGGAGGCGGGACGAGGTCCAGTTCTGCGCAACCACAGTGCTAGGCTGTGGAAGGGCAGCGAAGTCCTCGTCGAGGAGCCGGCATCTTGCTAGTCTTCGACTACGATGGGTAGCTCGTCTGGTCGTCCGACCAACGCCCGCGTGCGGGTGAACAACCGCGAGCGGCGGCGACGCATTCGCCGCCGCCGTCTAGCGCTGCTCGGAGTCGTCGCAGTGGTCGCCCTCACGGCCGCAGCGGGCGTGCGGGCGTTGACCGGGAGCACAGGCTCACCGTCACCCCGCTCCGGGGCAGCGGCCAAATCCGGCGCTGCGAAGCAGACGCCGTCGGCGAGACCCTCCGCGTCCGGCGGGTCGGCCTCCTCAGCCTCGCCTTCATCGACGGTCATCACCGTCGGCTGGGTCGGCGACACGACGCCGGGCTCCATGTACGGCATGCCGCCCGCCGGCGGCCGCGCCCTGTTCGGCTCCCTGCGGCCCCTGCTGAGCAAGCCCGACCTCATGATCGCCAACCTCGAGGGCACCTACTCGACCGCGGGCCCGTCCAAGTGCAGCGGCGAGTCGGCGGCGAACTGTTATGCCTTCCAGGCTCCGCCGTCCTATGCCGAAGCGCTGGCCTGGTCGGGCATCGACCTAGTCAACATCGCCAACAACCACAGCATGGACTACCTCACGCGCGGCTTTGCGCAGACACGGGCGGCGCTCAAGAAGGCCGGCGTGGCCTACGCGGGGCCGCCCAACACGGTGACGATCGTGCACGTGCGCGGCCTGCGTGTGGCCGTCATGGGCTTCTCGCCGTACCCCTGGAGCGCCCCCCTCAACGACATTCCGGCAGCGGCCAGGCTCGTACAGCGAGCCGCCGCCGAGGCGAACATCGTCATCGTGATCATGCACGCCGGCGCTGAAGGGACGGGCGAGATCCACACGCCTCGCGGCTCCGAGGCCGCCTACGGCGAGGACCGCGGCAATGTGCGGGCCTTCTCTCATGCCATGATCGACGCGGGCGCCGACCTCGTGCTGGGTTCCGGTCCGCACGTGATCCGCGGCATCGAGCGCTACAGGAACCACCTCATCGCCTACTCGCTGGGGAACTTCGCGGGCTGGCACAACTTCGGCCTGGGCGGCAACCTGAGCCTCTCGGGCCTGCTGACCGTCAAGATCGACGGGACCGGCCACATCCACAGCGGCCGCTGGCTCTCGCTCTACGTCGGTCAGCCGGGCGTGCCCGGCGTCGACCGCTCGAACACGTCGACCAACCTCGTGAGCAGCCTCTCGGCCAGCGACTTCGCGCACACGTACCGGCTCGACTCCAGAGGGTACTTCACGGGGCAGTGAGGCGCCGGCCGCCCCGGCGACATGCTGCTGCGCGCTCCCTGTCGTCACACCGGCCGAGTGACAGAAAGGGCACGCTCGGCCACCGCCCGCTGAGCCTGCCGAACTCCCGTCACGGGTCCGGTCTGACCGCGTGGCAGGTCGTCAAGCGACGGTTCCTGCCGCTTCGCGCATCATCACCGCCATCTCTCGCAGAACCGCAGCGCCCTCGCCGGCATATGTCGAACCGTGCATCGTTGCGCAGACAAGGGGCTCCAGCCGTGCGAGCCGCTCGATGAGGCCTTCCGTCTGAGCGGTCCACGGCATGTAGAAGTCGAACGGCGTCCCCCGGTACGCTTCGAACATCGCCCTCATACGCGCGACCACGTCTGCGCTGGTGACCGGTTCCACGTCGCCGTTCTGGTGGAGGAGGTCGGAGCAGAGCAGCGTCCTCGTCGTCTCGTCGTAGAGGTGGCCCGCATCCCAGCCGTGCGGCAAGTGCGGCGTTGCGAGGAAGCGCAACCGGTGAGTTCCCGTCTCGATGATCTCGCCGTCCTGCAATCCGCGAGCCGGGCGCTCGGCGACGGCGTTGACACTCACGAGCGCCCCATTGGCACTGCAGGCCGGTTGTGCGGCAGGCGCGGCAGCAAGCCACTGGTTCAGGGCACCGCACTCGTCTGCCTCGAAATGGCTGAAGGCAATCCAACGAAGGCTCGCCGGATC
>PKYM01000236.1 GCA_003132645.1 Actinomycetota bacterium | reverse complement strand
CGACGGGGACGACGTCAACCGGTGGGGTGGCGACGGGGATCGTCGGTACGCTCACGCTGGTGAACCCCGGCGGACCGATGATCGCCGCGGGCGGCTCACCGGCGCCCGCGCCGGCGATCGTGGTCGAGCTGCTCTCGCCGACCACGAACGCCGTGATCGCCCGCGCCCGAGTGGGCGCCGGCGGCGGTTTCCGTATGTCGGTCCCCCCGGGCAGCTACCGCGTGCGCGTCGCGCCGGCGGCGGGCGGCCCGTCCGCCACGGTCTCCCATCTGGTCGATGTCACAGACAATGGCTATGCGCGGCTCGTCATCGGGCCGGTGCGCGGCCTCTAGGACAGCGCAGAGCGCCGCTGTCGGCGGAGTCCGGGCGCCGCTGTCGGGCCCACTTGCGGCCCCGGCCTCAGTCGGCGCGCCGCTCGCAGCAGGACGTACCGGGCAGCCGCAGCCCCTTCGGCATCTTCGGCATCGAGAAGTCGAGGCCGCGGCTCACGAGACGGCTCACCCGGTCGGGCTGAAGGCCCTTGTCGGCCTGCTCTTCGCAGCGGTTGATGGCGGCGCGTACGGCGCGCGCGCCCAGCGAACGCGCCGGCTCGGGCGGCAGGCACGAGGGCGGCGCGCTCACGAGCGGTGACGAGGCGTACTCGTCGTCCAGGCCGAGCGCCATCGAGGCCAGCGTGCGGCCGATCAGCTGGGTCGGGCAGACGCCGTTGCCCGAGTAGCCGGTGCCGTAATGGACGTTGCCGTGCGAACCCAGACTGCCGACCCACGGCGAGCCGTGCTGCGTGCGCTCGACGGGTCCTCCCCACGCCCACTCAATCGGCAACCCGCTCGTGGCGGGCAGCAGCTTGTGCAGGTCGGCGACGATCCCGGTGATCTCGGCGGGGTCGTGAAAGTGGCTCGGGATGATGCGGCCGGCGTAGCCCAGCCGCCCGCCGCCGCGGCCGAACACCAGGCGGTCGTCGCCGGTGCGCTGGCCGTAGTGCACGCTGGTACGAGAGTCGGCAAAGGGCCGGCCGTGGCGCCAGCCCAGACCGTCGAGCGCCTCGGCCGCCGGGGCGCTCGCCACGACGTGCGAAGGGATGATGAACAGCGTGCGGCGCAGCTCGCGCAGGCCGGCAAGCCAGGGGCCGCAGGTGAGCACGACCTGATCGGCGACCACCGAGCCGGCCGGCGTCTCGACCACCGCCGGGTGGCTGCGCCGCAGAGTGGTCATGGGACTCGCCTCGTAGACCAGCACGCCGGCCTCGACGGCCAGGCGGCGCAGGCCCTGCACGAACAGCGCCGGCTGCACGCTGCCGGCCTTGGTCAGCAGCAGGCCGCCGACGGCGCGCGGCGAACCGCAGGCCTCCTGAGCCTCCTCGGCCGAGAGCTCGCGGATGAGATCGCCGCGACCGATCGCTTCGGCCGCCACAGGCAGCCCGCGCAGGCCGTCGAGCTGGGCGTAGGAGAGAGCTGCGATGAGCGCGCCTTCGAAGGCGAGGTCGCAGTCGATGCCGCCTTCGGCCACGACGGCGCGCATGGCGTCGGTGCCTGCGATCGAGGCCTCGAGAAGCCACTTTGCCGACTCCGCGCCGAAGCGGCTCACGAGCGTGCCGATCGAGTCTTCCCAGCCGTTGACCCAGCCGCCGTTGCGGCCCGAGGCGCCGGAGCCGCAGAACTCGCGTTCGAGCAGCACTACCTTCGCGTCGGGCGCCAGGCGCTTGATCCAGTAGGCCGCCCAAAGTCCGCTGAAGCCCCCGCCCACGATGCAGACGTCGGCGTGCACGGTCCTGGTGAGGGGCCCCTCGGTGCTCGCGGGCTGCCAGCGCGGGTCGCCGCCCATCCAGTAGACCGCCGCCTGCGCCTCGCGCGCCGATCCTGCGGAGCCACCGGGAATCGTGTCGGCCATGACGGTGCGGCCTCCTTTGGGTGGCGTGTCCAGACGCGCGGTCCGCGCCGGCAGGTTCGATCGGGTGATGTGAGGCCGGCCTGCGACCGGTCACGCTTCGCAGGCGTGCAGGCGCCACTCCCCGCGCGTCAGCCAGGCGCGTCAGCCAACCTAGTGAGCGCTGCCACGCCTGTCAATGCGGCTGTCAGGCAAGCAGGTTTTCGCCGTGACAGACCCTCAGGCAGCCTTGCGGGCGGACTCGTCCTTGTCGTCGCGGTGCGCGCCGGGCAGTTCCGCGATCTCGTCGGACGATTGCGTCACTGTGCCGCGCCGATCGTTGACTATCGCAAACGCGACGACACCGACGACCACTGCGCCCAAGACCAGCACGAGGATGAGGCTGAAAGCGCCACCACCGCCACTACCGCCGCCGGCCAGTCCGGCGGAGCCCCTTTCCATGCCGCGGGTGACGGTCGTCCCGCCGGCCCGCGCCACGGAGGCGCCGGCAGCCAGTACGAACACAACGACGGACAGCAGCGCCACGGGCGCCGCGGAGTATTTCAGCAGATGAGCTCTCATCACACCCAACTCGCTTCCGGTCGACTCCGGCGGAGCGCCGCTCGCGACACTCGCCGGCTGCTTCGAAGATGCCCGGCCGACCCAGATGAAAACCACACGAGCAGAGGGTTTTGGCGCGACAGCGGATGCGCGGCCGAGCCGAAGCGGCGGTGCCTGCGCTAAGGGATGCCGAGGCCGCGGGGCCTTCGCGACGCGGCCGCGCGTCGGTCGAGAGCCCACGCGGCCCGCCCGCGACTTGAGAAGACGGCTCGCCGCTGCCAAGCTGTGAGAAGTGCTTTGCCGAACGACCGCAGGAGGACTGCCATGACGTTCAATGCCGCGTTCATCGCGCATGTTCCCGACGCCGACCCCGAGCGCGACGTCGCCCTGCTCGAGACCGACTACTACCGGCTCTTCAGCGTGCTCGTGCGCGACACCGACCAGGCCGTCACCGTCTGCAGGCGACTAGTCGCCGACGAGGGCGTCGACTCGATCCTGCTCTGCCCGGGCAACTCGCACGAAGACGTCTCTCGCATAGCGGCGGCGGTCGGCGAGCGTGTCTCGGTCTCTGTGGCACGCGGCGACGTGCGCAGCCAGCGCGTCGCCGCCAAGGCGATGGAGCGCGCCGGCTGGTTCTCAGCGCGGCCCAGCGCCTGAACCGCCCGGGCCGGTTGAGTCGGCCGGACCGCCTGCATCGCCCGAGCCGCCCACGGCCAGCCGATAGCCCGCGAAGTGCGGCATAAGCCGTGCCAGCAGCGCGATGCCGGCCACGCAGCCGACACCGCCGACGACCACCGAGGCCTGCACGCCGATCAGCGCGGCCAGCCCGCCGGCCTCGGCGTTGCCGAGGCGCGGACCGCCCCCCACGACCGCCGTCTGGATCGCCGACAGGCGGCCGCGGAGGCGGTCGGGCGCCTCGACCTGCAGGATGGTGCTGCGAAAGACGGCCGAGATGACGTCGGCCCAGCCGGCCACGGCCAGCAGCAGGAGCGCCGGCACAAGCCAGCGTGACAGGCCGAAGGCGGCGATCGCCAGCCCCCAGACGGCGATGGCGATCACGACGGCTCGCCCCGCCCGCCCGACGCGCGCCGTCCAGCCGCTCAGTAGCATGCCGACCAGGGCGCCCGCGCCGGGCGCCGCGTAGAGGTAGCCCACGGTCTGCGGGCCGCCGTGAAAGTGTTCGAGCGCCATCGCCGGAAACAGCGCCGTCGGCATGCCCAGGATCATGGCGTCGAGGTCGGCCAGAAAGCAGCCCTGCAGCGCCTGGCGCCCACGCAGGTAGCCAAAGCCCTCGGCGATGGAGCGCAGGCCAAAGCGCGTGCCCTTGCCCTTGGGCGACATGCCGGGCAGCAGCGCCGAGGCGGCGATCGCGGCGGCGAAGCTCGCGACGTCGATCCAGTAGACGGCGGTCACCCCGAAGCGCGCCAGCAGCAGACCGCCGAGCGCCGGTCCCATGACGAGCGAGATCTGCAGCAGCAACTGGCGCAGCACGTTGGCGGTGGCAAACGAGTCCCAGGGCACGAGGTTCATCATGATCGCCGTGCGCGCCGGGCTGTCGGCGCCGGAGAAGCCGGCGGAGAGCGCCGCCAGCACGAAGATCGGCCACAGCGCCGGCGTGGCGCTGCGGCTGTTCAAGGCCAGGCCCACGCTGCACAGCGCCATCGCGATCTGAGTCACGACGAGGAGCCTGCGGCGGTCGACGGCGTCGGCCACCGAGCCGCCCAGCAGCGAGCCGACGAGCGCCGGCACCAGCTGGGCCAGGCTCACCAGCCCCACGTCGAGCGACGAGCCGGTCAGCAGGTACACCTGGTAGAAGATCGCGACCATCGTAAGCTGCGAGCCGATCTGCGAGATGGCCAGTCCGATCCACAGGCGGCGGAACTGCGGATAGCGGCGCAGCGGCTCGAGATCGACGATGGGCAGGTACTTCACGGCAGGCGAACCTACCACGCCGAGCCCGGCGAGTGGAGCTTCACTACCTGAGCGGGAGCCCGGAGGTCGCCCCCAGTCAGTCTTGGAGCCGCTCGATCTCGGCGACGTTCTGGGCGCGCAGTCGCAGGACCTGCTCGGGGTCGTTGTAGCCGGTGCCCTTGCCCTTGCGGATGAAGTCGACCCACTGGCCGTTCTCGCTGTCGCGGTAGAGATCGGCCTCGACGGTCTTCTCCTGGTTGGTGAGCGTCGTCACCTTGAACTTAGCCATGCATGCCTCTCGGATCGAGTCGCGCGTACGCCTCGAAGCGTAGCAGGAAACGGCTTCATTGGGCGGCTGACGCCTCCTTCTGGCTTGAACTCTGCTGAAGGTTCGAAATGAGATCGTGCAGGGGCTTGGTGCCCGACCCTATCGCCAAGCCCGTCACGAATATGTCGGCCCATACCGGTGCGCCGGTCAAGCCGACCGATCGCAGCAGCAAGAGCCCCAGGCTGCCGCTGGCGAGCATCGCCAGAAACGACGCGATCGCCCAGATCAGCACGGCCCGATTGTGCCGCACCTGTGTGACGACAGCCCGCGTCCGGGGTGATGGGCGTCGCGCGAAGGCATCCATGGCCTCTGCCTTTTTGACAGTCTTCCGGTTTTCGTCGGTTGCCGTCCCGAGGAAGGAGCTCAGCGGCTCCATGACGCGTTCGATGCACTGCGCGAAGACATAGAGGGCCGCGAAGATGCTGACCCCCGGCGCGGGCAGATAGACACGAGGCTTGACCAACTCCCAGAGTGCCCAGCCCGCGAGCGCGCCGACGGCCACGATGGCGTAGGCGCTCAGCATGTACCCGGTATCCGGCGGTCCAGCCGAAACCCGGGTCGCTCCCGATGTGGGATCGTCTGTCATCTGCGGCCTCCCTTGCGACAAAACCAAGCTACCTGCCCCTGCTCGATCCGCGTCGGCTCCTTCGCCTCAGGCGCCGCGCCCGCGGCCGCCGCCGCGAGCTCCGGCTCCCCGGCATCACTCTCGCCGGTAGCGAGGATCTTCCCCGCGACCTCCAGGACCTGCGGCCGGGTGCGGCCCAGCCAGAACGCCGCCGCCGACTATGTGCCTCAGATGNNNNGCGGCGCTGGCCGGCGACGAACGTCAGCCCGCGATCGAAGCGTAAGGCGGCGGCGAACGTCAGCCTTCCGACTAAGCGTGACTCGGGGCGAACGTCACTCTTCGATCGAAGCGGCAGCCGGTACCTCGAGGTTGTGCATCGGCACGAAGAGCTCGTGCACGTGGCTCTCCAGTAAGCCGTTGCCCGGCCAGCCCACCTTCTCGTGGACGGCCGCCAGCGCCGGCTGCCATTCCTCAACCGTTTGCGGGCACACGATCGAGGCGTTGCGTGGGACATTGTCACCTGTGAAGTAGATGAACAGCACTTCCGCCGTGACCCCGTGGCTCAGCAGGAAGTCGAGGATCGCGACCCGGTTGCAGAACTGGTAGTGCGGCGCCAGCCAGTCGTGTTCGGGGGAGATCTCGAGCGACTCCCTGGTCGTGGCGAGCGCGCGCTCGATGATCGGCCTGGCCCTGGAGCGCGCCGCGCACTCGCTGCTCAGCTCGTCGAGCTGAGCCTTGGCCTCGACCAGGATCCACGACGTGCGGCCGCCCTTGTTCATGATCCCGACCGCGTCCCAACTCGGCGCCGTGCCGGTCTGCGGCCAGTAGGAGCGCCAGGCCTCGTGAACGCCCGCATAGTGCTCGTTGTCGCGCAGAAAGCTGATGCCATGCCACTCGGTATGGAAGAAGCGCTGGGGGCTGGCGCTGAAGGGAAAGTCGAGCCAGTTGATGAGCTCGCCGCCGGTCGCCTCGTCGACCCACTTCTTCAGCGCACCGCGGTGATACCCGAGGTAGCGCAGCAGGTGGTACTCGCTGCCGTAGCCGTAGCCGGGTTTGCTCATGACTCACTCCCATCAGTGAGCGGCACGCCGGCTGAGGCCTCTTGCAGCGCCTTCAGCGTTTGGCCGCTTTTGTCGCGCCACCGCCCACAACCGTTCATGGTGCCGCCAGCGATGGGCGACTCGCCAAGCCCGGCGGGTATGCCGAGCACGGCGAGCATGATGATTGTCATCATTTTTATCATTGTCTCACAGCCGAGGCGTCGCAGGGTTCTGAGGGTGACGTTGACAGGCAGCTCGCACTGGTTATGTGATTCCGTTGCCGACAAACAACCGGTTGGTTACGTGGGCTTCGATCCCTTCTAGGCACACTATGCCGAGCCTCCAGGTGAGCGTCGCCGTCTAGAAAGTCAATCTAGAGAGTCAAACCGGAGAAGAGGGGAGCGGGACATGACCACTGCGAGTGCCGGGATTGCGATTCCCGACGAGTTGACGAGCAAGACGAACCTGATCGCGGGTGACTGGGTCGACGCTCGTTCTGGGGAACGGTTCGAAGTGCGAAGCCCGGCCACGGGCGAAGTGCTGGCTGAGGTGCCGAGCTGCGCGCCCGCCGACGTCGATGCCGCGGTGGCAGCGGCCAAGGCGGCCTGGCCGGCCTTCAAGGCCCGCCATGTCTACGAACGCTCGGCGATCGTCTTGAGGATGGCCGAACTGGTCAGAGAACGGGCCAAGACGATCGCCCGCGTGTTGAGCGCGGAGCAGGGCAAGCCCTACGAGACCGAGTCGCTGCCCGAAGTCATGGAGGTGGCGCTGAACTTCCAGCTGGCGGGCGAAGACGTCGTGCGCATGGAGACGCCCGTGCTCGCCATGCGCGACCCCAACAAGCGCGTGCTGACCTTCAGGGAGCCGTATGGCGTCATGGCGGTGATTACTCCCTGGAACTTCCCCACGGTGATCCCGTCCGAGTACATCGGCCCAGGCCTCGCGGCGGGCAACACGATGATCATGAAGCCGGCATCGACGACGCCGCTTTCGATGATCCTCGTGGCGCGCTGCATCGAGGAGGCGCTGGAGGAGTTCGACCTGCCTGAGGGGGTATTCAATCTGGTCACCGGTCGTGGCTCTGTTGTGGGCGACTACCTCGTCTCGCACCCCGACGTGGACATCGTCGGGTTCACGGGCGAGACGGTGACCGGCGAGTCGATCTGCGCCAGGGCCGGCATCAAGCAGACGCTCATGGAGCTGGGCGGCAACGGGCCCCAGATAGTCTGCTCCGACGCCAACCTGGAAGCGGCTGCGGCCGCGGCTGCCTACGGCTGCTTCTTCAACGCCGGCCAGGTGTGCTGCGCGACAGAGCGGATTCTCGTCGAGGACGAGGTCCACGACCGCTTCCTCGAGCTGCTGCTGGCCGAAGCCAGGAAGTGGCGGCTGGGGGATCCCTTCGACCCAGCGACGACCATGGGGCCCCTCAACAACGAGCCCACCGCGGTCAAGACTGAGGAGCACCTGGCTGACGCGAAGGCCAAGGGCGCCGAGATCCTCACCGGTGGAAAGCGAGAATCGGGCAGACCGACGGACCTTTACTTCCCGCCGACGGTCATCGACGGCGTCCGGCGCGACATGCTCTTGAACCTCGAGGAGACCTTCGGACCTGTGGCGCCGGTGATCCGCTACACGAGCAACGAAGAGGCTGTCGAGATCGCCAACGAGAGCGGCTACGGCCTGCAGATGTCCGTCTTTACCTCGTCGATCAAGAAGTGCTTCTGGTTTGCGGATCGCCTGCGCACCGGCAACGTTGTCTTCAACGACAGCACCGACTACTGGGAGGCACACGAGCCGTTCGGCGGGGGCGGTGGCACGAAGAGCGGCCACGGCAGGCTGGGCGGCCGCTTCACCCTCGATGACGTGACTCATCTGAAGACGGTAGCGATTGACTTCGAGAAGGCTCTGTAGGCCAGGAGGCAGCGGCACGACGACCAGCCACTGGCCTCGCCGCCAGGCAAGTGCTCGCACTGAGGTGGCGGCGACTCGCTTCCGCGAGGAGCGCCTGGCGCCGATCACAACGGACCGTCGCGCTCCAACAGGCCGGAACACACTGTATGATCGTGCCTCAAATAGCGGCCGAAGGGGGTCCCCCCGTGCAGACCGATCCACAGTTCCGCGCCGAAGTCTCTACTCCCCGAGAAGACGTAGTCGTCGTGGCCGTCGAAGGTGCGGTCGATATCTACGCGGCGCCGGAGTTCAAGGCGCTCTTTCTCGGCAGTATCGGACAGGCAACGCGGCAGGTCGTCATTGACCTGACGAGGGCGACCTTCATAGATTCCAGCGGCCTCGGCGTTCTCGTCAGCGGCGCCAAACAGGCGCCGGAGTGCTCGTTTGCGATCGTCTGCGACGACGAAGCCATGACGCACGTCTTCACCATGGTGGGCCTCGACCGTATCTTCACGTTGTTCCAGTCGCGGGCGGCCGCACTGGCGATGGACGCCTAGCGCCCAGGAGCCTCGGCTGCGGCGCAGGGCGGAGCCCTGCCGTGGCGCGGCAGGGGTCCTCCCCAGCCCCGCCCTTCCCCAGCCACGCGCCGTCCGAGCCCGCCCCTCTCCAGTGCCGTCCCGCCCGCCGCCCCGCCTGGTATGTGTTCCTCGTACTAGGTGCTACAGTGTTCATAATCACACAGTATCCGAGAGCAGGGGCAACGCAGCTACAGGGGGGCGCCATGGACTCTCACCACCGGTACTCGCATCTGACCATCGCCGTGGCGGTGGCCATCGCCGTCCTTGCAGCGTCCTGGGCCGCGGCGGCGGCGTCTCCCGCCTCGGCCGCCATCCCCCACCTGCAGTGGACCGCTATCTACGGTCCGACCGTCAATCAGGATCAATGGAGCGACGTGGCCATGGGTCCCGGCCACACCGTGTACGTGTGCGGCACGCAGAACCTCGGCCAGGGCACGGATTGGCTCATGACCGTGGCCAAATTCAGCGCCGGCAATAAGCTGCTGTGGGCGACGCCGACCATCCCGGGCGTCAAGACCTGGAGCGACGGCGGCAACGGTAGCACAGGCCACGCCCTCGCCGTCGACAACAGCGGCAATGTGATCGTCGTGGGCTCGAGCTTTGCCCCCGGCGGGGGATTCGCCGTGATCAAGTTCTCGGGCGCCGACGGCCACGTGCTGTGGCAGAAGGACTTCATGCTCGTCGGTCCGGGGTCGGCAGCCGACGTCGTTCTCGACAGCTCCGGCAACGCTTACGTCACCGGTACAGCAGTGGGCGGCATGAGCACCGGCCAGGTGATCTACACGGCCAAGTTCCGGGCCTCCGACGGTAAGACGCTGTGGGAGAACCTCCTCGGCGGGCCGGCGCCGGGGAAGTCGCAGTATGGCCGGGGCATCACCATCGCCATCGACGCGCACCGCAACACGTACGTGATCGGCAGTGCCATGGCCTCGAGCACCTATGACGCCTGGATGGTGGAGAAGATCTCGCCCGCCGGAAAGCGACTGTGGGCGCACCATTGGAGCGGCGCCTTCAAGCACTCCGACCAGCCGAGCTGTCTTGCCGTTTCCACGAGCGCCGTGTATGTCGCAGGCAATACCCAGACCGACACCCTCGGCAGTTATGACGCCGTGCTCGTGAAGTACAACCTGAGCGGGCGGCGCCTCTGGACCAAGCAGTTCAAGCACGCCAAGACCAACGCCCTCGTGAACGGCTTGTGCTTCGACAGCTACGGTCACCTGCTGATCGCCGGGCTGCGCCACCCGGTCTCCACCGGCCCCGACCGGACCTTCCTCGCCAAGCTCACCACGACCGGCAAGACGTACTGGCTGCGCTCACAGGCGTCGCCGAGCAACCCGCTCGGGGCCATGGCATACTACGACATCGTCAAGGGTCCGGCCGGCAGCATGTATCTGAGCGGGTTCGAGGCGCCGTCGGCGACCGACACCAACATCCTGGTCGAGAAGCGCACGTCCGCCGGCAAGGTCTCATGGAGTGCCGACTACGGCTGGCAGGACGACGGCGACGACGACGCTGGTCAGCTGGTTCGCAACGGTACGACGGCACTCTACGTGTGTGGCGAGATCTGGACGATGACCACCTTCTACGACGCCACGCTGCAGAGGTTCAAGCCGTAGCTAAAGGACCATCCGGGCGCCCGGTCCCTCGCCGATCCTGGCGGCTCTGAGCCGTCAGGATCGGTCAGCGCAGCCGCTCGACCGCCTGAGCTGCGCTCATGGCGATGAGACGAAGCAGGCGAGCCTCATCTTCGCCACCGACGCGCGCCAGCGTCGTGGTGACCCCGAGTGCCTCAGACGACGCCCGCGTCGTCGCCGTGGCGGTGACCACACGGGCGCCTGCCCCGGCAGCGTCTGTGCCCACGGTCACGACGGCGCTCACCCCGACGGCGCTCGGCCCAGCCGCCTCGCCGCTCACCTCCGCTGAGGCTCCTCCCCACATCGCGACCGCGCCGACGGCGTCCAGCGCGCGGCAGGCCAGCGCGGCCGTCTCGTGCAGCACGTCTTCGACGGAGCCGACGGCCGCGATGGCCGGCAGTCCGCCGGTCACGCAGTCGAGCGCGGCTCGCAGGTCCTCGGCGTCGCAGTTGCCGCGCGTCAGCCGGCCGAAGACCGTGGCGTTCTGCAACGCGGTGGTCGCGAGGCCAGCGAGAGCCCGGGCGAGGCGCAGTTCCTGCCGGGTGAAGCGGCGCTCGCGCACGTGGTCGAGCAGCTCGATCAGACCGACCGACCGGTCCTGGTAGACGAGGGGGATGAGCAACAGGGTCTTGTCGCCGTAGTGGCGCATGATGGCGGTCTCAGCCGGGTCGGCACGCGGGTCGCTGACGGTGATCACGGCGAGCTCCTGCTCTTCCATGAGCCTCATGGAGAAGGGGAACTTCTTGAGCGAGTACGGCTTCCAGTCGGTGACCCGGCGACCATGGCGGTCGAAGTCGGCCAGCACGCGCACCATATTCGTCTCGTCGTCGTAGTCGGAGACAGCGCAGAAGTGGCAGTCGAGGATGGCCGTCAGCCGGCGCGCGATCTCGCCGAGCAGCTCGGTCAGATCGAGGCAGCTGGTGAGCGCGATCGAGGTCTCGACGAGGGTCTCGACCTCGCGCTCGCGAGCAAGGCGGGCGGCGAGCTGGTCGCCGCCGGCGCCGGCGACAGCGCGGGCGAGCTCGTCGACGTCCTCCTGCTTGATGCGGCGATGCCCACCGGCCGTGCGGATGCACGGCAGCACCCCCGACGCGGTCCAGCGCCGGATGGTATGGGAAGAGACGCCGAGACGACGCGCCGCGAGCTGCACGCTCAGATACATGCGGCGACGCTAGCCCGAAACCGGCGGACGGTCAAACCCGCGGACGGCCAAACCCGCGGACCGTCAAACCCGCGGACGGCCAAACCCGCGGACGGTCAACAAGGACAGGGCCTGCGAGGTTTGACGAAGAATCGGCCGTAGGCAGGCGGCGACACCCGTGCCCATACTGTCGCCCGAGCAACAACGACCGGGCAACGTCGGCGAACGTCGAGAGGGCACTTATGGCGATGCAGCTTCCCACCGCGAACGACTCATACGGCACGGGCTGTAACCTCAAGCGCTCCAACATCCGTCTCATCACCGTCTTCTTCATGATCTACATCCTCGTGTCGGGCGGCTCGTTCGGCATCGAGGACATGGTCTCGTCGCCGGGCCCGGGACTGACGATCATCCTGCTCCTCCTGCTGCCCATCTTCTGGAGCCTGCCGATGGCGCTCGTCGCCAGCGAGCTCGGCTCGGCGCTGCCGGGCGAGGGCAGCTTCTACATCTGGGCGCGGCGCGGCCTGGGCGATTTCTGGGGCTTCCAAACCGCGTGGTGGTGCTCACTGTCCATCTTCGTCGACTCGTCGGTGTACATCGTGCTCGCCGTCGGCTACCTGCAGAACTGGCTGCATTTCAACCACTTGTGGTTCTACGTCATCTGCTGGGCCATCATCGTCGCCTTCACGACAATGAACATCCTCGGGGTGCAGATCATCGCGCTGAGCTCCACGCTGTTCTCGGTCGTCATCGTCGCGCCCTTCGTGGCGCTCATCGTCGTCGGTCTGGCGAAGTGGCAGTTCAACCCCTTCACACCGGTCACGCCGTCGGGCGTGCCGTTCTTCGGCACCAACGGCGCCCTTGGTCTCAGCTTGGCGATCGGCGTGTGGATGTACTCCGGCTACGAATCGATGTCCACGCTCTCGAGCGAGATCCGCAACCCCCAGAAGATCATTCCGCGGGCCCTCATGCTGGCCGTTCCCTTCATCATCGCCTTGTACGTGCTGCCGACCATCGCCGGTCTTGCCGGATTCGGCGACTGGGCCCACTGGGCGACGCAGGCCGGGGGCGGCTACTTCTCCTTCGACGAGATCGGCCGCAAGCTCGGCGGCTCGGCCCTCGGCGTGGCCATGCTTGCCTCGGCCCTGCTCGGCAACCTCGCGCTCTACCTCGACTACCTCGCCTCCGGCGCGCGGCCGCTGTTTGCCATCTCCTCCGATGGCCTCTTTCCCAAGGGGATCTCACGCGTCAGCCGGCGCTGGGGTACGCCGATAGCCGCGATCCTGCTCATGGCGGCCTTGAACGCGGTGCTCATCATCGGGCCGTTTCGCAACCTCGTCGTGATCGACGTGATCCTCTTCATCTCCTCCTATGTGCTCATCTTCCTTTCGGCCGTCAGCCTGCGCATCAAGGAGCCCGAGCTCAAGCGGCCGTTTCGCGTGCCGTTCGGCACTGCCGGCTTGATCGCCATGGTCGTGCCGCCCATCCTCATCGTGATCTTCACGATCTCTGTCAACGCGATCGACCGCAGCACGACCATCTTCGGCATCACGGGCTTCAGACTGCTCGGGCTCGACGTCGGCTGGTATGGCATCGCTGGGTCCGTCGCGCTGCTCTCGGGACCGGTATGCTATGTCATCTTCCGGCGCGTCTTCGGCGGCCCGAGCACGCCCCCGAGCGAGGCCGGCAACGACGAGCTGCGGCTGGCCGCGGTAGACGCGGTCGACGATGGCGGCGAGATCGCCGCCGTAGAGGTCTGACGACATGGAAACGACGCTGCAAGTCTTGTCTGAGGCAGAACGGGCGCAGGTCCACGAGCGCACGCTGGGCGTACTCGAGCGCGTCGGCATGCGCTGCGACACGGCCGAGGGCCGCCGCGTGCTGGCCGACGCCGGCGCCCAGGTCGATGAGGCGACCTGCATCGTGCGCTTTCCGGCCGAGCTGGTCGAGCGCTCACTGGCGCAGGCGACCAGGCGCTACTCGCTGGGCGGCCGTCGTCCCGGCTGGAGCTTTGCCCTGAACGAGGGCCGCCACACGCTGCTTGCCGACGGCGGCGCCACGAACGTCTTCGACTGCGCGACCCGAAAGCGGCGGCCGGCGACCCACGACGATTGGCTCGCCGCCACCCGTATCCTCGACGCCCTCGACGACGTCGGCCTCTACTGGTGTCCCACCGACTACTCGCCCAACTACGAGCAGCCGGCGGGTTTCGTGCGCTACTTCACCGAGGTCTTCACCACCTTCAGCAAGCACGTACAGGATTCGTTCGGCACCCCCGAGCTCGCACCCTGGCTCAAGGAGATCCTCGACATCGTGTTCGGCGGCCGCGAAGCGGTGCGCGAGCTGCGGCCGCTGTCGTTTCTGATCACCCCCACCTCGCCGCTCACGATCGAGGAGCGCTACACCGACTCATGGCTCGCCTTGCGCGACTACGGGCTGCCGGTGGCGATCATGTCGATGCCCCTCCAGGGAGCGACCGCCCCCGGCAGCCGACTGGCGACCATCCTCACCGCCAACTGCGAGACCATCGGCACGCTCTGCCTGGTCGAGGCCGCGGCGCCGGGCACGCCTGTCATCTACGCCCCGGTCATCGCCACGATGGATCCGCGCAGCGGTCTCTACGCCGCCGGCGCGATCGAGCACGGCGTCATCTGCGCCGCCGGCACCGAGATGGCGCGCTACTACGGACTGCCCGCCGAGTCGTCAGGCTTTTGCACGCAGACCTACGAGCCCGACCTGCAGACCGCCTGGGAGAAGGCCAACGGCGGCCTGCTCGTGACGTTGTCGAACCCCGACATTCTGGTGGGCCCCGGCCTGCTCGCGGGGGCGACCACCCTGTGCCTCGAACAGATCATTCTCGACGTCGAGGAGTCGCGCCTCGCCCGCCAGGCACGCACGGGCGTGCCGGTGCGCGACGATCTCTGGCTCGACGACGTCCTCAAGGCAACGGGGCCGTGCGGCTCGTTTCTCGGCGAGCGCTCCACCCGCGTCAACGCGCGCTCCGGCGAGTGGCATCTGAGCGACCTGGGCGTGCATGGCAGCCGCGATGCCTGGCAGGCGGCCGGCTCACCGACCACCCTCGACTACGCCCGCCGCAAGGTGCAGGAGATCCTCGCCGCGCAAAGCTCGCTGCCCCTGGACGACGGCGTCGTCGCCGCGCTGGCGGCGCTGCAGAAACGAGCCGACTCGGCGACGGCTTGAGAGGCCCTGGCTGGGAGGTCTTGGCTGGGGGTCGATGGCTGGGAGCCCTGTTCCGAGGACGGTCGCACGGTCGACAGGACGCCCGTCGGCCCGAGTCGTCGGAGGCGGAGGCGGGGCCGGGGGCTCGGAGCGCTTCCGTGCGTGAGCACTCTCCGCAGCGCAAGCTGCGGAGCCCTACTCTGGTTCGCGGAGCGCGTCCCGCGCCCCCTGGCCCCGCCTTCGCCGACGTTCACGCGTCCCTCGTCCTATGCCCGGACCCGCCGGCATCCGCTGCGACGGTTCTGGGACAAATCGCTCTGGGCACGTGTCGCATGGAGCCTCTGAACCACATGGCCGGGCCCTAGGCCACCCCGACACCACAGCGGCCACCCCGACACCACGCCGCGGGAGAAGTCATGGGTCAAGCGATCGGACAATCGCTGCCATTCGCCATCGGCCTCGCGCTCAGCCCGATCCCGATCATCGCGGTCGTGCTGCTGCTCACGACGCCACGCGCCGGCACGAACGGACCGGCATTCGTTGCCGGCTGGCTGCCGGGACTGGGCGTCGTCGGAGCGATCGTCCTGCTGCTCGCCGGCCCGGCCGACGCTGGCACGGCCGGCGCCCCGGCGACCTGGGTCGGCTGGCTCAAGCTCGCGCTCGGTGTGCTCCTGCTCCTGCTCGCGGTGCGCGAGTTCCGCGCCCGGCCGCGAGAGGGCGAGGAGCCGGCGATGCCGAAGTCGATGGGAGCCTTGGGCAAGCTCAAGCCGGGCGCGGCGCTGGGGCTCGCCGCAGGACTGGCCGGAGCCAACCCGAAGAACCTGCTGCTCGCGGTGGGCGGCGCGGTCGCCATAGCCCAGACCGGCATCTCGGGCTCACAGCAAGTGAGCGCCTACGTGCTGTTCGCGCTGATCGCCACCATCGGGGTCGGCATTCCCGTCGGCATCTACGTCGTGATGCGCGACCGCTCTCAGGCGCTGCTTGCCCGCCTCAACGACTGGATGGCCCACAACAACGCCACGATCATGTCGGTGCTGTGCCTGATCATCGGAGTCAAGCTGATCGGCGACGCGATCAGTGCCCTGGCCAGGTAGAGGTCGTTGCCCATCACGTCGGCGTCGAACCGTCGGCCCGAGTCGTCGGAGGCGGAGGCGGGGCCGGGGGGCTCGGGGCGCTTCGGAGCGTGAGCACTCTCCGCGGCGCAAGCTGCGGCGTTGCGAGTGCTCTCTTGACGCCCCGGAACGGCGCGCCTCACACTGCGTGCTACACTCGCTCGCACCATGTCGGGGTTGCTACTTGCTTGCTGGTGAGACGCTTCGTCTCGCACCCATACCGCGGACGACCTGTTGGAGCTGGCACGCTCCCTGGCGCCCACCAACATCTCACCCAATCGTCCGATCCTGCGGGAATCCCCGGGGCTCGCGCTGGCCGTCCTGAACCCCGTTTCCAGCGCGAGGGTGCGCGAAGGCTGCGCCTACGTCGGGACGCTGGTCGATTCGCGGGAGGACTGGTGGAAGGTCGGCCACGACTCTCCAGATGGGTCCTACGCGATCTGTCGCTCCGACGGCGACCGCGTTGAGGTGGTCACGGACGACCTCGGTTCGCGACCGCTGTGGTACGTGCAGACCGCCGACGTCTTTCTGGCCTCCACCTCGCAGCGGGCCATCGTTCGTCTGCTCGGGGACTTCAGACTCAACCCCCGAGCCGTCTCCTGGATGCTTTCCGCAGGTTGTCTGGGCCCAGAGGATTCGTGGGACAGTCGCCTACAACGCGTGCCGCGAGGGACTCGCCTCACTCTCGACCGGCACGCGTGGACGCTCACCGCCTCTCGCGGGACACCACCGGACGACCTGGCCGCGGTGCCCGTGAGCGAAGCCGAACAGGTCACCCTCATGGGCAAGGCCCTTGCTCAGACATGTGAGGCGCTGGACCTGAGCGTGCCCGACTGGCGCCTGCCTCTCTCCGGGGGAAAGGACAGTCGCTGCCTGCTCATCTACCTGCAACGCGCCGGATTCAAGTCACGCTGCATCACCTGGGGCATGGAGCAATCCCGCCTGGGCCAGAACAGCGACGCTCAGGTCGCCGCTCTCGTCGCCCAGGCCATGGGTGCCGAGCAGGAGTACTTCGTCGTGGACCGCACCGCAGAGCCCCAAGTCGACGCGCTCGGCAGGTACGTCGCCGCAAGCGAAGGTCTCATCGATCACGTGAGCGCCACATGGACGGCCTCGACATGTGGCGCGAGTTGTTCGAGTCCGGAGTGGTCGGCGTCGTTCGCGGTGAAGTGGCCACGGGATGGTATGTGGTGAAGGCGCCGGAACACGGTCGTCGGGCGATCGTGCCCGCTCTGGGAGACTACTCGGCGCGCTCCGTGATCAGGCACTTGGACCTTCCCGTCCAGACGTGGCCCGAGCACCTCCGACAGCTTCCGGGCGAGACGCCGCAACAGCACGCGGACCGACTGTACTTCGAGATCCGCTTGCCCCGGGTGCTCGCTACGCTCAACCTCCTGAAGTGCGCTTATCTCGAGGTTGCCGAGCCCCTGCTGTCGCGTGCCGTAGCCCATCTCGCGCGCAGGATCCTGCTCACGGGGCGGGCGATCCCGGTGATGCGCGACCTGACTATGCAGGGGGGACCTGACCTGCCGTTTGCCACCGATTCGGCCCTCGCCTCGATCGAGCGGTGTGTGCGCGAAGGGGCGGTCGCTCAGGAAGTCAGACGCGAGCTGTCGTCTGAGACGGCCACGAGGGTGTTCTCCGGGAACGCTATCGAGCTGCTGCTCGGCGCCATGGCGGATCACTCATCCGATAAAGGCCTGGCCTGGAAACGCGCCCTCCGCGGTGCCGCTCGTCTGGCCCCGGCCCGCGCCCAACGCCTGGGAACGCAGGTGGTGCCCGTCTCCGTCCTTCCCTTCCAGCTGGCCTTCCGGGCGTACATCGCCAGCCGCACAGTCGACATGCTGGCCGCCGACGCAGCGGCGTCAGCTCTGTCTGGGCGTCGCGCGACCGCAGCTCCCTGAGCGCCCACTACCTGGCGATCTCGCCGTCCCGCGTCACCGCGGCGACGACGAAGAACAGCGCGAAAACCACTCCTGTCCCGATCTCGATCTCCCACACCAGGGCGGGCGGCGGGAGTTGCCCGGCTATCCCAGAGCCCAAGTCAGACAAAGCGCCCGCCGGCGAGCGCTCACCCCGCGGAGCTCCCTGCCGATGAGTAAACAACTGTCCAGCACGAGGAGTCGAGGCGAGTTGACCTACCGCATGACGATTGCCAACGCCGGGGTGCGGCGCGCCACGACGTGCCTTCTCATCATTTCCTGTGTGTTCGCAGCGAGCCTTCTAGCCGCTGCCGGACCCGCCACAGCGGCGGCGCCACACGACCCCCTCTACAGTGCAACCGCGCAGCGCGATGCCTCACTGCGGCTCGCCGCTCTCGGCGGCGCCACCTTCGATCCCAACCACCTGATCACCGACATCAACTTCACCGCCGTCGATTCGCTGAGCCAGTCTGACGTGCAGAGCTTCCTGGCCGCCCAGAGCGGCACTCTCGGCTCCTACAAGGCGCTCGATCATGGCGGCGTCAAGCGCAGCGCCGCCGCGATCATCTGGCGGGCCGCCCAGTCCTGGCTGGTGAGCCCCAAAGTCATCCTCGTCACGCTGCAGAAGGAGCAAGGCCTGCTGAGCGCCGCCAAGCCCAGCGCCGGCACCCTCGCCTGGGCCATGGGCTGCGGGGTGCCGGACTCAGGCTCGCGCCAGGCCACCTACGAGGGCTTCGGCAAGCAGGTCTGGTATGGCGCCGAGTCACTTCACAACGACGGCAAGGGCTGGTATGCCGGCATCACCAAGGTTTGCGGCGACGGCACCGTGAAGTCCGCCGACCAAGCCAGCTACGCGCTCTACTGCTACACGCCCTGGATCGGCGTCAGCGGCGGTGGCAACAAGCTCTTCTGGACGCTCTACTGGCAGTACTTCGCCAACCCGTTGGCAGTCGATGCCGTGGCGCCCACGACGAGTGTCGCAGGCGCCAACGCCGGCTGGCACGACAAGGCGGTGACGCTGACCTTCAGCGCCCGAGACAACGCGGGCGGCACGGGCGTCGCCTACACTCAGTACAAAATTGGCGCAGGCGCCTGGACCAAGGCGGCACAGGTCACAGTGACAGCCCCCGCCAGTCACGCAAACGACGGCGTTCACGCGATCCTCTTTCGTTCGGTCGACGACACCGGCAACAAAGAGAAGGCCAAGAGTTGCACGGTGAAGATCGACACCGCCGCGCCGACGACGAGCGTCAAGGGCGCCGGCGCCCGCTGGCACGACAAGGCAGTGACCCTGACCTTCAGCGCCACCGATCAAACGGGCGAGAGCGGGGTGGCTTCCACCCGCTGCAAACTCGACGCCGGCTCCTGGAGCAAGGCGACGACGCTCACGGTCCCCGCTCCTGCCAACCACGCAGGCGATGGCTCGCACACGGTCCTCTACCGTTCCTTGGACAGTGCCGGCAACCAGGAGACCGCCCGCACGTGCTCAGTGCGCATCGACACGCGCCGCCCGGAGCCGATCGCCCGCTGGGCGGCGACGGTCACGTCCGGTCATGTGGCAAGCCTTGCCTACTACATACGCGATCCGCGACCCGGATCGCCGACGGCGAACGTGACGATCAGGGTGACAACGCCGGCCGGGCACCTCGTGAGGAAGCTCAAGGCCAGCGGCGTGGCGGTCGACCGCAAGCTCGCGGCGAGCTTCGTCTGCCGGCTGGCGGCAGGTCAGTATCGCTTCCACGTGTATGCCACGGACGCTGCCGGCAACACCCAGGTCAAGGTGGCAAGCAGCCGGCTGACGGTGAGCTGATGGCAAGAGCGCAGACAGAGTTCGCTGCCCGCCGGCCGGTGTAGGGCTGGGTGGCGGCCGGCAAAGATTGACGTGGCGGCGGGTAACGGTTGACGTGGCGGCGGGTAACGGTTGACGCGCGAAATCCGGCGACCGAGAATCAGTCTGTAGCCCTTCCTCCGAGGGGCGAAGTGAGGCCGCCGGGACACGTTCCCAAGGCGGCCTCGTCCATGAGGCGACGACTCCGTGGGGCGGCGATGGGCACCCCGAGCGCGCTGAGGCGCCGCTCCGTGGACTGAGTGCCGACGGCCGTCAGCCGTGCGCGGCAGCTACGCCGACTGCCCGGCCCGCACGACCGGACACCAACGTCGTGCCAGACAATGCGGACAGGTCGCGCGTCTGACGACGACGGCCAACCTGATCACCGTCAGCACGGCGACCGCCACCATCAAGGCCAAGGCCAGCCACGAGAAAGAAAGCGCAAGTCCCGGCAACGCGAGCGGCACGGGCAAAACCAGCGACCACAGGCACAGGCTGCTCTCACAGATCACTCCATGAGAGCGCTCCTCGAATCCCATCGCGCCCGGCGACGGCGAGCAGAGCCGGGCCGAGATCAAGTTCAGGCCGCTCGCGCAACGGCCGCCTCGAACGGTCCGATAGACACAGCCGGGACACACGACGAGCGGCGTGAGCACGTAGAGCTGCACCACGGCGAAGACGAAGTAGGCGAGGCCGATGGGCCAACCGAGAATCGGATAGCTGCGATAGGCGATCAGGATGGCGCCGCAGCCCACCAGGTAGTGCGCGACGGTCAGGCCATTGAGGCCGAGCACCCGCCAGAGCGGGTAGCGCTTGAACGACCGCGAGCCTGGCGTCTCATCGACGCCGGCACTCTCTTTGCCGGCGCTCTCTTTGCCGGCATCCGGCACCAGGTGCAGCGTCGCGCCGCGTCTGGCCTGCGCAAAATGACGGGAGTCCACAGCCCTCCTAAAGCACACGGCGCCCTGCCGCCACGATTCTTTTTGAGTGTGCTCCGAATCTGAGGCAGCGGCAAGCCGAAGGGAACACCACTGGCTACCTTCGGCCCAAAGAAAAGGGCGGGCGGCGCTCGTGCGCCGCCCGCCCTGTCAGTCTGACTATCTGTGAGGGCTGCCTATGAGGACTGCCTTTGAGGGCTCAGGCTGCCTTGACCTCGCGCCGCTCCTCGGTTGCCGCCGACACCTCGACGGCGCGTCCGACCCGCCGGGCGTGCACGAAGCCCAGACCGGAAAGCACCAGCAGGATCGCGGCCCCGACGAAGCTGACGATCGCGCCGATGCCGGCGATCGTCGCTACCGTGCCGAAGGCGTAGGCGTTCAGCAGCAGCCCGCGCAGGGTCGTGCCCTGGAACAGCGTGGTCTTCTGGCCTTGGAGGGTCAAGTTCTTCGGGTCGGCGAGCGCCGCGGTGCTCACCTGGGCATAGGTCTTGCCGCCGGCGACCTCACTCAGGTGCACGGCGATGAAGTGGTTCGCATAGGTCTGGGCCTGGGTGCCCGTGGTCAGCTCCTGCCCTGCGTACTTCCGCATGGCGACGAACTGCGGCCCGGCGATCGCCGGGCTACCCTTGGGCGGGAAGAAGATCTTCTGCGAGGCGAGCTGGCTGTGGATCTGATTGTCGATGAAGACGTGACCCCACACCATAAGCCCGCCGACTGCCAGAAGCACGATCGCGACGACTAGCCCGGCCGAACTCAACAGATAGTCGATCACTCGACGGTTCATGACTTGTCCCTCCTCCGGATGCCACAGGTACTACTAAGCCCTATGGCACAACTAATGCTTTGTAGGTATTATCACCATGGAGGTAGGGTTTTACTCGCGCCGGTCGATGGCCGGGGGCTTGCCGGCGTGAGATGGCCGGGGGCTTGCCGGCGTCAGATGGCCGGCGACCACTCGTCAACGCGGCACATCATCCCTCGGCGCGCTGCTCGGAACGGCTGCGCGCCCGAGCGAGGCCGTGGCCATGCGAGGCGTGGGCCTCCTCGTGCACGAACTTGCCGCCCCGAAGCCACGACGCCAGAGCCGCGATCAGGCACATGACGGCAGCGAAGACGAGCACGTCGACGATGCCGTCCTTGAAGGGACCGGCGATGAGCGACGGGAAGAACGCCTTGCTGATCAGCGTGTGCGCTGCCCCCGCGGGAAGCGCGCCGAGTACGTGCGCCCCCAGGAGCTCCTTCAGGGGGTTGAAGCCCAGGAAGGCGGCGAACAGGTAACCGGTCGGCGGCATGTGCGAGAGCGGCGTCGCGACCGCCACCGGCACGTGCTGCGCCGTCAGACCGCCGAACATCGCGCTCGGCACGTGGGCCGTCAGACCGACGACCATGAGGCTGAAGAAGATGCCGATCGAGAGCGGCTGGCCGAGCATCTGGCTGGTGGCGCGCATGCCCGAGGCAACGCCGCGATCGCGCGCCGGCACGCTGTTCATGATGGCCGCCGTGTTGGGCGCCGCGAACATGCCGAAGGCGGCCCCGTTCAAGAACAGCACAAAGGCGAAGGTCCAGTAGGCGAAGTCAGCCGGCAGCGCCATCAGCAAGAGGAAGCTGAGCGCCGCGAGCAGCATGCCGGCGGTGGCGAAGGGGCGAGCGCCGTGACGATCGGACAGGATGCCCGAGAGGGGTCCCGCGACGAGAAAGCCGACTGTCAGGGGCAGCATGTAGATGCCGGCCCACAGCGGCGTCTGTTCGAAACTGTAGCCGTGCAGCGGCAGCCAGATGCCCTGCAGCCACATGATCAGCATGAACTGCATGCCGCTGTTGGCAAGCGATGAGAGCACGACCGCGAGATTGCCGGCGGCGAAGGCGCGGATGCGAAACAGCGCGAGGTGGAACATCGGCTCCGCGACGCGCAACTCGACAAAGACGAACGCCACCAGCAAGGCGATACCGCCGGCGATCATGGCGATCACGAAGGGGTTCGACCAGCCCATGTTGGATGCGCCGTAGGGCTTGATGCCGTAGGTGATGCCGGTGAGCAGTACGGCCAGGCCGGCCGCGAAGGTGAGGTTGCCCGCCCAGTCGATGCGCGCCCGGTGGCGCTCGCCCATCTCACGCAGCTTCCAGAACGACCAGACGATGCCGACGATGCCGACCGGGATGTTGATCAAAAAAACGAGCCGCCAGTCGACGGCGGCNNCGCCGGGAAGGCATCGGTGATGATGGCCGCCGAGTTGGCCATCATCATGGCGCCGCCCGCGGCCTGGACCATACGGAAGGCGATGATCTCGATCGCACCCGCGCCCCCCGTGCTCCACACCAGCGAAAGGCCCACGGCGGCAGCCGTGAAGATAACGAAGCCGATCTTGAACATGCGTACGCGGCCGTACATGTCGCCCACGCGGCCGGCCGTCACCACGAGCGCAGCCGACACCAGGCCGTAGCCCATCAGGATCCAGAGCAGGTAGGTGAAGTTGCCAGGGTCCACGGGGTTCAGGTGGATGCCGCGGAAGATGGCCGGCAGCGCGATGAGCAGGCTCGAGGCGTTGATCATGGCCATGAGCACGCCGAACGTCGTGCAGGAGAGCACGATCCACTTGTAGGGCACGCGCCCGTGCCCAGGGGCTTGCGGCTGGGCCGCGGCCGTGGGCGCTGCCGTCGTCGGTGAGCCGGAGGACGTCATGCCTTCACGCCCTCACGCTCTCTGTCGTCGGGTCGCGATCCGCAGGAAGCTTGCTCGCACGCACCGTGCCGGCGAGGGCCCGCAACCCGTGTGCCAGCGCCTCGAGATCGTCGGCGCCAAGCTCGGCAAGCCAGTCACTCAGGATCTCCCGGCTGCCCTGTCGAAGCTCGCGCAAGAGCTCCTCGCCGGGCGCCGTGACGACCAGCCGTACACGCCGGCGGTCGGCTGGGTCGGTCGTGCGTCCCACGTGGCCGCGACGCACGAGCTGATCGACGAGCAGGCTGGCCGCCGATTCGCCGATGGAGAGCTCGCGACCAACCTCGCACACCGAGATCCCCGAGCTGCGTTCCACCGCCACGAGGGCCTTGAACTGGGCCATGGTCAGGTCGAGCTTCAGCCAGGTCGGCACGCAGAGCTGCTGCATGCTGGCATAGACCGTGCGCAGATCATCGGTGATGACCCCGGCTTGGGCGTCGTCGCTGTTCGATTTCGTCATCCGTCTCTCGCTTTGGTGTCTCGCTGGGATGTCTCGATTTGGTGGCGCGCCGCCCCTGGCGGTAAGATACATGCATCTTACGCAAGTATGCTGGCTCGTCAATCTAATTGGTGGTACAAAAGTACTTGTTCCGGCGGCGAGGTCGCCAGGATCAAATGGAACTGAGCGGGACCGAGAGGAGCCACAGTGAGCGCCACCGACGGCCTGTACGGCGCCGTCCAGAGAGGCATCATCAAAGAGATGTTCAAGCTGGCGGCCAGCGACGACAAGAAGAGCATCGTGCGCGCTATCGGGTTGGCCGAGAAGATCACTCCGGACAACCACAAGGGCGAGATGCGCTTCGTCAAGGAGAAGGTCAAGCAGAACCACCCGGCCCTGAAGATCGCTCGCCACGTCGTGCACGACCTCAGCCCTGCCTGCCGCGACGGCTTCATCAACGCCTTCGTGGTCAACGCCCTCTTGCGCGGCTCACAGAAGCGCCAGGATTTCACCAGCCAGACGGGCCTGCGCACGCCGTTCACCGTCCTCGTCAGCCCCACGATGCGCTGCAATCTCCACTGCGAAGGCTGTTACGCCAGCCGGTACTCGTCACAAAGCGACATGCCGCCGGCGCTTCTCCAGCGCATCGTCGACGAGGCCGCCGAGATGGGCGTCTACCTCGTCACGGTGCTGGGCGGCGAGCCCTTCATGCGCCGCGACCTGCTCGACGTCGTAGCCGCCAACCCCGACACCTACTTCCAGATCTTCACGAACGGTACGCTCGTCTCCCCCGCCCATGTCGAGCGGCTGGCCAAGCTCGGCAACGTGGCCCTCATGCTGAGCATCGAGGGCGATGCCCAAGCCACCGACGAGCGCCGCGGCCCCGGCACCTACCGTGAGCTCATGCGCACCATGGACCTCCTCAAGGCCCACGGTGTGCTGTTCGGCTACTCGGCCACCGTGACGCGCCATAACTGGCCCATGCTGCTTAGCGATGAGTTCGTCGATCCGTTGGTCGCCAAGGGCGCCGCGCTCTCCTGGCATTTCCTCTACATGCCGGTGGGCGGCGCACCCGACACGACGCTCATGCCCACCCCAGAGCAGCGCAACCAGATCCGTCTGGGCATCCGGCGTCTGCGCAACACGAAGGCCATGTTCCCCGTCGACTTCTGGGGCGACGCCCCCTGGGTGGGGGGCTGCATCGCCGGCAAGCACTACCTGCACATCAACAACGAGGGCTGGGTCGAGCCTTGCATCTTCACCCACTTCGCCACCGACAACATCGCCGACACGTCGCTCGCCGAGGCGTTCAACGGTCCCTACTTCAGGGAGATCCGCGCCCGCCAGCCGTTCAACCACAACCTGCTCATGCCCTGCATGCTGATCGACAACCCCCGCGAGTCGCGCGAGATCATGGCCCAGACGGGCGCCCGGCCCACCCACGACGGCGCCGAGAGCCTGGTCACCGGACTCTGCGGGGCCCTCGACCAGTACTCGGCCGACGTGGCGCGCGTGTACGAGCCGCTGTGGGACGAAGAAGAAGGCGCAGAGACGGACCGAGAGACCACACCCGAGCCCGCTTTCAGCGAACACTAGCGGCCGGGGTGGCGGGCTGACCCTTAGGAGCCGGTCGTAGACGAAACGAATGCCTGCACGGCCCGCCCGATCTGGGCGGGGCCGGCGACCACGGTCGTGACTCCGCCGCTTCTTACGGTGCGGCCCGTCAGATGTACCTGGCTGACGCGGCCGTGCTCGCTGCCCGTCAGCAACTTGGCCGTGTCATACCAGCCTCGCAGACCGGCGATGTCGGAGAGCGTGTTTCGCGTGGCCTGCTTGAGGACACGCAGCGCGCCCAAGGGATGACTCCAGTCCACCTGCGTCGCCAGCTGCCGACGAAGCTCGGAGAGGATCGTGCCCTGGCTCGCCAGCCAGCCTTCGCCCCCGTAGGCATCCTCCTCGAGGCGCACGTAAGAGAGGAGCTGGCGGCCGTCGAGCAGGCGGTAGCCCGGCTGCAGAGGAGCCGAAGCCCAGCTTGGGCCGGGAGGCGTTCCCAAGCCGGGCGGCACCAGGGAGTGCACGCCACCCAGGGCGTTCACGATGTCGATGAAGGCCTGGAAGTCGACGTCGAGGAAATGGTTGATCGGAAGGCCGGTGAGACCCTTGATCGTCTCCAGGGTGAGCAGGGGGCCGCCCAGCCGGTAAGCCGCGGTGATGGCCTGCCTGCCGTGGCCGGGAACCCGCGCGCGCAGGTCACGGGGGATGAAGAGCAGGGCCATGCGGTGAGAGGCGGGGTCCAAACGAGCGAGCAGGATGCTGTCGACATTCCCTGGTCCCCGTGGCTGGCGGCGGTCGCTGCCCAGGACGAGGATGGTCACGGGCACACCGGGTCGCGGGGCGGCGAGCTGGTGCTTGATTGCCACCACCGTGGGCCGGTCGTTGCTCTGCAGGGACCCCAGGGTATTGTTCAGCCAACCCGCCAGCGAGCCCGCCAGGAAGGCCACGAAGGGCACAAGACAAAGGGCAAGCACCTTTGCCGCGATCCGGATGCGTGTGTGGCGGCGCCAGAAGCCTGCGTAGGCCGGAGAGCCCCTGGTCCAGTAGGTCTGATCGGGGTCGCGTGCGCCGTGCCCGACATGCCAAGAACCCCGCTTGCGAGCGCCAAACGCCACCTGAGAACTCCCCTCCCTGGTCGGGACCACGCGGGAAATCACGACCTCCGAGAGAATCAGAGCCTTCCGTGTGCGACGCCCACGTGACGCTCCCCCTCAGGAGTCTCGTGTCGAGACGGGTGTACCCTTGTCGAAGTGTTGGTACAAGCGTTTGGCAGGGTTCCCTGGCCGTCAGCTTCTCGGATACTTTGTGGTGCCGGAGGAGGGAATTGAACCCTCACGCCACTCGCGTGGCACCGGATTTTGAGTGTTGCTGTACACCTCGTGCAGGCGTGCTCTCACGCCTACGGCAGCCAACCGAGGACAACCACAGACCACCTCCGCCAATGGAGCTTGTTGGCAGCACGTTGGCAGCAGCGCTGGCTGGCCGGGACTACTGACGGTGGACGGTGAGCAGAAAGGACGGGCGAGGAGTCTGCGATGGCCGGCTCCTCGCCCGTAGACTGTGCCGAGACATCCGAGGTCGCTGCGAGGCACCCATGAGCAAGCCTGAAGAATCGAACCGCTGACCTCCTGGGTGCGATTCCGGTTCGGGCCATTATCAGGCGTCGCAGTCGCCCGGCTTGAATCCCGCATAATCCCTGCAAAGCAGCAACATTCTGCCTGCCGTCGTTATCACGCGTCGCAGTCCACAAAGGGCCAGTTTCAGCGGGTCCCGTGGACAAATGCGTGGACACGGACGTGGACGCTCACGACCGCGATCTAGACTCGCGAAGGGAGACAAGAGGGGCTCGCCGCTCCAGCAATCGGGGCGGCGGGCCGGAAGCATCGGGAAGAGCTCGCCTGGCGGCAGCGTCACCGCCCCCGACACGACAAGAACTGCATGACCTGTGTCACACCCGCGCCACCGTGGCGCTGCAGGCCGGTGTCCACCCCAAGGTCATCCAGGAGCATCTCGGCCATTCGACCATTGCCATCACCCTCGACATCTACAGCCACGTGATCCCGGCGATGCAGGAAGAGGCCGCGGCGATGATCGCGAGGCCGGTTATTGCGGGGGAGTAGATGCCGCGTTCGCCGGCAGCCGCGGTTGCACCGAGGGTGGAGTTGATCGCGATGATGAACCTCGTCGCCAGTGCACTGGCTTTCACCTTGGGCCACTGCCCTTCTCCTGCTGGCTGGGGCACACCTTCCTGGGCATCGCCGTGCGCGACTAGGATGACGGCCGCGAATCTTCAGGCTGGGCCTCAGCCTTGGCGATCGATCACGCGCCGCCGGCCTTGATGTGTTTCCACTCGCGATGCAAGAGCGGCGCCCCGACGGCGAGACCGATCAGGGCGAGCACACCTCCAAGGCTGATCGTGTAACCGCCGATCAGACCGTAGAGCAGCGGCGAGAGCAGCGTGCCGATGAGCGCCCCCCAGCTGTGCCGAAGAACTCTCCAGTCCCTGCACGGCGCCGATCCAGCGAGGCGGACTCACCTGGACCAGAAACGCCTGTTTGGCCGGGTAGGACCAGGCGACGGCCAGTCCCTCGACGCCGTTGACGATGATGAAGAGCCAGAGGTTGTGCGTCGTGCCGTAGATAATCCAGGCACAAGCCGATACCGCATAGCCCGAGAACATCAGTAAGAAGCGATTGCCGCGATCGGCGATGGAGCCGCCGACAAAGGAGAGCAGCATTGGCACGCTGAAGACGATCCAGGTGGCGCTGGTGTAGGTCAGCGAGGCGCCGAGATGCTGCAGCCACAGGCTCCAGAGGACCTCGAAGGTGCCCATCGCGAAGCTGCTCGTGGCGGCGATCATGACGAACGCCGCCACTGGGCCCGAGACCAGGGTGCGCAGGGGCGGCCGCACTGCCTTCTCGGCCCGTCGCTGAGCGGTGCGCGCCGGCTCCTTGATGGTGAACATGAGGACCACGGCGGTCAGAGCCGAGAGCGCACTGCCGAAGAGGAAGATCGTGTAGAAGGCCCACTTGCCGTGGCCACCGCCGAGGGCGTAGAGCGGCGGTGCCAGCGCCGGACCGATGATGAGGCCGCCGAACTGGGCCGTCGTCAACCAGCCGTAGGCGCGACTGCGTGTCCGGTCGTCTGTGATATCGGCGATGAACGCCTGGCTTGCCGGCCCCACGGCAGCAGCGGCGACGCCCTCGAGCAGTCGAAAGACGGTGAACCAGGCCGCATGGGTGGTGGTCACGAACAACAGGGTTGCGATCGCGTACAGGCAGACGCCGCTGACGATGAGGGGCTTGCGACCGACGCTGTCGCTGAGCCGGCCAAGCGGGGCGGAGAAGGCAAACGTGCCGATGTAGTAGGCCGAGGCGATCACCCCGATGAGCCACATCGGGCTATGGGCTTGGTCCCTGAGGAAGATCGGCAGGTAGGGCAGAATCGCGCCGAACCCCGACCAGACGACAAAGCTCGCAGCGCAGACGACGAGCAGCTGCACGGTGGCACGGCGCTCGTTCTCGGGAATCGGCAAACTATCGTTCGTCGATGGCGGAGGCAAGGACACGCTCGCTGTTGTTAGCTGCAGGGGCCGAGACGACGGCAGTGCGCGCGAACCGGGGACATCCTACGTCCTTTGGAACGGCCTGGCTGTTGATCGCATGGTTAGCCAAAACGGTCTTCTTTGAGGGCCAACCGTCGGCGACAGGTCGGCAAAGGACCGCCTCATCGAGATTGTCGGCGTCGCTTCGGCTATGGCTAGTTCGATCGTCAGCTCGGGATCGTCAGGGTTCCGCTTCCAGCGCACTCGCAGCGCTCGGGCGGTCTTTGCAGCTTGCCCCGAATCGAAGAGATGCTCGAAGCGCGCGAGCAGCGCGGCCTCTGATGCGAAGGCCGCGTCGCGACATCGGTGCCGCTTTGATGCCCTCGAGGCCGGCGGTGCCCCGGTCATCAGAACCGGAGGACAGGCTCTCTGCCGCGCTTGCGGTCCACGAGGTGTCCACGCCGTATGCTGCCCCGGGCGCGCTTGTCAGGTGTTTGTGAGGCTGCTCGAGATCATCGTCTCGATCGTCGGCTGGCGACAGGCCGACGATCCCACCAGCTCGCGAGCGCTGTACCGACGACCCCTAGAGTCGTAGTCTGGCCGTGCTCTGACGCGCGAAGGCTGCCCTTCGCGCCCACCCCGCCCACCTCGAGCAGGGCGCAAGGCCAGACCCACTGAGGAGGGCAGCGCGCCCATGAAGCTCCACATCGAGCCACGATGACGGCCGTCGCACCCGGCGATTCACATGGGGGCGGCACGACTGCGAGGGTCGGCTGGCTCGCGGCACTGAGTAGCGGCGCGCTCTGGGGCCTGAGTGGCACGCTGGTGGGCTTGGCGCTCGGCATGCCCCCCTACGCCGCCGCCGGCTCGGCGGTACTGGCCGCCGTGGCCTGCTCGACGATCAACGAGTTGGTGCGTCTCTGCTGGCAGTTGGCCCAAGACGCGGCCAGCGGGCGGCTGCGCGTGCTCGCTGCAGCGCTTCGCAGCCGCCCCGGCCGGCTTGCCTGTGTGGCTGGCCTCTTCGGCGGCCCTGTCGCGACCGTGAGCCTGTACGTCGCCTACCAGTACGCCGGGGTGGCCTATGCCTACGCGATCACCGCGCTCTCGCCGGCGATCGGCGCCCTGCTCGGCCGCCTCTTCTTGGGCGACCGTCTCGCCCGGCGCGCCTGGGCAGGCATCGTGCTCAGCGTGAGCGGCGCCGCGCTGGCGACCTATCGGCCGCCCGCGGGTGCTCACCCGCATTTCGCCCTGGGCGTGGTCTTCGCACTAGTCTGCGCCCTCGGCTACGGCATTGAGCCGATCTTCGCGGCACGAGCCATGCGCGTTCTGGACGCCACTGTGGTGACCACGTTGCGCATGGGTTCCTCGTTTCTAGCCCTGGCGCTCGTCATCCTGCCGCTGCTGGGGGGCTATCCCTTGATGGTCTCAGCGCTTGGTTCGCGCAGCGTCCTTTGGATCGCGCTGGCCGCCGTGCTCAGCTCCAGCGGCTACCTGCTCTTTTTCCTGGCAATAAACGGTCTCGGTCCCGGCCGGGCGATGCCGGTGAACCTCACCTACGTGCTCTGGGCGGCCCTGTTTAGCCTCTTCATCCTGCACGTTCAGCCTGGCTGGGGCCTGTTGCTCGGGGCGGCGATCAGCATCGCCGGGGCGGCGCTGGTGGTCAGCGGCGGCGGCAGGCGCAGTGAAGAACCTGCGACTGTGCCCGTTGCCCGCACGTGAAGGGCATTCTCCGGTCGTAAAAGGGCATTCTCCGGTGACACGTGACGGCCGCCAGCCACATCCGCTCCATACCAGCCTGCCGGTTTCGGCATGATTCATTCGTCTGCGGGCGTGACCGGGTCGGGGAGCTGATACCTCCGGTACTGCCCCGGCCGCAATCGCGAAGGAGCCCATAGCGCTACACGTTGC
>PKYM01000018.1:1321-3730 GCA_003132645.1 Actinomycetota bacterium | reverse complement strand
CTGATCGACAACCCCGAGCAGTCACGCGAGATCATGGCCGCCTGCGGAGCGTGCCCGACGCATGCGGGCGCCGAGAGCCTCGTCACTGGGCTATGCGGGGCAGTGGATGCTTACTCGGCCGGCGTCAGTCGCGTGTACGAGCCCCTGTGGCACGAGCCACAGACTGAAGAGGTCAGTCGTGAGTCCCAAGAGGCGCTGGCTCTGGTTGAACAGTAGAGGCTGTTCGGCCGTCCACGGTCGGCGACACACACTTCCCTGTTGAACTACTCGCCGCCCTCGGCGGCAAAAGGAGTGAAGGTGTCTGAGATTCTGCCCGGCGTCCATGTCGTGCCGCTGGCGGCAGGGGTCGGTACCCCTGGTGCCACGAACGTCTCCATGAACATCTGTCTGTTGGTCGAAGACGGCAGAATCACGATGGTCGACGCCGGTCTGCCGGTAAGCTCGACCGGGCTTCTGGCCTATATGGATGAGATGGGTCTGGCGCCGCAGGCCATCCGCCGCGTCATCATCACCCATCACCACGTCGACCACGTCGGCGGGCTGAACGAGATGCTCGAGCTCAGCGGTGCGGAAGTTTGGGCGCACAGAGACGACGCCGCGGTGATAGAGGGCACGGAGCCCCGACCCGGCATGGCGCCCGAGCGTCTCGAGGCGATGCTGGCTGCCATGCCGGTCGAGCAGCGTGCCGCCGCCGAGGCGCGCCTGAAGCAGAGGAACGCAGTTACTCCTACCGTCGTTGATCTGCGCCTGGTGGGCGGGGAGGAGCTCAACATGCTCGGCGGTGTGCGGATCCTGCACACTCCGGGCCACACGGCCGGTCACCTGTGCCTCTATCTGCCGGCGTGCTCCCTGCTGATTGCCGGTGATCTGCTGCGACTCGAAGACGGCGTGATTGGCGCGTCTCCGTCGGGCTACGCCGCCGATGTCGAGCAGTCACTTGCCTCGGCAAAGGAAGTCGTCTCCTCGGGATTCGAGGGGTTCATCGGCTACCACGGCGGTTACGTCGTCTCGGGAGCCCGCGAGCTGCTGAGCCCTAGCCTCACCGGGTAGGCATGACTCTCAGGCGTGGCGCTTGCGTCGTGTAGCCGTTTATCACGCTGGGAGTGCCAAGAAGCCCGGGGCGCCCGAACGCCACGGGCAGCCCTACCGTCGTTCACTAGGAGGACCGAACCGATGAATGAAACCGTGAAGACGCTGCTCGACAGACGCAGCATCCGCAAGTTCAAGCCAGAGCAGATCACAGACGAGGAACTGCACGCCGTCCTTGAGGCCGGCACCTACGCGCCCAGCGGCGGCAACCAGCAGGCCGCGCTGCTCATCGTCGTGCAAGACGCAGAGGCGAGGGTGACACTTACCAGCATGAATCAGGCGGTGATGGGCAGCGACTCCGACCCATACTACGGGGCACCGACCATCGTGCTCGCGCTTGCCGACACGACCAAGGTCACCCCTATAGAGGACGCGACTCTCGCCCTGGGCAACATGCTCAACGGCGCCTATTCCCTTGGCTTAGGCTCGTGCTGGGTGCACCGCACACGGCAGATGTTCGAAAGCGACCAGGGCAAAGCGCTGCTTGAGACGTGGGGCGTGGAGGGTGATTACGTGGGCGTCGGATCCTGCATCCTTGGCTACCCCGACGGCGAACACCCCCAGGCTGCTCCCCGCAAAGATGGCTATGTCGTGATCGCGAAGTAGCGGATCGGAGCGTGGACTGCGTAGGTTGAGGCAGGGACGTGCGCCCGTCTTCGCAGCTGGCTCTCTACGGCAATCATGAAAGCCCGAGCACGCTCGGTCGTCGGTGGCTCGCGATGCGCCCCAAGACCCTGCCCGCAGCGGCGACGGGCGTGATCGTGGGCAGCGCCCTCGCTTGGCGAGACGGTGGCTTCTCTTTTGGGCCGGCTCTGGCGGCGCTGGCCGTGGCACTGCTGCTCCAGATCGCAAGCAACCTGGCAAACGACGTCTACGACCACGAACGCGGCGCCGACACCACCGACAGGCTTGGCCCTGTGCGCGTGACCCAGTCGGGCCTGTTGAGTCGAGATCAGGTCAAACGCGGCTTGAAAGTCGCGCTTGCCCTGGCGCTGGCGATAGGCATCTATTTGACCTTCGTGCGGGGCGTGATGGTGCCCGTCATCGGCGTCGCGGCGATCGTCGCTGCGGTTGCCTACACGGGCGGACCCTACCCGCTCGGCTACCACGGCCTCGGCGAGCTCTTCGTCTTTTTGTTCTTCGGGCTGACTGCGGTGGTGGGAACCTACTGGCTGCAGACGGCAACGACGTCGGGCCTCGCTTGGCTCATGGGCACGGCGGTCGGGGCCGTCATTACGGCCATCATCGTCGTGAACAACCTTCGCGACATCGAAGAGGATCGAGTCGTCGACAAGCGAACCATCGCGGTGCGCATCGGTG
>PKYM01000018.1:0-1315 GCA_003132645.1 Actinomycetota bacterium | reverse complement strand
GGGCTACGCGTCGAGTCTTTGCGCAGACCGGCCGGCAGCTGAACGCCGCGCTCGCCGAGACGGGACAGACGGCTCTCGTCTACGGAGTGCTCTTCGCAGTTGGCATGGTTCTCGCGCACTGACGCGAATCGGGCAGGCCCAGATGGAAGCGAGAGCAGCGTCGTGGCTGCTCTGTTGCAGGCTCCCGACGAGATCAGCGGGAGATTGGGTGGCGTTGGGCACTGCTTCAGACGTGCCCGCTAGAGTATGAGCAAAGCGCCGCTGGCCGCAGCCGCCTGGTCGGCTGGCGAGGCGACGCGGCAACTCGATCACGACTCGAGCCGGCGCAAGCGACGACACGGCTCGAGCGCGCCCAGGGCGCCTAATTCAGTGACCGCTGCGGCTTGGCCTTGCTTGGGCTCGCTTTCGGTTTCTCTCGTCCTGCGCCTCGCGGGCCTTGCGCTGCTCCACCAAGATGCGCACCTCGCCGCGAATGCGCAGCTGATTCCAGAAGGGTTGGATCTCATCGACGCAGGTGATGGTATCGGGCGGCGCGCCGTCCTGGTCGCGGAAGAGCACCCTGGTCTCGCGCGCCCGAAGAAGCGAGATCGGGACAAAGCCGGAGGCAAAGGGCTCGCGGGTCAAGCGCCGCTGGGCGAAGAGCTCTCTGCGATCGAGCGCCCCGGGCCCGGCTGCCAGGATGCGCTGTGCGCTGCTTTTGGAACGCTCGACATAGGTCGCTATCGCGCGCACCGAAAGCCCGGCGCGCTGCAGGCGCAGGCAGGCCAGGATCAGCTCCTGGTCGAGCAGGCCACGACAGCGGTCGGGGTCGGGCAGGGGCGGCGCTTGGCCGGAAAGGGGTGGCAGCCCCTGGGCGTCGCGCAGCTCGGCATCGAGCTGCGCCGAGATCTTGGCGACGATGTACAGCAGGGCCCGTTCGTCTTTGCGCACCTTGCCGTCGTAGACCAGCTTGTGGCAGCCGCGACAGAGAAAGTGACTCTCGCCCCGTGGTGCGTAGAGCTTGCGCGCCGGCCGGCCGCCACACTGGTAGCCAGGGCAACTTGCCAGGTAGCGCCCGCTTGGCTCGCGCTGCAGGCGTATCTGGTCACAACTGAGGCCCCGGCCCCCGTACCAGTGGTGGTAGAGCGGGGCAAGGTCGGCAAAGGCGTAGTGCTCGACGACGCTGTAGGCGAGCAGGCCACAGAGCTCAGCGCCCATCGTCCAGGCGATCTCGCCGCGGGGCGCACGCCGGGCCGCGCCGCCACCAAGCAGCTCGTCGCAGTCGAGCAGGCGACACTCCTCGACGGTCGTGGTCTGCCTGAGGGGTGCGTTTATC
>PKYM01000232.1 GCA_003132645.1 Actinomycetota bacterium | reverse complement strand
CCACCGGCCGACATCGCGCCGCCTGCCGGCGACGCCCTGCCGCCGACCGGTCCGGCCCCCCTGCCGCCGCTGACCGGCGGACCGGCCGAGCAGCTCGGCCTCTTCTAGAGGCATGCTCACCGCGACGCTCACCTCGCCGGAAGCGACCGGCACCTTTGCCTGCCTTCTCGCCGCCAAGCTCGGTCCGCCCGCGCTCGTCACGCTGCGCGGTGAGCTGGGCACAGGCAAGACCACCCTCGTGCGCGACGTCCTGCGGGCGCTCGGTGTCGAGCGTGTGGTGACGAGTCCCTCGTTCACCCTGGCGCAAAGCTACGAGGGCAGAGCCGGGCTGCGCCTCCATCACCTCGACCTTTATCGCCTGGGCGCCGGCGCCGACGTGGCGCTGTTCGCCTGGGAGGACTACCTCGACGGCCTCTCCGTGACGTTCGTGGAATGGCCCGAGGCGGGCGCGGCGGAGCTGCCGCCCGCCGACGTCGACGTGCTGCTCACGCATCGCACCCCCGAAAGCCGCGGTCTCGAACTGCGGGCCGCGCCGGGTCTCGAACGGGCGCTGGCGCGCGAGATGACGGCGGCCGGGATCGAGCAGTGATCCTCGCGCTGGAAACCTCCACCGCCGCGGCGTCGGCCGTCGTCGTCGATGCCGACGGCGGGTTGCTCGGCGCCTCGCTTTCGACCGGCGGGCCGCTGCAGGCCCGGCGTCTGCTCGAGGGCGTCCACGAGGCGTTGAGCGCCGCCGGGGTCGACCTCGACGAGGTCGCGACCATCGTTTGCGGCCTGGGGCCGGGAACCTTCACCGGACTGCGCATCGGGGTCGCGACCGCCCGCGCGCTCGCCCAGGCGACGGGGCTGCCACTCGCCGGGGTGCCGAGCCTCGAGGCGTTGGCACGCGGCCTCGCGGCAGACGCGGCAGGCGCGAACGCGAGCGCCGCGCACTTCGTGCCGCTGATCGACGGACGTCGCAACGAGGTCTTTGCTGCCGTCTACCGCCGCGGCTCGCCGGCGGCCGGCGCCGACCTCGAGCCTGTCGTGGGGCTCACCGTGGTGGGCGCCGCGGCCCTGCCTGAGTTCCTCGGGCGCTGGCCGGGCGCGGTCGTGGGCGGAGACGGCGCGACCCTGCACGCCGACCTGCTGCCGGCGACCGTGGCGTTCGCGCGCGCCGTAGCCGGTCCCAGCGCGCTGATGGTCGCCCGCAGCTTCCTGGCCGGCTCGCCGGCGATCACGCGCGGCTTCGCCGACACCCTGCCGCTCTACGGGCGAGAGCCCGACGCGCTGCCGCGCGCTCGCAGTCTTTCCGTGCCGTCGAACCGGCGGCCGTCACCATGATCGAATCGCTGCCCGGTCACACGAGCGCCGACGGGCTGCCCGTCATCCGCCGGCTTACGGTCGCCGACCTGCCAGCGATCGTCGCCATCGAGAAGGACACCTTCACGCTGCCCTGGCATCACAACGTCTTCGCCTCGATGCTGACCAAGTCCGAAGCGCTCTGCCTGGGCTACGTGGTCAACGGCCGCCTGACGGGCTATCTGATCGCCGACATGTTCGTCGACGTCTGGCACATCATGAACCTGGCTGTGAGCGTGGCCTGCCGCCGCCGCCACGCCGGCTCCGACCTGCTCGAGGCCTACTTCGAGATCACCGAGCTCGACGGACACCGCGGCCACACGCTCGAGGTGCGCGTGTCCAACGAATCCGCCATCGAGCTGTATCGCAGCTTCGGGTTCGTGGCTACCGGCGTGCGGCGTGGCTACTACTCCGACAACCGTGAGGACGCGCTCATCATGTGGAAGGAGTGGGAGGGGGACTCGGCCTGAGCCTCCTGCTGTGCATCGAGACCTCGTGCGACGACACGAGCGCGGCCGTGGTCGAGATCGCCGCCGAGGCGACGACCATCCGCTCGTCGATCGTCTCGTCGCAGCATGAGTTCCACGCCGCGTTCGGCGGGGTCGTGCCTGAGGTCGCCTCGCGACGTCACACCGAGCTGCTCGTGCCTGCGGTCGCCGCCGCGCTGGCCGACGCCGGGGCAGGCTGGGACGACCTCGACGCCGTCGCGGTCACGACCGGCCCCGGGCTGATCGGCGCGCTGCTCGTGGGCCTTGCCGCCGCCAAGGCGATCGCCTATGCGCGCCGCCTGCCGCTCACACCGGTCGACCACTTGCAGGGTCACCTCGCGGCGGCCTATGCGCTCGGCGTCGAGGCGCCGTTCGTGTGCCTCACGGCCAGCGGCGGCCACACGCTGCTCGCGGTCGTCGAACACGGCGTCGAGTTCCGGGTGGTCGGGCGCACGCTCGACGACGCTGCGGGCGAGGCCTTCGACAAGGGCGCCCGGTTGCTCGGCCTGCCCTACCCGGGCGGTCGCGAGCTCGATCTGCTGGCCGCCGCCGGCGATCCCGCGTTCGTGGCCTTTCCGCGCAGCCTGCCGCGGGGCTTCGACTTCAGCTTCAGCGGCCTGAAGACGGCCCTGCTGTACTACCTGCGCGACCACGAGGGTGAGGTCGAGATCGAGGCGCGGCGCGCCTCGATCGCCGCTTCCTATCAGGAGGCGATCATCGACCAGCTCGTGAGCAAGACCGTGCGTTTCGCCGAGCAGGAGGGGCTGCGCCGGGTGGCGGTCGGCGGCGGCGTGGCCGCGAACTCGCGGCTGCGCCGCCGCCTCACCGACGCCTGCGAGCAGCGTGGCCTCGAGGTCTTCGTGCCGCCGGTGGCGCTGTGCACCGACAACGCGGCCATGGTCGGCCTGGCGGCACGATACCTCGAACCGCTCGCCTGGCCGCACTACCTCAGCCTCGACGCCTACGCTGCCGAGCCCGCCCTCGGCGAGCCGCGCCGGCGTCCCTAGAGCTCCTGCGCCGGCGTTGCCAGAGCTCGCTGCGCCGGCGGCCCTCGACCTGTCGCGGTCGCGTCGCGCCGGCCTGGCGGTCGACGATCGCCCGAATCGGGTAGAACTGTGTCAGTCGAGCGCAACATGGACACACGTACGACACCGGGCGATCCTCGGGCCGAGGCTACACGCGACGTGCAGCAGGCTGCGCCGCCGCGAGCCTTCATCGCCGCCGATGAGTTCGTCGCCTGCCTCGAAAACGAGGGCGTCGAGTACGTCTTCGGCATCCCCGGCGAGGAGACCCTTGACCTGAACGCCGCGCTCGAACGCTCGAGCCAGATCACCTTCATCCCGACCCGCCACGAGCAGGGCGCCGCCTTCATGGCCGAGGCCTACGGACGCCTCACCGGCAAGGCCGGCGTCTGCCTCGCGACGCTGGGCCCGGGCGCCACCAATCTGGCTACCGGTATCGCCGACGCCAACCTGGACCACGCGCCGCTCGTGGCGATCACCGGGCAGACCGACCTCTCGGGCATGCACAAGGAGACCCACCAGTTCATCGACATCGTCGAGATGATGCAGCCGATGACCAAGTGGAACGCGCGGGTCCACGACCCGCGCACGGTGCCCGAGGCGGTTCGCAAGGCCTTTTCGGTGGCCACTGCCGAGAAGCCTGGGGCGACTCATCTCGAACTGCCCGCCGATGTCATGGCTAGCCCGGTGGCGAGCTCCCATTGCCTGCAGCGCATGCCACAGGCGATGATCGAGCCCGACGACGAGGCGCTGCGGAAGGCGGCCGACTTGATCAGCGGAGCTCGCCGCCCTGTGCTGCTCGCCGGCCACGGCGTGGTGCGTCAGGGAGCTTCGCCGGAGTTGCGTGAGTTCTGTCGTCGGACCGGGCTGCACGTGATCACCACCTTCATGGGCAAGGGCGTGGTCGACGCAGACGACGAGCATTTTCTGTTCACAGCCGGGCTCCACGCGCAGAACTACCCGGCCGGGTTCCTCGGGCGGGCAGACCTCGTCATCTGTGTGGGGTACGACCAGGTCGAATGGGCGCCGTCGTCCTGGAACCCCACCGGCGACCTGCGCATCATCTGCATCGACACGGTGACGCCCGATATCGACGCCCACTACGTGCCCGAGGTCGAGCTGGTCGGTAATCTCGCGTCCACGCTCGTCCAGCTCGGTCGCCTGCTGGGCGACGGGTCGCTGCCGGCCGTCGACGTGCCGCCCTATCACCGCGCCTTCGAAGTGGCGCTCGACGTCGGCGACGACGACGACACGCCGATCAAGCCGCAGCGCGTCCTGCGCGACCTGCGCGAACTCATGAGCGCCGACGACATCCTCGTGAGCGACGTCGGCGCGCACAAGCTCTGGGTGGCGCGCTTCTGGGAGGCTCACGAGCCGAGCACCGTGCTCATCTCCAACGGCTTCGCGGCCATGGGTTTCGCCCTGCCGGCGGCGATCGCCGCCGCCCTTACCGTGAAAGGGCAGCGCAAGGTGGTCGCCATCGTCGGCGACGGCGGGTTTCTCATGAACGTCGCTGAGCTCGAGACTGCCGGGCGGCTCGGGCATCCGCTGGTCGTCCTGGTCTGGACCGACGGCAGCTACGGCCTGATCGAGATGCATCAGCGCCGCCGGTTCGGTCACGTCATGGGCACGCGGTTCGGCAACCCCGACCTCGTCGCCCTTGCGCGTTCGTTCGGATTGCAGGGGTTTCGGGTGGCACGCGCCGGAGATTTCGGGCCAGTGCTGCGCGAAGCTTTCGCCGCCTCCGGACCGGTCATCGTCGACATCCCCATCGACTATCGCGAGAACGACAAGCTGGGGATCGACCTCTGGAAGCTTGCCCCAGACCTGCAGAGCTGGACCCCGCCCGTCGCGACCTGAGCCGC
>PKYM01000211.1 GCA_003132645.1 Actinomycetota bacterium | reverse complement strand
GCCCGAGGCCCTTGACGCGCTCGTGCCCGTCGGCTCCGACGAACTTGCCATGGTCATGTTCACCTCGGGCACGACCGGCCGGCCCAAGGGCGTCTGCCAGCGGCTGCGCGCCATCGGCACCAACGCCGGCCTGGTCGCCGACCGACTCGGGCTCACAGCCGCCGACCGCATCTTCATCAACACGCCGCCCTACTTCACCAGCGGCATCTGTCACTTCCTCACGCTCATGGCCCACGGCGGCGGCACGGCCGGACGGTCCGGCTTCTTCTTCGGCTCCGGCCTGCTCGACGAGATCGCCGAGGCGGGCTGCACCGGCTTCGGCGGAGCGCCGGCTCACCTGGTGCGCGTCGTCGAGCCGCTCGCCGAGCCGTGTCCGACCGGCGCCCCGCGGTTCTGGGTGAGCTCGGGCGACCACCTGCCGCTCGACGTTATCGACCGCGCGCGACGCGTCCTGCCCGGCCTGCTGCTCTTCAACATGTACGGGCTGACCGAAGTGTCGGGCCGCCTCTGCGTGCTGTCGCCCGACGAGCTCGACCGGCGTCGCGGCTCAGTCGGCCGGCCGATCGGCGAGATGACGGTCACGGTACACGGACCCGACGGCGACCTGCTGGCCGATGGCGAGGTCGGCGAGCTCTACGTCGCCGGGCCGCTCGTGATGCAGGAGTACCTCGACGATCCCGACGTGACCGCGGCGTCGCTCACGCCTCAGGGCTTTCGCACCGGCGATTTCGGGCGCCGCGACGCCGACGGATTCGTGTGGGTCGAGGGCCGCCGCGACGACATCATCAAGCGCGGCGGCGAGAAGGTCTCGCTCGTACACATCCAGGATGCCCTGCGCGGGCTCGGGCTGTTTGCCGACGTCGCCGTGATCGCCGCCGACGACGAGTTACTGGGCCGCGTGCCGGTGGCCTTCGTCGTGCCCAGCGACCCCGCCACCTTCGAGCGCGCCACGGTCATGCGCGCGCTGCGCCACGCCCTGCCGGCGACCTCGCTGCCGAGCCGCGTCGTGGCGCTGGCCGAGATCCCGCGCACCGGATCGGGCAAGGCCATCCGCCCCGAGCTGCTGCGCCTCGACCGGAGACCGCGGTGAGGATCTACTTCACCTGGCTGCTCATCCCGGTGGTGCTGGTCGCCCTCCCCGTCTACTGGCTGGCGCTGCGCCGCGACGGTCAAAGGCGCACGTTCATCGTGATCCTGTCGCTGACCGTGCTGGCCGCGCTGCAGCCCGCCTTCGCCGTGGTCGCCGTGGGGCTGGCCTTCGTCGCCCACCAGATCGTCGAGGCCTTCAAGGCCCGGCGTCTGACCACCGCGCGCGCGCTCGTGATCGCGGTAGCCGTAGCCGTCGTCACCCTGGCGATCGGCAAGTACGGCCAGGTCATGGTCGGCCGGCTGTGGGGTCACGACTGGCTGTGGAGCCATCTCGTCATGCCGCTGGGCATCAGCTACTTCGTGTTCCGCCTGCTGCAGTACGTCTTCGATCACCTGCGCGGCGTGCTGCGCGACAACTCGTTTCGCGACCTGCTGGCCTTCATGCTCTTCCTGCCGACTTTCCCGGCGGGGCCGCTCGAGACCTATCAGGGCTTTTACGGCAAGCGCAGCGTCGACTTCGACCTCGCGCTCTTCAACGCCGGCCTGCGGCGCATCGTTATCGGCTACTTCAAGAAGATCTTCGTCGAGGACCTGGTGATGGCGATCTACTTCGGCCCGTACGTCACCCGGGTGCTGCGGCCCGGCTTCGGCTTTGAGAGCGCGCATCCCCTGCAGGCGAGCGCCTTCTGCGCGATCGTCTTCGTGAGGGCCTACATCGACCTCTCGGCCTACACCGATCTCGCCATCGGCTTCGCGGCGCTGTTCGGCTTTCGCATCATGGAGAACTTCCACTACCCGTTTCTCAGCCAGAACCTGGCGGAGTTCTGGCGGCGCTGGCATATCTCGCTGTCGTCGTGGTGTCGCAACAACGTCTACTTTCCGGTCTTCGGCGCGACCCGCAAGGTCTGGCTGGGCCTCTACGCCAGCATGATGACCATGGGGTTGTGGCACTACGTCGGCCTCAACTGGGCCCTCTGGGCCCTGTGGCACGGCACCGGCCTGGTGACCGTCAATTGGTGGATGAAGCACAAAAAGCAGCGTCGCCGGACGACGAAACGCCGGCCGGGACCGCTGCAGCAGGCCCTGCGCGCGCCGCTGGGCTACGTCGCCACGTTCTGCTTCGTCGCCCTGGGGTACTCGTTCGTGAGCACGCCGAACATCTCCAAGGCTTTCGTGGTACTGTTCGCGGCGCTCGCCGGTCCGTTCGTCTGGCTGGCGGGGCTGGGCGCCGCCGGCCTGGCGGCGCTGCTCACCGCGCTGGCCCTGGCGGCCGGCGTGATCGTCGTGGTGAGCGTGCTGCGCCGCCGGCTGCAGGCCGCCGAGGCTTAAAGCCCTAAGGCACCGTCCACGGCGTCCGCGGCATCGCTGCCACCCGTGTCGAGTCCGAGCAGGTGGCTTGTGTCGTTCACGAACCGCACGCTGACCCAACCCGTGCTCGCTTCGAGCAGGGTCAAGCCGCCGTGGCTTGTGGAGAAAGCCCAGTGGCGTTCCGGCGGGACCTGAAGAACGTGGTTTAAGATCGTGCGGATCGGACCGTCGTGAGAGACGAGGCAGGCGACAGCCTGCCCGCTCTCCACGATCTCCTCGAAGGCGGCGATCACCCGCTCCTGGACCATCGCCAGAGACTCGCCGCCGGGCAGCGTCGTGAGCAGCGGCTCGCGCGCGAAGGCGTCGGCCAGCGCGCGGTCGGCGCCAAACTCGTCCCACGAACAGCCCTCGTAGTCGCCGAGGTCGATCTCGCGCAGGCGGCGGTCGAAAGTCACGGCAGCACCCGCCGCTCGCGCGGCCTCGGCGCCGACCGGCGGCGGGACCGGCGGCTCAGCGCTCACCCATGCCGCGGCGATGAGGCGGGCCGTGTCCAGGGCGCGGGGCAGGTCGCTCGCATAGACGGCCATAGGGCCGAGCGGCGCAAGCCGGGCGGCCACGCGGCGCGCCTGGGTTGTGCCAAGGGCGGTCAGCGGGTGCTCACTCCAGCCGGTCATGCGGCCGGCGAGATTGCCGGCCGACTGCCCGTGGCGCACCAGATAGAGCTTCACCGGAAGATCATCACGGCACCGACCAGCGCCAGCGCCTCGACCAGCTCGATGCCCAGGCCGTAGACGTCGCCGGTCAGGCCGCCGAGGCGGCGGCCCACGAGGGCCTGCACCCCGAGCGCCAGCGCCACCGCCGCCCCGGCCAGCAGCAGACCGAGCGGCGCACCGACGCCGCCGTGAGCCAGGACCCCGACGACGATGGCGGCAACGGCGGCGAACGCCACCGCCGTCACCACTGGGCCGTCGGTCGTGCCGGCGCCGGCGAAGGCCGCGCCCGTGCCCTCGCGCCGGGCGTAGGCGAACAGGCGGACGTCGAGCGCCGGCAGCGCGCGGGCCGCGCTCAGGCCGATCAACAGGCCCAAAGCGGCGCCGGGGCGCGTGAGCGAAGCGAGCGCGCTCACCTTGACGATCATCACGGCGATGGCGGCAAAGACGCCCATGGCGCCCACCCGGCTGTCCTTCATGATCTCGAGGGCGCGCTCGCGCGGCGCCCCGCTCAGGTAGCCGTCGGCGGTATCCATGAGGCCGTCGAGGTGCAGCACCCGGCTGCTCAGCTCGAGGCCGACGATCACGAGGGCGGCAGCGACCAGGGGGGTGACCGCGTACAGCAGCAGCGCATAGACTCCCCAGCCGACCAGCCCCAGGACAAGCCCGACGAGCGGGTAGAGGCCCATGCTGGCCCACAGCTCGGTGGGCGCCACCTCCGCGCCGGGATCGGGCAGCCGCGCGGCGGTGAGGAAGGTGACGGCCAGCGTGAGGCGGCTCGCGCGGGTGGCAAGCCACCCGCGCGAGCCGCCCGCGGGCCGCGCCCAGAACGCCTCGCCGTCAGCCCGCGAGGCCGCCGGCGGCCGCGTGTCGTCGTCTTCCTTCGATGAGGCCTGCGACGTGTCGTCGGCTGCCTTTGGCGAGGCCGGCGGCGTGTCGTCGCCTGCCCACCCCGAGGCCCACGGTGGCCGCGTCTCACCCTCTTTGTCGGTCTTGTCCCAGTCTGCCATCCGGCGGGCGTCCTTTCCGCCCTAGCGGCGAAGGTCGGAGTCGGCTTCGTTGGGGTCGCCGGCGACGCCGGCGCTCTCGAAGGTCGCCATCTCGTCGAGTATGCGCGCGGCCGCTTCGATCAAGCCCATGGCGAGCGCCGCACCGGTGCCCTCGCCGAGGCGCATCTCGAGGTCGAAGAGTGGGATCAGGCCGAGCTCGTCGAACACGGCCTGGTGGCCGATCTCGATCGAGACGTGGCTCGGCAGGATGTAATCGACCGCCTCGTGGCAGAGACGCACCGCGACCAGCACGGCCGCCGCTGAGATGAAGCCGTCCATGACGACCGGCACGCGGTTCGCGGCCGCCCCTAGCACGACACCGGTGAGCGCGGCGATCTCGAGGCCGCCGACCTTGGCCAGCACGTCGAGAGGGTCGCTCGGGTCGGGCTTGTTGACCGCCAGCGCCTTCTCGATGACGGCGACCTTGCCGGCCAGGGCCTCGACGGTGATGCCGGTGCCGCGGCCGGTGACCTTGGCGACCGGCAGCCCGGTCAGCGCGGCGATCACGGCCGAGCTTGCCGTCGTGTTGCCGATGCCCATGTCGCCGGTGGCGATGATGTCCAGACCGGCGCGCAGCTCCTCGTCGACCAGATCGATGCCGACGTCGATGGCCTGCAGCGCCTCGGCACGGGTCATCGCCGGGCCGAGCGCCATGTTGGCGGTGCCCATGCGGACCTTGTGGTGCCGCACGCCGGTAGCCGCGGAGAGGTCGGCGTTCACGCCCACGTCGGTGACCGCCACGCGCGCCCCGATCTGGCGGCAGAGCACGTTGATGGCCGCCCCACCGGCGACGAAGTTCATGACCATCGCCGGCGTCACCTCGGCGGGAAAGGCCGAGACGCCCTCGGCCACGACGCCGTGGTCGGCCGCCATGACGGCGACGACCTTGTGCTCGAGCCGGGGCCGCGGCTTGGCGCTGATGCCGGCGAGCTGGATGGAGAGCGCCTCGAGCCGACCGAGCGCCCGGGGCGGCTTGGTGAGCTGCGCCTGGCGCGCCTCGGCGGCGTTCATCGCCGCCCGGTCGAGCGGCTGGATACGGGCGATGGTCTGGGCGAGCCGATCGGTCATTCGTGGTTCTCCTGTTCTGCGAAGGGGTCGAAGGCGAGAGCCTTGAGCTCGAGCGGGATGCCGGCGAC
>PKYM01000304.1 GCA_003132645.1 Actinomycetota bacterium | reverse complement strand
GCTTCGTGAAAGATCCGGGCTAGCCTCACCGGGGCGTCGGCAACCCGTCGGCCGATCACCGTTTGGCCCAGCAAAGTGGCCTGATTTGTGACCACAACATGATACGAAGTCATGTTGCGGCCTCGGCATCGGTCACCGGGGCCCTCACCGGCCTACTGAGAGAGCGGCTGCTACTCGTCTCATGGGTTCGAGTCCGCTGAGGTCAACGAGCCCTCCGTCGCGCGCTCTCACCGCGGCAACGATTCCCGCCCGCCCAGAGAGGGACCCGGCCTGGTCTCGTCGAGGGCGATCGCCGCGGCTTTCCATCGCCTCTCGTCTCCCGCGTCGCTCCGCCTTGCTCAGGCATACCCACGGGGCGGTGCGCGTTTGTGGAGCGTCCATCTCGGGCGATGATGGGGCGACAATCCACAGGAGGCTCATCATGGCTGAGATCAACGAAGTGTGCCGGGAGGTCGTCGAGAAGGCGGAGTGGGCGGCCATCGCTACGGCCGGGCCTGACGGCCCGCACGTGGTGGGCACGTGGGGAGACTACATCCGCACGTTGGGGTACAGCGACGACGGTGTGTTCCGCGTCCCCGTGGGCGGCATGGCGCGCCTCGAGAGCAACCTCGCGAGCGACGCCCGCGTAGAGATGATGTGGGGCACCCGCGCCGTCACCGGCGTCACCGGATCGGGAAAGGGATGCTTGGTCCGGGGCAGAGGCGAGATCCAGACGACAGGCGACCACATGGACGCGACGCGTGCGAGCTTCCCTTGGGCTCGCGGCGTGCTTGTGGTGACGGCGGACGAGGTGGGCGAACTGCTGTAACGCGACACGAAGCTGCGGTTGGGAGGCCGGCGCAGGGGCATCGGCGCGGTCGCGCGTGGCGGGCCTGCTGATACTCGCCGTTGTGAACGCCGATTTGACCAGCCTGCGCGACTGGTCTAGTGTGTGAGCGCTCACTCACACTCACCAGGAGGCCTGCGTGCCCGTCAGGATGCTGTAGGTGTTCAGCAGGCCCTGCAGCAACAGGATGACGGCCAGGATGGCGATGGTGTGCCCGGGCGACAGCCAGTAGGAGTGGTTGGTGTAGAGGGCGAGGAAGGCCGAGACCGAGTAGGCGCAGCCAAAGCTGATGCCGGCCGTCATGGCGACCCACCCGAGCAGGTTGAACCAGCCGGTGAACCACGACCAGATGGGGGCGCTGTTGCCGGGCGCCAGCTTGGCCGCCCAGTAGTAGAGGCCGCCGGTCGTCGGGAAGGCCGAGCAGATCTCGGCCATCGACATGCCGGCAAAGAGCATGAGCACGCCCACGACCAGCCAGCCCCAGATCATGACCGGCGGGCCGCCGTGCTGTAGACCGAAGTAGTATAGGGTCAGGCAGCCCGATAGGATCGAGATGATCGTGAAGGAGATCGCGAAGTTCGAGAAGCGGCTTATCCTGCGCTTGAGCTCCTGCGCGTAACCCAGCTCGTGGAGCCTCTCCTCGTCGGTCATCTCGTGCGCCGGCGCCTCTGGGTCCGGCGGCGGAGCCGTTGCAGCGGCGCCCTCTCTCATCTGCGCTGGTGGTGTATGCAGGTCGTCAGCCATGGCTGCCCCCCTGGTCCAAGATGGCCAAACTGTGTTGCTGGTATCTGGCCTGCTCGCGGTATAATCTACCAACGCCGCCGGGCCCAGCGACGTGCCCATCCTTTGCGCCCTCGCGAGCGCCGCAGTTCATCATTTCCGCAAGAAGAACACGTCATCCACCTCCGTGGCAAGGTTAATCGCCGGCATGCCCACCGCGCGGCTCATGCCGCTGCTTCGGTAGCCTGGAAACGGCGCCTCGCTGTGCACGTCCTTGCGAGGAGTTCACGTTGATGGCGCCGGTGCGCAGGGCACTACCCCCGATCGCGCGCTGCGATGAGTATCGCCCGGAAGTCGTTGACGTTCGTCAACGTGGCCCGGTGAGAAGCAGGTCGCCGAGGCGTGCGAACAGCGTCTAGGCGTCGTTGCGGGAAGGGATCGCGTATGGGTCGAGCGCTGCCGTCGCTCACGAGCTCGATCGTCCTTCTCGACTCCCGCCTTCGGTCTCCGAGTCGCTTGGGGCGGGACGGGGAAGAAGTGGGTAGAATCCATGGTCGGCGCAAGGCAGGCGGCACGCTCGAATCGGTATTGCGACGGGGACCCCACGGTGGGCCCGACAATCGTCATCTAAGGAAGGGAGAGACATGAGGGAGCACAATCTGCTCGAGGATCTGGTCGCGGTCAGTCCCGGCATGGAGATCTGGTGGGATTCTTCGCCCGTCATCTTTGCCAACTGGTGCGCCAAGATGCTCGCCAAGGCGGAACCGGGCGACCAGGACAACCTCAAGCGCCAATTCAAGCGCATGTACGACAAAGAGAACCCTGAAACGCAGTTGTTCCGTGGTGTCACGACCAACCCGCCCCTGTCTTTGCAGGCGATCAAGGACGACCCCCCGCGCTGGCAGAAGGTCGCCGCCGAGCTGCTCAAGGAAAACGACGGGCTCGACAAGGAGTCGCTGTTCTGGCTGCTCTACAAGGAGGTCGTGAAGCAGGGCTCCGACATGTTCCTGCCGCTGTTCGAGGCGTCGGGGCACAAGCAGGGCTTCCTGTCCGGTCAGGTCGACCCGCGGAGCTCCTTCGACAGGGACGCCATGCTCAAGCAGGCCGAGGAGATCCACGCCGTCAATCCCAACGTGATGGTCAAGTGCCCCGGCACCAAGCAAGGGTACGAACTCATCGAGGAGCTCACCTCGCGGGGCATCGCCACGAACAACACCCTGTCGTTTGTCTTGCCGCAGTTCATGGACTGCGCGAGAACCGTGAAGCGGGGCCTGGAAACGGCCAAGAGGAACGGGGTGGATCTGTCGCACTGGCGCTCGGTGATCACCGACATGGAGGCGCGCTACGGCGACCTCGGCGGCCTGCGCGAGTTCGGCAAGGAGCAGGGCATCGAGCTCACCGAGGGCGATGTGCGGCTGGCCGAACTGGCCATCTTCAAGAAGGCCTACCGTTTGCTCAAGGAGGGTGGCTATCCGAGCAAGATGCTGTCGTGCTCGCTGCGCGTGGGCCCGACCGTCGACGGCAAGCAGCGGCTCTGGCACCTCGAAGAGAAGGCCGGCGCCGACGTCGTCGTCACCTGTCCGCCGTCGCTCATCGACGAGGTCATCAACCTCTCGGACATCCAGGACATCAAGTTCGAAGCCAACCGCATCGACGTCGATCCGCCCAAGGAAGTCATGGACAAGCTCATGCGTATCCCGTACTTCGAGCGGGCCTACACAGAGGACGGCTACACCCGCGATGAGTACAACTCACTTCCCCCGCTCGTGAAGACTGCCGAGCAGTTCTCCAAGGCCACCAACGAGATGGTGGAGTTCGCGGCGACGTGCGTCTCAGGGGCGTGTATCGCGGAACCCTCGGTCTCGTGACGAAAGGACGATGATCATGTCGGAGAAAACGGCCAAGGTGGAAGATCTGTTCATGCCGTGGGTGATGACCGCGCCCCAGTACAGCATCGCCGTCTGCGACACGGCCTGGGCGCATCCGGAGCTGGGCCGCATGATGCTCAATGAGAACCCGGTGCCGCCGTCGCAGAAGGTGGTCGACGCGGCGGCGAACATCATCAAGCAGGGCAACCGCTACCCCGACCGCATGCTGCGGCTGCGCACGAAGCTGGCGGACCTTCACGGCGTGAAGCCGGAGAACATCGCCGTAGCCAACGGCTCTTCCGAGACGATCGACGCCATGATGCGCATCTTCATGAAGCCCGGCGACGAGTTCCTCTGCTCGGTCCCGACGTTCGAAATGTTCCCCTCGCGGGCCGGCCTGTGCGGCGGCGTGAACGTCCAGATCCCGCTGCGTGAGCCCGACCTGCAGTACGACGTCGAGGCGATGCTGGCGGCGGTCAACGAGAAGACCAAGCTGATCCTCATCATCAACCCCAACAACCCGACAGGCATCTTCATCGACGACGCCGACCTCATCAAGTTCTGCGAGCTCGGCATCCCGCTCTGCGTCGACGAGGCCTACCTTGACTACCACCCGCAGGTCGCGGCCAAGGTCGACCTCGTCGAGAAGTACCCGCACGTGTTCCTCTCGCACACCCTGTCAAAGGCCTACGGTCTGGCCGGTGTGCGCTTCGGCTACGCGGTCGCCGTGCCCGAGCTCATCGAGGCCTTCAATCGCATGTACCTGCCCTGGAACGTCAGCCTGATGGCCATGGCGGCCGCCGAGGCGATCCTCGACAACCACGAGGAGGTCGACGAGAAGGTCACATACAACAACCACTGGATGGACGTCTTCGTTGAGGAGCTGCAGGCGAAAGGCCTCAAGCCCTTCCCGCCGCACGGCAACTACATGCTCGTCGACGCCAGCGTGACCGGCAAGACGTCGCAGGAGATGGTCGACGCAGCCCGCGAGAGCCATCAGGTCATGATCAAGACCATCAAGCCGATCAACGGCAAGGAAGGCTACTTCCGCGTCACGCCGGGCACCCCCGAAGAGAGCGAGCGCTTCGTGCAGTTCGTGCGGAGCTACTTCGGCAAGTAGCGAGGGGCCCGGACGACGGTGTCCGGTCCGCACAGTCTGCAGATGCCCTCCCCCGCATGAGGGGGAGGGCAGGTGCGGACTCTGCGGTCAGACCTTCGAGGAGATGGACACGGCGGCGGTCGTGGCCCGCAAGCCCGAGTGGGCACTGGTGACGAGCTCGCCCACACCAACATCCCGGGCAGCGTCCACGAGAAGCGCTGGCAGAGCGTCGACGACATCCTGGCGGCCGGCATCAACGTCATCTCGACGGTCAACGTGCAGCATTTCGAGAGCCTCAACGACACGGTCTTCGAGATCACCGGCGTGCGCGTCCGCGAGACGCTGCCCGACTCGGTGCTCGACCGCGCCGACGAGGTCGTGCTGGTCGACCTCACTGCCGACGCTCTCATCAACCGCCTGAACCGCGGCGTCGTCTATGACCTCGACAAGATCCCCGGCGCTCTCAGCAACTTCTTCCGTAAAGGCAACCTCGTGGCGCTGCGTGAGCTCGCCCTGCGCAAGACGGCCGAGGAGGTCGACGAGAGCCTCCAGGACTACATCGACGAACACGAGATCGAGAGGCCCTGGGCCACCGAGGACCGCGTCGTGGTGTGCGTCAAGGTGGGGCCGGTGGCCAAGAAGCTCGTGCGCCGCGGCTACCGCATGGCCAAGCGCCTGCAGGGTCAGCTCTGGGTCGTGCACGTGCACACCCCGGGGGAGACTGTGGGGTCCAGAAACTCCGTCACGCGATTGGCCTGAGCGGCTGCGCTCCTTAGGATCATCGCTCCCGGTCTCTTCCCCTGGGGTTGCCCATGCTGTTCTCGCTTCTCTCCGTGGCTGTTCGCCGCCTTCTTAGGATTCTTGCTCTAGCTTTGAGCGACGAGCTCTCGCAAAAGATCGAGTACGTCACCAGTTGCAGGTGCTTGCCAGGGGCCGGCGCATACCGCTGCGGCGTCGCGACAGGGTGCTGCTGGCGGCGTTTTGGTACCTCTCACCTGGGGATGCAGTAGAGCTTCGACTCGCCGCGCGCCCGCGTCGTGAACTCGGGCGCCCGACCCGTGAGCAGCGTCGGATGGCCGAACACCTCGCCGCGGGTGATCAGGGCGACCACGGCATCCTTGTGCACGAGCTCGAGTGTGCCGTCGTGCACCACGTAGAGCTCGGTGCCCGGCACGCCGCTTTCGACCAGCACCGACTCGCCGGCAGCCGCGATCCGTTCGACGATCGAGCGCGCTACCCGTTCGAGTTCGAGCTTGCTGAGCCCGTTGAAGGGCTCGAGATCTGACAGGAACTTGACGCGCTCTTTGAGCTGCTCGGCACCGGCGGTCGCCGGTGAGGTCGTGGTGCGTCGGTTGTTGCGGGGAGTCATGGCGACGGTCAGTCTAGCGGACGCGCAACGACAGGAGGTCGTGGGCGCGCAGGTACTCGAGGCTGGCGAGCACGTCGGCCTCGTTGGTCAGCTCGAGGGCGACGGTGGCGCCGGCGGCCCGCGCCGCGGCCAGCACCGGGGCGGCGTCGACCACCCCGCTGCCCACCGGCTGGTGCCGGTCGCCGTCGCCGCGGCCCCCGTTGTCGTGGAGGTGCACGTGCCGCAGGAGGGCCTGCGGCTCGGAGAGCCAGTCGGCCAGCGTGCCAGTGAGGGCGGCGTGACCGGTGTCCAGAACGAGGCCGAGGCCCCGCAGGTCGAGGTCGCCGGGGGCCGTGAAGTGCGACTGCCGGGAGAGCGGCATGTTCTCGACGGCGACCTCGAGACCGAGCTCGTCCTGCAGGCCGCGCAGCTCGTCGAACGAGCGCTCCAGGGCGGCCACTACCCTCGGGTTCCAGGGCCGCGGCCGGCGATGCAGGTCGGGGTGCACGATATAGAGAAAGGCGCCGAGCTCGGCGGCCACCTCCATGTGGCGCCGGTGCAGATCGACGGCGGCGCGATGCTTGCCGCTGGAGGTGGTGGCAAACTCGAAGTGCGTGAACGGACCGTGCACGCTGAACGGCAGGCCGATGGTAGCGACGGCCAGGGCGTTGCGGGGCTTGAGGAGCGAGTGCTGGCCGTACGAGAAGATCTCGGCCGCCGGGGCAAGTTCGGCGATGCGCAGCAGGGCCGCGGCGAGCGTCAAGTCCGCATACGCGCCGGTCGAGATGCCGATATCAGAGAGATCGAGCACGCGCCCCCCAGTATAGGGCAGAGTATGCCCGATGGAGCGGACACTCACTTCTCTGTCCCCGACCCTCCGGGGATCCGCAGCACAACCGAGGTCTCAACCAGCCCCCCCATCCGCTCGGCTTCTCGCGCGCTCGAGATCCCGGTTCTGGCGGCGAGCAAGGAGAGGCGTTGCGGCGGGAACTGGCCAAGTCGCTCTCTGCGGAGTTCGTCGCTCGCATAGACGCCGTGGTTGCCTTTGAGCCACTCGGGCCCGATGCTTTGCGGGTGCTCCTGAAGAGGTATCTCGAGGAGGCCATCGATGCGCTCGACCAACACGCCGGCGTCTCACTGAGCGTCACCGACGAGGCCAATAAGGTGTTGGATGCCCGCGCCGTAGCTCAGGCTGACGGCGGCCGCGGCGTGCGACGTCTTGTTGAGCAGGAGGTCGTCCAGCGAGTGCGGCAAGTCTTGGCTCAGTCCGGTGCGAGGGAATCCGAGTGGACACTCGGCATCAGAGCGGGGGGTGCCTTGCGCTGGGCNNGCGATCGAGGCGGCCCAATCGGCCTGGCGGCCGACCAACCCCTGGTACCGGCTCTACTGCGATGTGAAGCAGCGCACCGGCAAGTCCAACCCGGCCAAAAGCGCGGTCGCGCGCAAGGTCTTAATCGCCGCCTGGCACGTGCTCGGCCGCAAAGAGTCCTTCAAGCCCAGCCGTCCCGGGTTGGGCAACGATCCTGTCTCGGCAAGCTCCCACTTTCATCTGGCCGCCTGACGGCCCGCGACGGAATTGAGAAGCCGGGACAGCTCCGACCGACACGATGCGCAAACCAAGCGCCGAAAGAGAACTGAGCACGTCCTCAACAACCAACAGTGAGGGGAGGGTTGACCAAGAGCCCCTCTTCAAAGAGATG
>PKYM01000005.1 GCA_003132645.1 Actinomycetota bacterium | reverse complement strand
GGCGTACAATCGCGTCTCGATTACCGGCCCCCGATCGAGGTCGCATGCTGCGTCGTGTGCTCATCTGGTTCGCCCGCCACGGTTACGTCCTGGCAATCCTGGCGATCGCCGCGTCGACGGCGATCTTCCTGCTCGGCAGAAGCTCGTTTGCCAAAGGCCAGTGGGCGCTGCTCTACCTGCTGATCGTCGTGCTGGTGGCGGGCGCGAGCGGCGCCGGCCCCGCCATCCTGGCGGCCGTGCTGGCTTTTTTTGCCTGGGACTTCTTCTTTCTGCCGCCCTATCACACGCTGGTCGTGCACGACCCCAAGGACTACCTCTCGCTGTTTGCCTTCCTCGTGGTCGGCGTGGTCATGGGCCTGCAGACGGGGCGCATGCGCGACCGCGAGGCGCAGGCGCTGGCCCGCGAGCACGAGACGGCCGCCCTCAACCGGCTCTCGGCCGGCCTGGTCTCCCAGGCGTCGACCGGCGAGATGGCCGAGACGATCCTGGGTGAGATCGTCGGGCTGCTCGGTGCGACCTCGGCCACGCTGTTCGTCGGTGACGACGACCTGCTCACCACGTTTTGCGTCACACCGCCGCTCGACAAGCCCGACAGCGGCACGACCAAGGTCGCCCACTGGGTGTACACGCACGATGCGCCGGTCGGTCTGCCTCACGCGGCCGCGGATGAGCCGACCGAGGCGCTGCCGCCGAGCGAGGGGTTCAGGGTGCCCGAGGGCAGCGGCGGCGTCTTTCTGCCGTTGCGCAGCACGACGGGCGTCGTGGGCGTCCTGAGCGTGGCCGGCCGGGTCGACGGGCGCGCCTACGACGAAGACGAGGCGCGCCTGCTGGCCTCGATCGCCAACCTTATCGCTACCTTTCTCGAGCGTCAGCAGCTGCAGGGGGTCGCGACCGCGGCCGAGGCCCTGCGCGAAGCCGACCGGCTCAAGTCGAGCCTGCTGTCGTCGGTATCCCACGAGCTCAAGACACCGCTCGCCGCCCTCACGGCGACGGTCAGCAACCTGCTCGAGGGCGACGTCCCCTGGAATGAAAAGAGCGTGCGCGACGAGCTGCGGGCGATCGTCTCCGACGTGGCACGGCTCAACAACAGCATCACGGCGCTGCTCGACCTCTCACGGCTCGAAGCCCGCGCATGGGAGCCGCATCGTGAGCTCTACGAGCTCTCCGACATTCTCGTCACCAGTCTCGACGCGCTGCCGGTACACGAGAGGGGGCGCGTGAAGATCGCCTTGCCCGACGACCTGCCGCCGCTGCGCGTCGACTTTGAACAATGGGTGCGGGTGTTTCAGAACCTGCTCGAGAATGCCATGCTGTACGCTGGCACGAGTCTGTTACAAGTCGGTGCGCAGGCCACCGCGGACGGTCTGCGGATGTGGGTCGAAGACGAGGGGCCGGGCATTCCGGCCGAGGAACACGAAGCGGTCTTCGAGAAGTTCTTCCGCGGCCGGCGCACGGGTCTGAAGGTGCCGTCGGGTACGGGGCTCGGTCTCGCCATCACGCGCGAGATCGTGCACGCTCACGGCGGCAGCATCCGCGTCGACGACGTGGCGCCGCGCGGCGCGCGCTTCGTGATCGACCTGCCGACCAACGCGGCCACGAACGAGGAGGAACGATGAGCATTCCGGAGCGCCCGACACGCATTCTCGCGGTCGACGACGAAGCGCAGATCCGGAGGGCCCTGCAGTCGATCCTCGGTTCGCGCGGCTACGTGCTGTCGCTGGCGACCACTGCCGAAGAGGCGCTGCTCAAGGCTATCGACGAGCCACCCGATCTGGTCGTGCTGGATCTCATGCTGCCCGACCGCAGCGGCATCGAGGTATGCCGCGAGTTGCGCACCTGGATGACGGCGCCGATCCTCATCTTGTCGGTGCGCTCCGCCGAGGCCGACAAGATCAAAGCCTTGGACGAGGGCGCCGACGACTACCTCACAAAGCCCTTCTCAGCCGGCGAGCTGCTGGCCCGCATCCGGGCGCTGCTGCGGCGGGCTGCGGCGCTGACTTCGCCGCCACCTGTCGTCGTGGCCGGCGAGCTCGAGATCGATATCGCTCGCCGCCGCGTCTCGCTGGCCGGCGCCGAGGTGGCCCTCACACCGACCGAGTTCGACATCCTCGCGTTCCTTGCCCGCAACGCCAACCTCGTGGTGACCCAGAAGATGATCCTCGAGCACGTATGGGGGCCGGAGTGGGTCGAAGACGCGCAGACCCTGCGGGTGCACGTGAGCCACCTCCGCAAGAAGATCGAGCCGTCGCCGGCCGGGCCGCGCTACATCGTCACTGAGCCCGGCGTCGGGTTTCGTCTGTCGGTCCCCGAATCCGCCGAGACCAGCTTGCCATAGAGCTCTCGCGGTTGGTCCACCGGCCGCAAAGAGCTCCGTGGCGAACCCTCGTGAGGACCTCATGGCCCTCGTGACGACCTCGTGACGATCGCGGCCTCTCAGCGGTGACGCTGGCGACGAACGGCACCCTCGTAGACCGCCGCCAGTAGCAAGCTGAGCACTCCAAGGTAGGCGATGCTGTACCACATGATTCGGCCCTTTTCGCCTTTCTGCCCACTGGACGAGGGCAGCCGAGAGTCGCGACACGACACTCGCAACAGTGATTGTGTCCCGGTCGACGTTAACGCGGCGTGAAATCGGCGGCCTGAACGCTAAGAGTTCGCAAAGAAGCGCGGCAGTTCCCCGTCGAAAGGTGCTGTGCGAGCACGGCAGGCCCTGCCGCCTTTGCTGATCGACCCCCTTGCGAGCCCGTGAGCCCGCCCACGCCCGTGCCCGTCGTCTCGCTTCTCCCCGTGACCTTTATGGATTGTTAACACGGTCGGCCCGGTCCTACACACCCCCTTAACGCCATCCTGGGTAGCCTGCAGATAGTCATCGCCGGTGACGGCGGCCACTGCGTGCCGGGAGGCGCCATGAATCTGACCGATATCGGGATCGTCGCCATCGACCTTGTGTTTGCGGTCGCGGTTCTGGCCGTCGTGTCGTGCCTGGCATACCTCGTCTATTTGACGATCCGCGAGCACGCCGAGACGAAGTCCAACGTGCGACTGCCGGCGAGCGCCGTGGCGAATCTCAGCGAGGCTCGCGCCCGCAGAGCCGTGAAGAACCTACGGCCGAGCGCCGTGCATCAGCGCGTTTCGTCGT
>PKYM01000349.1 GCA_003132645.1 Actinomycetota bacterium | reverse complement strand
CCGAGCGCCACCTTGCCCTGATGGTGCGCCTGAGAGAGGTAGAGCAGCACGAACGGCTGCGCCAGGTAGACGGTGAGAAAGCCCCCCAGAAAGAACATGAGGTTGCGCCGAAAGACGCGCTGCGCGAGCAGGTCGGCGAGCTTCCAGGGCTGACCGGCGGCGTGATAGGGCGTGTCCTTGATCAGGCTGATGACGGTCGACGAGGCGATGTAGAAGACGATCGCCACGGCGAACACCACACGCATGCCGTAGTGGGCCCACAGCCAGCCGCCGGCGAGCGGCCCGACGGCCATCCCCAGGGGAAAGCTCGCGAACACATAGGAGATGTTGCGCGCCATGTGGGCCGGCTCCGACTTGAGCATGATGTAGACCTTGAGCGCGGGATTGTTGGCCATGTACAGGCCGGTCAGCAGGTAGCCGGGGATGAGCCACGGCCAGCTCGGCGCCAGCGCGAAGCTGATCGCGGTCGGCACGGTGATCCACCAGATGGCGACGATGATCGGCTTGAGGCGGACGTGGTCGGCGGCCCAGGCGCCGGGGATGTAGCCGAGCGCCGTCATGGCGAGCTGGATGGCGACCAGCACGCCGATCATGAAGCGCGGGGCGCCGAGCTGCTTGACGGCGTAGACGTTCAGGAGCTGGTAGTAGAGGCCGAGTCCCAGCGCGAACAGCAGGTTCGATAGAAACGTGAGCCACAGGTCGCGGCCGAAGCCGGCGCGCGCTGGGACGCCGCTGGTCGAGGGCTGGCCTTCAGGCACGCGGGGCGCTTTGCTTCGGGTGGGACATCGCGGTTTTCAGTCTAGCAGCGCCATCCGGCGAGGTCCGTCCGCCTCATGGGGGCTGCATGAACTCTCATCGTCCACGCCTGCGGGGCGAGTCGTAGCGCAGCGGAGTTGCAGAAGGAGGGTCGGCACCGTAGGTCGCGGCCGAACAACAGCAGCGCCACGCGACGCACAGGTCACGCAGACCCGTGCGTCGCAACCAAAGTCCTGGTCGCCGCTCGGCACTCACCACCGCAAGTCCTTCGCCGACGCAGCGGCTGCGTGAAGCCTGTCTGCTGAGACAAAGAACGTGGCGCCATGAAGTAACGTGAGGGACAGGCTCTGCGCTGCACCTCGACTGCGAGGCTGCCGTGGAGGCCGCTGACCCGGCCCCAAGGTTGCCTGAAACCCCTCGGCAGAGCCGGACATATACAAGGTAGGCGGGCCTTGGCATCGACCACCAGCTTTTTCACCTACACAGCGCGCCGTTCTGTCGCGCCTCGGCACCGGCGATTGAGTGGGGGAGCGATGATCTCGCGTGAGTGGTGGGGGTTGTCGACGTTTCGCTCGGGGGCGCTCGCCGTCGGCGGCGTCCCGCTCCGCCCGCTCAGTGCCCCGAAATCATCCCCGGGTGATCGTCCGGCGACGCCCCCGCCGCGAGCCGGTTCTGCCACTCGCGCCACGTCTCGGGCGCCTTGCCGGTGTCGATTTCGGTCATGGTGATGCAGCCGTCCACGGGGCAGATCAGCGCGCAGAGGTTGCAGCCGACGCATTCAGTTTCGTCGACGACCGGCGCGAGCACGCGGCCGTCGTCTTGCGGTGCCGCCGGCGCGATGCACTGGTGCGCGCCGTCTTCGCAGGCTACGTGACAGAGGTTGCAGCGGATGCAGGTGTCAGGGTCGATGCGGGCTACGACCTTGTAATTCAGGTCCAGGTTGCCCCAGTCCTCGACCTGCGTCACGGCCTTGCCCTTGAAGTCGGCCAACGTGCGCCAGCCTTTCTGGCGCATGTAGTTCTCGAGGCCCTCGATCATGTCCTCGACGATGCGGTAGCCGTAGTGCATGGCCGCCGTGCAAACCTGCACGCCGCCGGCGCCGAGCAGCAGAAACTCCGCCGCGTCCTGCCAGGTGCCGATGCCACCGATGCCGGAGATCGGCATGTGGGCCGTCTCGGGGTCGGCGCCGATCTGGCTCAGCATGTTCAGCGCGATCGGCTTGACCGCCGGGCCGCAGTAACCGCCGTGGCTCGACTTGCCGCCAACGTTCGGCATCACTTTGAGCGTCTCCAGGTCGACGCCTATCAGGCTGTTGATGGTGTTGATGAGCGACAGGCCGTCCGCCCCGCCCTTCGTGGCCGCGCGCGCCGCGTAGCGGATGTCCGCCACGTTCGGCGTCAGCTTGACCAGCACGGGGATGGTGGCGGCCTCTTTCACCCATTCGGTGATCTGGCAGGCATACTCAGGCACCTGGCCAACCGCTGCGCCCATGCCACGCTCCGACATACCGTGCGGGCAGCCGAAGTTCAGTTCCAGGCCGTCGGCGCCGGTGTCCTGACTCTTCTTGACGATGTCATGCCAGACCTCGCGCTTCGACTCCACCATGAGCGACACGACCACGGCATGGTTCGGATAGCGCTTCTTGACCTCGCGGATCTCGCGCAGGTTCGTCTCGAGCGACCGGTCGGTGATGAGCTCGATGTTGTTCAGGCCCATCAGCGGCTGGTTGCGCCAGCGCAGCCCGCCGAGCCGGCTCGACACGTTGATGATCGGGTCGCCCAGGGTCTTCCAGACGGCGCCGCCCCAGCCATAGTCGAACGCTCGCATGATCTGGTCGCCGCTGTTCGTGGGTGGCGCGGAGGCCAGCCAGAAGGGGTTCGGGCTCCGGATGCCCGCCACGTTGCAGCTCAGGTCGATCGTTGAGGGAGACGGGTTCTGGATCATCGGGATACGCTCCTGCGAATGACCGTCTTCGGGTGGGCGGGCACGGTGGCACCGGCGCCTCGTGGGCTGCCGAGGGATCTGTCCAGGCCGGCAGCGGCGCGCAGGCCCATGGCTACGACGGCCACGACCGTGGCGTCATCCCGGCCGTCGACGATGTCGCCGCCTGCGAAGACGCGCGGGTGGCTCGTGGCGCCGGTCTCCCGGTCCGCGGCCAGGCGATCGGGTCCCTTCAGGTGCAGGCCAAGATGGCTCAGGAAGCCGTTGTCCGGCCCCTGACCCACGGCCTTGATGACCATGTCGGCCGGAATCGTGAACGTGGAGTCCGGCACCTCCTCGGGGCGGCGGCGCCCCCTCGCGTCGGGCTCGCCGAGGCGGGTCCGTACGCACTCCAGCCCCTCGACCTTGCCCGACCCGACGATCCGCTTCGGCGCCGCCAGCCACTGGAAGCGGACGCCCTCCTGCTTGGCGAACTCGAACTCGAATCCGTAGCAGGGGATCTCTTCCTTGGAGCGGCGGTAGACGATGGTGACCGACTCGGCGCCGAGCCGACCCGCCGCCGTGGCGGCGTCGATGGCGGAGTTCCCCGCGCCGATGACCAGCACGTGGCGGCCCACGCTCAGCGTGTCCAGCGGCCGCGACTTCGTCTCCTCGATGAACGGCAGCGTGTCGCGCACGCCCGGCAGGTCCTCGCCCGGCAGGCCGGGGGAAGCGGGCTGCCCCAGCCCCACGCCCACGAAGACGGCGTCATGCCGCTTCAGGAGTTCGCCCACCGTGATGTCGGTGCCCACGCGCGTGTTGTAGCGGAAGGTGGCGCCCGTGCGCTCCACCAGGCCGACCTCGGCCAGGGAGATCTCCACGGGCAGCCGGAACGATACGATGCCGTACGTATCCAGCCCGCCGCCTCGCGGCTTGGCCTCGTACAGCGTGACCGCGTAGCCCCATTCGCGCAGCCGCACCGCGGCGGCCAGGCTGGAGGGCCCTGAGCCGATACAGGCCACGCTCTTGCCGTTGTCCGGGCCGGCCGCGAACGTCGTTTCGCCGGAATCGATGAGCCAGTCGGTGGCGTGGCGCTGCAGCCGGCCGATCTGGATCGGCGGGCGCTCCTGCGCGTTATAGACGCAACCGCCTTCGCAGAGCGCCTCCACCGGGCAGACGCGCGCGCAGGTGGCGCCGAGCGGGTTTGATTCCATGATCACCCGGGCGGAGCCCCGCAGATTGCCGGTGGCGATCTTCCGGATGAACGAGGGGATGTCGATCTGAGTGGGGCAGGCACGGATGCAGGGGGCGTCGAAGCAGAAGAGGCAGCGGTTTGCCTCTGCCAGGGCTTCGTCGGGCGACAGGGGAGGCATGGTCTCCTGGAAATTGCGTTGGATACCGTCCATCTTTGAATCTTACCATCCGGTCCCGGCCAGATGAGATCGTTGCTGCCCGGCGTCCAAGGGCCGCAGTAACACTCATGACCCGGTGCTGTTCATGCGGCGTTGGTTGCACAGGCGGCGGCATGGGCAAGGATGGGTCCGGGCCAGGGACCGCCCCGCCGCTCCAGTGTGTCGAAGGGGCGGGGCGGTTGACGGGGGCGGACGTTCCGCGTTCATCCCGCGTCAGGTCATCGTTCCGGCGTCATCTTGCCCCTGGCTGACCGCAAGTCGCCATACTTCTGGTGCTGGCCCTAGTGGCTCACCTCGTGATGCCGATCGCCTTCACGACCTCGGGGACCAGAGTCGAGTTCGCCCCAAAGATTGTCGGTGTGAAGGCTGATGAGTCGCTGCAACGGCGCTGGAGAAGCTCGTTGAATGTGAAGGAATCAGACGACGGCTCGGGGTCAGAGCACATCAGACACCGTTGCACACACACGTAGTGTTGAACACCATATCGCCGCAGTTCGTGAGTCTCCGTGGAGACAAGGTCGTACTCAACTGGGCTTCCGCACGTCTGGCACGTGAACATGACCTTCATGGCTACTCCCTCTCTGTGAAGCCTGTTAAGCCACTCTGTTCTGACTGCGTTTCGTCATTCGCGGAGGCTGCATAAAAAAAGCCCCCCTGGACTAGGGCGGGCGGGACGGCTGCATCATGGTCGTCACCCCTTTTCGGTCTCACGGGACACAAACTTAAAGGTCGACGAAACTGTAGCAACGGACAGGGTTCCGAGTCAACACATTCTGTGCGGCTCGATCGCCAGGAAGACGGCGCCTGTAGGGTCAACGCTCTCAGGAAGACGGCGCCTGTGGGGTCAACGCTCTCAGGCGCGCGTGAGCGATCCGGTGCCGTTGCTCCTTGTCGGGCAGGTCGCCTCGTTGCTCTTCCACCGCGCCGCGGGGACCTCTGCCCACTTCGACCCCGAGGGCACGGTATGATATCTCGGACAACGACTGAAATGGGGGGTGCACGGTCATGAAACTGATGGAACTGATCGACCGTCTGGTGAGGGCGACCAACGGGGCCATCACCGTCCTGAAGTTCATCGTTGTCCTCTTTGCGGCGCTCGTGGGATTCTCCGTGGTCGCCGCGGTGGTCGCCTACCTGAAGCGCGAGCAGTGGACCAAGCCCGCCTACAGATGGGCGCGAGACACCTCGGGGCGCTGGAGCATGACGCCCTGGACGCCGGCCGACAAGGTCGCGAGCTAACGGCGCGCACCCGGCGCCCCGGCCGACATCGGCATTGCCACAAGAAGTTCCCGCACAAGGACGCTCTTAGCAGCCGAAGAGGGGCCCAAACACCGACCGGGCCGCCCTACTCCACCTGCCCGCGACTCAGCTGCTGATCGTCTGATGCGGACGCCGTCTAGACCCCGCGGACGGTCTGGTCACGAAGGTCCGGCAATGGAGCGTGACCGTCTGGACATGCATGGTTGCGGCGCATAGATTGTCATTCATCTCTGCGTGACACCTGCATCACTAGGAGGGGGGAGACTATGCCTGACATGCCAGAAGGCGAGGAAGGTGTATTCGGGGGGAAGATGCCCTCGGGTGAGGGTCAGCGTGTCCTCGAGATGCACGGCATGGCGCCGATCCCGGTGGACAACCGCTACGGTCGCCTGCACCGGATCTTCACCGTATGGTTCACGCCCAACCTCGTCCCGTCCGCCTTCTTCATCGGGACCCTGGCGACGGCGAGCTACATCGGTCTCGGCTTCTGGCTCGGCGCGGTCGCTATCGTCTTTGGCACTCTGCTTGGAGGTCTTCTCGTCGCGATCCTCTGTACTTGGGGGCCGCGGACCGGCGTGGGCCAGCTACCGCTGGCACGGTTGCCCTTCGGCAGGACGGTGATACTGCCGGGCCTGCTGCAGTGGGCGTCCTGCACGGCATGGGACGCGATCAACGCGATCTTCGGCGCCGAGGCGCTCAATATCCTCGTCCACGTACCGTTCTGGCTCGGGCTCGCCGTCATCCTCATCCTTCAGGGCCTCGTGGGCCTCTGGGGCTATGAGATCGTGCAGACCGCTGAGAAGTGGATGTCGATCGTCCTCGGTCTCATGTTCCTCGTGATCACGATCAAGATCATCGACATCGGCAAGTTCAGCACGCCGAACGCTGCGCACGGTGGCGCGCTCTTCGGCGGCTTTCTCCTAATGACGACGATCTCGGCGAGCTTCGTGATCCCCTGGTCTGCCTATGCCTCTGACTACAGCCGCTACATGAAGCCGGACACCTCCCGCGTGGCGATATTCTGGTTGACCCTTGCCGGGGTAGGACTCTCGTCCGCGTGGATCGAGCTCTTGGGGCTCGCGGCCGCAGCCATCATCGTGAACGACACCTCGGCAGGCATCCAGCACCTCGTGGGTGGAGGCGCCCTGGGCGTGATCGCCCTGGTGGCGATCGTGATCGGCACGATCACGGTCAACGCCGTCAACGACTACTCCGGTTCGCTGGCCCTGCAGGCGACGGGCGCCCGCATCAAGAGACCATATGTGGCAGTCGTGGTGACGATCCTCGCGTTCCTTCTGACCCTCTGGCTGCACCAGGGCACGTTCGCCACGAAGTTCACCAATGTCCTGCTGTTCATCACCTACTGGATCCCGCCCTTCGTGGCCGTGCAGATGGTGGACTGGTGGCGCCGTCGCGGTCGGCCGGACGTTATGCACCTCGTCAGGAGTGACCTCCTTCGCCCCGGCTGGGATGCTCTGGCCGCCATGTTGATCGGCTTCGTGGTCGCGATACCGTTCATGGACACGTCGCTCTACATTGGCTATGGATCGTCGCACTGGCTGCAGTACGGGGATATCGCCTTCCTGGTCGGCTTCGTCGTCGCCGGCGCCGTGTACGCCCTGTTGCGCAGGCTGATCACCAAGTCCTCGAGAGACGTCGAAGGCGTCGCCGCCCCGCTCGCTGAACCGGCGGAATCGGAGGTCGCAATCGCCGAGAAGGCGACCTCGGGCGTTTAGCGAGCCGGCGTCGTCGCTCACTGGTCGCGCCGAGCCGGTGGAAGTTCGCCCGCGAGTCGTCGGGCAACCGCCGAGACGCGCGGCCAGTGAGTCGACCATGATGAGCGAGGTTTTGTCGGGACAGCGCCGAGAGCGTCGACGATGAGATTGCCGCTCGCGGTGAAGCGCGACCTGGCGATTCATCGCTGACGACAAGGCGGCCGTCCGGGCCGCCTGGCTCACCGTTACCGTCTTCCCAGCACCATAGGAGGTCCGCGCCGTGAAGCACCATGCGAACGACGACACGCTGAAAAGGATCACTGAGGCCATGGTGGCCCTGGAAACGGACGCGGTGCCCAAGCTGGCGGAGGACGCCTTGGGGTCCGGGTATCCGGCACAGAGCATCGTCGACGCCCTCACGGTCGGGATCAACACGGTCGGGGAGAAGTTCGAGGCCATGGAGTACTTTCTGCCAGATCTGATCATGGCCGCAGGCGCCATGGACGAGTCGATGGACATCCTGCGCGCAGCACTCACCCGAGACGACGTCGCCGTCGGCAAAAAAGGCACGATCGTGCTGGCGCAGGTGCAGGGGGACATCCACGATATCGGGCGCAACATCATGACCGCCATGCTGCGCGCAGCCGGTTTCACGGTTCACGATCTCGGCCACGATCTGAAGCCCGATCTCATTATCGACAAGGCCTTGGACTGCAATGCCGACGTCATCGGGCTATCCTCGCTCCTGACCACGTCGCTGCCCTTCGCGGAGCAGGTGCCGCGGCTGCTGGTTGCTCGTGACCTGCGGGCGCGTTTCCAGGTGGCCATGGGAGGTGGCGCGGTGACGCCGGAGTACGCGGTCCGGGCCGGCGCCGATGGGTACGCCGAAAATGCGGGGGCGGGGGTCAAGCTCATGCATCAGCTAGTCGCAGGGAGGTAGGCCACCATGGCGAGTGTTTTTGAGGTGCTGCGTCGGGCGGAAAACGGCCTGTACATCAAAGAACACGACTTCGACATGAAGCTGTTCAAGACGACCTCGGGGCTCGTCAAGGAGCACGGCATCAAGTTCAACAAGGACCTCGCCGTGGCCAAAGACGACAAGATGGCAGACAGCATCTTCGAAGCTGGGCTGCGCTTGGCGACCGAGATGGGGATGTTCTCCACCGACACCAGCCGGATCATCGAGTTCAGCGAGCAGGAGCTGCTGCAGGCACTCAGACTGGCCCCGCAAGAGATGGTACTGGGCCTGGGCAAGGACGCGCGTGTCCTGCGAGCCCGCAGGTTCGGCGACGGTTACCCGATGATCGTCTGCGGTGGTTGTCCCGGCACCCCTCTGCCCGAAGAACTGTTCCTGCCTGTGATGATGTCCTACGCCAGGGAGCCGCTGATCGACCTGTTGATCCCCGGATCGCTCACGAAGATCGAGGGCATGGACGTGACCACGGGGGGCCCACTCGAGATCCGGGCCTGTCGGCAAGAAATGATCTGGGTGCGCGAGGCCTTGGAACGGTCAGGCAGGCCGGGTCTGCATATCTACGCCGCCGGTGAGAGCAGCGCCACGGAACTCGGCACCCTCGCGATCTGCAACGATCGCTACATGCGTACGAGCGACTCACACATGATCCCGGTGCTCTCCGAGTTGAAGACCGACAACAAACGGCTATCGAGAGTGATGACCGGCTATGAGTACCCCGCTTTTACCACCAGCCTGATCAACCCGATCATCGGTGGCTTCGGCGGCGGGCCCGAGGGAGCAGCGATTGTATTGGCGGCGGCCATCATGCTTGCGACCGCGGCCTACCGGGTGGACATGCACTGCCTGCATCCGATCCATAACAAGTACATCTCGGTAAGCACCAAGCAGGCCATGTGGGTCGACAGTGTGGTTGGCCGGGCCTTCGCCCGCAACGCGCCGGTCGCTCTGCTGGCGGATGCCTGGACCACGGCGGGAGCCGGGACGCAGGAGATACTCTACGAAACCGCGGCGTTGGCCATCGCCCAAGAAACGAGCGCGTTGCATACGGACAGTCTGGGGGCCACCAACGGCGTCTATCCCAACTGCAGCGGGCTCGAAGCCAGGTTCTTCGGCGAGGTGGCGCATGCGGTCTTTGAACAGAAACTGGGACCGGAAGAAGCCAACGACTTGGTGCTCAGGCTCTTCGCTCTCTACGAACATGGCTTCGAAGACCCCAACCTCGGCATGCCCTTCCCAGAAGTGTACGACGTCAAGCTGATCGAACCGAAGGCCGCGTGGCTCGACACCTACGAACGCACCAAGGACGCCATCGCGCAGATGGGCGTGGATTTTCGGTGATGGCTCGGGATGCCGAGCGTTCGACGACACTCCGGAGGCGTAGCTCATGATCGACCTACTGGTCCGCGGCGCTAGGATCATCGGGAGCCCGGATCCGGCGCCCGTCGACCTTCACGTCGATCGCGGTGTTCTTCTTGAGATCGCTCCAGCGTCCAGCGAACCTGCCCCCGCTCGAACGATCATCGAGGCACACGGAGCGTTGCTCTCAGCTCCCTACGTGGAGCCGCACATCCATCTCGACACCGCGCTCACCGCCGGTGAGCCTCGCTGGAACGAGAGCGGGACCCTCTGGGAAGGCATTGCCTGCTGGAGCGAACGCAAGGCCCTGCTGAGCAGAGCGGACGTGATCGACCGGGCCGAGGAGATCCTTCGTTGGCAGGTCGCCAATGGTGTGCTCTTCGTACGTAGCCACGTCGACGTGACCGACCCGACGCTGCAGGCACTCGACGCGCTCCTCGAGGTTCGCGATCGTGTCAGGGAGGTGCTCGAGCTGCAACTGGTGGCCTTTCCGCAGGAGGGCATCTGCTCGTTTGCCGACGGAGAGACGCTGATGAACGAGGCGGCCCGACGTGGGATAGACGTCGTCGGTGCGATTCCCCACTTCGAAGACACGCGTGAAGATGGTGTCAGGTCTATCGAGATCGCGGTCGACATCGCAGTTCGTCACGGGCTTATGGTCGACGCCCACTGCGACGAGATCGACGACGAGCAGTCGAGGTTCATCGAGGTGCTCGCCACCCAGGCCCTGCGCACGGGATTGCGCGACAGAGTGACCGCCAGCCACGCTACCGCCATGGGTTCGTACAATCCCGCGTACAGCTACAAGTTGCAGCGAATCCTGCGGCGGTCCGGGATCAACCTCATCTGCAATCCTCTGGTGAATCTTCACCTTGGGGGTCGTTTCGACGGGTATCCCAAACGTCGGGGCCTCCTGCAACTGAAGGAGATGCTCGGCGCTGGAGTGAACGTGGCGTTCGGCCACGACGACATCATGGACCCCTGGTATCCGCTTGGCACCGGCAACCCGGTTCAGGTCGCCCACGTGGGGGCCCACGCCACCCAGATGACGGCCCCATCCGAGGTGGAAGAATGCTTCCGGATGGTTACCGACCGAGCGGCGGCGGCCCTCGGCCTCGGCGAACGCTACGGCATCGCCCCGGGTCGTCCGGCAAACTTCATGCTCTTGCCTGCCGCCAGCCCGTTCGACGCGATCCGGCGTCAGGTCGCCCCGTCGCACGTCATCTCCCGCGGTAACCTGGTTGCTGTCTGCCCGCCCTCGCCGACGACTCTTTACTGGCCGGGCCGCTCAGTGGAGCCCATCGACTGGGTCCGATCGCGCGACGCCGCGGCTGCGTGCTGGCGCGGTCAGGGCGACGTCGCTCACTGAAGACCCCACGAACGGGCACAAGGGTGAGCAGGCTGAGCCGGCGTTGACTCGCCGGTGCATAGTTCTCGTGCGGTTGGCTTGTCCGCTTGCATCTTTTGCAAGTCTCGCATAGAGTGCCACACACCATGAGCCGTCTGAGTCATATCGCCGCGTACTCGATGCGCCGCGCCCGCGGCGCGCTCGACGGCTGCCTGCGCCCACGGGCTCGACGTGCACGACGCACGCCGGCCGGTGGTCGCTAGCGTCTAGTCTCTTTGGCTTCACTCTGAGACGGTCCGCTTCCGCCGCGTCGGCGTCTGCCGTCCCGTCGTCTTCAGTCTGGAGCGCCTCATGACCGTCACCGGTGCCTTGCCCTCGTCCGTCAGTGGCGACACGCTCGCCGCCACCTGCCTGCGAGCCGGCTGCCGACACGCTCGTGGCCAACCACGGCTGGGGGCTGCGCGGGCTGACCGAAGTCTGCCCCGGTGAGCGCCGGCAAACGTTCGTCGACAGCCCCGATCGCTTCTTGAAGGTTCAGCAAAGACAACCTGCCAACAGAGATGAAAGGCCAAAGGAAATGAACGACTCAGGACATGCGTGGGCCAGCAGGCGGGGCACAGCGAAGATCGCCGCGCTGCTCGTCATGGCACTCGCCGCAGCGCTGCTGATCGCGGCGTGCGGCAGCAGCAAGAGCAGTAGCAGCGCCGGCTCCAGCACAAGCCCCACCGCCGCCGCGGGCGTGGCAGTTGCCGGCGTCACGATCACGCCCGACGCCACCCTTAACGCGATGCTTCCGGCGTCGGTCAAGAGCGCCGGTGTGCTCCGCGTGGCCACCGACATTCCGTACCCGCCGTTCGAGATGTACGCCGATGCCAACAACACCCAGCCCACCGGGTTCGACTATGACCTCGGCCAGGCCCTTGCGGCGAAGCTCGGTCTGCATTTCCAGTTCGACCAGATCGTGTTCGATAGCATCATCCCGGCCCTCTCCGCCGGCAAGGCCGACATGGTTCTCGCGGCGATGGTCGACAACAAGGCGCGTGAACAGGTGCTCAGCTTCGTTGACTACGCCAAAGTCGGGTCTGTGCTGCTGACCGTGAAGGGCAACCCGCACGGCCTCACTACCCTCAACGGGCTGGCCGGGAAGACGGTCGCCGCCCAGAGTGGCACCATACAGGCACAGATGCTCACTGCCTTGGCCAAGCAATTCGCCGCCGCGGGCAAGCCCGCCCTCAAGGTACTCACGTTTCCAAAGGACAGCGACGCGCTGCTGGCCGTCCAGGCCGGCAAGGCGGTAGCCGACTACGTGCAGCTTCCCGATGCTGCGTACACGCAAAAGACGGCCGGCAACGGCTCCGTCTACCAGACCGTCGTCGACCCGGCCGCACCGGGCGGCTACGCTCCGTCCATCATCGGTGCCGGTGTGGTCAAGAGCGATACGGCGCTGACTGGCGCCGTGCAGAAGGCCCTTCAAGGCTTCATCGCCGACGGCACCTACGGCAAGATCCTCGCGAAATACGGCCTCGCTGGTTCGGCGGTCAGTTCTGCTCAGGTCAACCAGGGCTAACCGATGAGCAGCATTGCATCCCCGGCCTCAGTGGCTCCCGGGAACCTGAAGCGGCCGCGGCCGATCAAGGCCGTCCCCGTCCGTCATTGGGGCCGGTGGATCAGTGCCGCCATTCTCCTGTTCGCGGCGTTTGCGCTGGGATGGTCACTCGCCCACAACCCCCATGTCCACTTTGCTACCATCGGCGCGTATCTCTTCAAGCCGCTGACTCTGCGCGGCGTAGTCGTCACGCTCGAGATGACGGCGATCGCCATGGTCATCGGCATCGTCGGCGGCACGATTGTTGCCGTGATGCGGCTCTCCGACAATCCCGTCCTTCGGGTCGTGGCGTGGATCTACGTCTGGCTGTTTCGGGGCGTGCCGCTGCTCGTGCAGATCATCTTCTGGGGCTTTCTGGGAGCACTCTATCCTACGATCTTCGTAGGAATCCCGTTCGTGGGAGTGGTGTTCGGCCGCGGCAACACGAGTGCGCTCATCGGCTCATTCACGGCAGCGATCCTTGCCTTGGGGCTCAACGAGGTGGCCTATGCGGCCGAGCTCGTACGCTCGGGCATCATCTCCGTGGACGAGGGGCAGCACGAGGCAGCGTATTCGATGGGCATGTCCCGCGGCCTCACCATGCGCCGCGTGGTGCTTCCCCAGGCCATGCGGGTGATCATCCCACCCATGGGCAACGAGACCATCACGATGCTCAAGATGACGTCGCTGGTCTCGGTGATCTCGGGCAACGATCTGCTCACCACCGTGCAGAAGGTCTACGAGCAGAACTTCCAGGTGATCCCATTGCTCATTGTCGCGAGCCTCTGGTATCTGGCGCTCACCACGGTGCTGACGGTCGGTCAGCACTACCTCGAGAAGCGCTTCGGGCGCGGCTTTGGGCATGCCAACTCCGCCAGGGCCGAGCGCAAGGCGTCGAAGAGAGAGGCTCGGAATGGCTGATGATGCCATGGTCTGCGCCGACCAGGTGTGGAAGTCGTTTGGTAAACTGTGGGTGGACGGTGAGCTCATGGGCTATCGCCAGCGCGGCAACGTGCTCCACGAGACGAAGACCAGGGACGTCGCCCGGCAGCGCGCCAAGATCGGCATGGTGTTCCAGCGTTTCAACCTGTTCCCGCATCGCACGGCACTCGAGAACGTGATGGAGGGTCCCGTGCACGTCAAAGGTGTGCCTCGCGCCGAGGGCGAGCGCGACGCGGTTGCCCTGCTGGGCCAGGTCGGTCTTGGCGACAAGCTCGACTCCTACCCGGCGCAGCTCTCGGGCGGGCAGCAACAGCGGGTTGCCATCGCTCGTGCGCTGGCGTTGCGCCCCAAAGTGATGCTGTTCGATGAGCCGACTTCGGCGCTCGACCCTGAGCTCGTGGGCGAAGTGCTCGACGTCATGCAACAGCTCGCTCGCGACGGCATGACCATGATCGTCGTCACGCACGAGATCGGCTTTGCGCGCGAAGTCGCCGACGGCGTGGCCCTGACCGACGGCGGCGTCGTGGTTGAATCGAGCCCACCCAACGAGGTCCTCGTCAAACCCAGGCAGGAGCATACGAAGCTCTTTCTCTCTAAGGTCCTTGCGTAGTGGCCAGATCAGCGCTACGCCGGTTGCCGGACCCCCCGACACCGTCGCCGTGGGGCGCGAAGCCCATCCGGGCTTCGCTCATGGTCACCTGCCTGGGCGACGCGCTGTTTCCGCGCGTCGGGGTGGCGGCGGTCGAGGTGCTGACCAAGCTCGGCGTCGCCGTCGACTTTCCGGGCGGCCAGACTTGCTGCGGCCAGCCGGCCTACAACGCTGGCTACGCCGCTGCGGCGCGCGCTGCGGCGCGGGCGTTCTTGGGCGCCTTTGCCGGCAGCGAGTACGTCGTCTCCATCTCGGGCTCGTGTGCGGCCATGGTGCGTGACGGGTTCCCGCGGCTCTTCGCCGGCCGCCCCGAAGAGGCTGCCGCCGCCGAGCTGGCGGCGCGCACCTTCGAGTTTTCTGAGTTTCTGGTCGACGTCCTTGGGGTCGACGAGCTGCCCGTCGCGCGGCACGCCACAGCGACCTTGCACCACTCCTGCCACACGCGCCGCCTGCTGGGCGTCGTTTGCCAACCCGAGCGCCTGCTGGGCATGGTGGCGGGCCTCGAGTACGTGCCGCTGGCCCACCCCGAGCTCTGCTGCGGTTTCGGCGGCACCTTCGCGGTCAAGATGGCGCGCATCTCGACGGCCATGGTCGACGAGAAGGTCGACCACATCCTGGAAAGCGGCGCCGGCCTGCTGGTCGGGCTCGACATGAGCTGTCTCATGAACATCGAAGGCCGGTTGCGCCGCCGCGGGCACTCACTCGAGGTTCGTCATCTGGCCGAGGTGCTGGCGGCGGGGTGGCAGGGGTGAGCGCCGCGTCGCGCAAGGGGCGGAGCGCCTCGTCCCTTGCAGGGCCAAGCGCTGCGTCGCCGCCAAAGGCGAGCGCGGCAACGAAGCGACAGGCAAGCGCGGCCTCCCGCCGCGCCTTCGACGCCCGCGTCGAGCGCGCCCTGGGGGATGACGGGTTGCAGACGGTGATCGCCGACGGGCAGGACTACATGCAGGCCCTGATCGCCCCGGCGCGCGCCCAACCGGACTGGCCGCTCGCCCTCGACGAGATCGCTCGCGTGCGCGCCGCCACGCTGGCGCACCTCGACCGCTACGTCGAGCAGTTCGCAAGCAACGTCGAGGCAGTCGGCGGCCACGTCTTCTTCGCCGCCGACGCCGCCGAGGCGCGCCGTCACGTGGTGGGTCTTGCCGAGCGGCGCGGCGCGCGGCTCGTGGTGAAGTCGAAGTCGATGGTCACCGAGGAGATCGGTCTGAACCCGGCGCTCGAGGCCGCCGGCGTCGAGGTCGTCGAGACCGACCTCGGCGAGTTCATCGTGCAGCTCGCCGGCGAGCGTCCGTTCCATATCGTTGCCCCCGCCATCCACAAGTCGCTCGAGCAAATCCGCGCGCTCTTTTCGAAGGCCGCCGGCCACGACGTCGGGGGCGACGCCGAGGCCATGACCCGCTACGCGCGCGGTGTGCTGCGCGAGAAGTTCTTCGCCGCCGACATGGGCATCTCGGGCGCCAACTTCGGGGTGGCCGCGACGGGCTCAGTCGTGCTCGTCACAAACGAGGGCAACGGCCGCATGGCCACGACGCTGCCGCGCAGCCACGTCGTGGTGATGGGCGCCGAGCGCCTCGTGCCGACCTTCGCCGATCTCGAGGCCATCCTCAAGGTGCTGCCGCGCGCCGGGGTCGGCCTGCGCTGCACGACCTATGTGACCGCGATCACCGGGCCCCGTCGCGAAGGCGAGCTTGACGGCCCCGAAGAGCTGCACGTGGTGATTGTCGACAACGGCCGCTCGCGCATTCTCGGTTCCA
>PKYM01000217.1:19475-23614 GCA_003132645.1 Actinomycetota bacterium | reverse complement strand
AGGATGGTGTCGCACTCTTCGAGGTAGGCCTTGGCCACGTAATAGGTGCCCGGCGCCTTCTGGGACTCGGCCGCGAAGGCCGCGTTGGAGCCGAGCATCATGGCGATGCAGTCGTCGACGCGCGGCACGACCAGCGTGGCGTGCTGCGTCTTGAGCCCGAGCACGGCGTTGGAGCACAGTCCGTAGCCCACCACGATGGTGGCGCCGGGCCGGTCGGCGTCGGCCACGGCGGCGCGCAGCGCCGCCTTGAGGCGCTCGGGGCTCACGTGCAGCTGCGCCTCGAGATGGCGGCAGTCGACGTCGCTGAGAGCGCCGTCGGCAAGCTCACCGAGTACGGCCGGGCAGGCGATGAGCCGGATGCCGCCGGCGCTGACCTGGTCTGCCATCGGCATCCCTCTCAGAACACGCCGAACTCGTCGGCCGCCTCGCGCAGCGCCAGCATGTTCTCAGGCCTCGCCTCATCGGGCACGCCGAGCCCCGAGTCGAGCATCAGGGCGCCCGTGTCGCCGAAGAGGTCGACAAGCTCCTTGACGTCGTCCTTGACCTGCCGCGGCGTGCCGGTGCACAGGATCGAGACCGGCACGTTGCCCCAGAAGCACATCTTGTCGCCGAGGACCTCCTTGAAGACCTTGCGGTCGACCTTGTCGAAGTGACCGGCCACCTTGCCCGCCGGAAACTCGGCGAGGTACTTGAGGCGCGGGGTGTAGTCGCCCTCGAACAGAGGGCTGGGCACACCACCGGCCTCGATGATGGCCATCACGAGGCCCTTGAAAGACGGCCAGTAGAACGTCTCGAACTGCTCGTCGCTCATGAAACCGCCCGCGCCCCGGTGCATGGGGATGAAGACACGGGGGTTGCCGGTGACCTGCATGACCATCATCGCCAGGGCGATCTGGCCCTGCTGCACGAGGTCGATGGTCTTCAGGAGCTGCTCGGGATGGCGGTACATGTCGAGCGTGCTGCCGCGCAGCGAGCGGAACATGTCGGAGACCATGTCGAAGGCCGGGATGATGGGCGCGCCCCACGTGCGCGGATAGCCGAGGGCCGCCATCTCCTGGGCGTTGGCGGCGTCGGCCGCGAAGTAACCGGCCACTGCATCTGACATCGCCAGCAGGCTTTCGAGCGCCTTGCGGACGGGCGGCGCGGCGAGAAGGGGGCCGCCGACGTTCATCAGGTAGTAGGTGTTCGCCAGCCAGTAAAGCGGCGGGAACGGCACTTGGCCGAGACCCTCGAGGTTGCCGGCGATGCGCGGAAAGATCCGGGTCAACGTGAAGCCGTTGGGGTCGGCCAGGAACTCGTCGTATTCGTCGGCCTTCATGTACTCGCCCTCGACGAACTGAAAGGACGCGTCGTCGGCGAGGTCGCCGCCCGGCCAGCGCAGCTGTGTCGTGCCGAGCGCCTCGTAGCCGTCGGCGGCGAACATGCCGTTGGTCGGGGTGAAGTCCCAGCCGAACCTGATGGTCGCTTCCTTGATGGCGTCGTAGTGCAGCTTGTGATCGTAGCCGGCGTCGCGGTTGGAGATGCCCTTCACCTTGGTCGCGAAGTAGTGGATGACGTGAGGCACGATCGGCACGCGGTCGGGTCGCCGAAGCGCCACGATGTCGTTGAAGCGCTGCTCGCGCTGCTTGTAGAGCTCCTCGCCTGTCGAGCTCATCAGGCTCCTCCTCCCGTCCACTGCTCGGCCAGCCTGAGCGCCTGGCCGACGTCGTTGCCCCAGCCGTCGGCGCCGGTGTAGGACTGCACCTGGGCGTCGGCCGGCGCGCCGCCGACCATGATCTTGACCTGGTCGCGCAGGCCGGCGGCGGCGATGCCGTCGACCGTGGCCTTCATGCTGTCGAAGGCCAGGGTGAGCAGCCCGCTGAGGCCGACGATCCGCGGCTGGACCTCGCGGATGGCCGCGACGAACTTCTCGACGGGTACGTCGACGCCCAGGTCGTGAACGTCGTAGCCGTTGACGTCGAGCATCAGCACGACGATGTCCTTGCCGATGTCGTGGATGTCGCCCGCCACGGTGCCGATCACGACGCTGCCGCGCGTCGTGGCGCTGGTGGCGGCCTTGAGATGAGGGGCGACTTCGGCGGCGATGCCCTTCATGATCTCGCCGCCCATGATGAGCTCCGGGATGAAGGCGTCGCCGCACTCGAAGCGCTTGCCGAGGACGCTCATCGCTTCCTTAGCGTCCTCGAGGACGGCGGCCGGGTCGGTGCCGGCGTCGAGCTCGCGCTTGACAATGGCCAGGGCCTCGTCCTCGCGCATGCCGACGATGGCCTCGGTCAGTTCGCTGGGCATGTGTCCTCCTTCACGGTTCGGGACCGCACGGAAACGACGGTCGGCGTTTTCGGCGCCGGCGCTTTCGCGTCAGACCTGCGCGCCGTACTTGCGCCCGGCGTCGATGAACGCCTTGAAAGCGGCCGGGTCGGCCTCGTCCAGCACGATGCCTGTGCCCAGCAGAAAGCCGCCGTCGGTCGCGGTCTTGCCGAGCAGGTCCTTGACATAGGCGTCGACCTGCTCGGGGGTGCCCATAGTCAGCATCGGGCCCGGCACGTTGCCGCCGATGCACTGACGCGCGCCCACGATCTTCTTGGCCCGAGCCATGTCGGTGTCGTCGAACATCCAGATCATGCGGCCCTCGGGGATCTCGGGGTCGGCGATGACCTCGAGGCGCTCGTTGTACCCGCCCTCGGCGAAGACGAGCGGCACCAGCCCTTCTTCGATCAACCCGAGCAGCACAGCCTTGAACGTCGGCCAGTACAGCGTGCGATAGTCCTCGTCGGACATGAAGCCGTCGGCGCCCTTGTGGATGGGGATGAACACGAGCGGGTTCCCGGTGGCATCGGCCGAGCGCACGGCCCAGCTCACGGCTAACGGCGCCAGCCGCTCCATGGCGGCCTTCACCTTGTCGGGCCGGCGGAACTTGTCGAGCATGAGGCCACGCGTACCGCGCATCGTGTCGCCCAGGATGTCGTAGGGCGCCTTGGTGGAGCTGCCCGCCATCTGAGGAATGCCGAGCGTCGCCATCTGCTTGCCGTCGATGGCCATGAACGCCTGCAGCCACTCCATGGCGGCATCGCCGGCGTCCATCATCTTCTGCAGCATCTGCTTGACCGGCGGCAGCGCGAAGGGCACGAAGAACGGCGCCGTGAAGGGCGCCTCGCAGAGATCGGTGAACGGCGCCAGCATCTGCCAGGGCTCGAGGGCGCCGAACATGCGCGGCACGTAGAAGCGCTGCCAGTAGTTGGAGGGGTCGTTGATGAGCAGGTCGTACTCGTCGTCTTTCATCCACTCGCGCTCGTTGTACTGGTAGCTCGCATCCTCGGGTACGCCGTGGCCGGGCCAGTCGTACAGCTTGTAGTCGAGGATGTCGAAGACCTTGCCGGGCACCATGGCGATGGTCATGGCGAGAGCGTCGGGGCGAAAGTCGGCGTGGAACTTGTCCCAGGCCTGGCCNNCCGGCTTGCGCAGCGCGATGGCGTCGCGCCAGAGCTGGACACGGTCGATGTAGGCCTGTCGCACGTCGGGTGAGGCGAACTCGATCGGCGCGTTCTGCCAGGCGTCCATACGGGCCGCGAAGCGCTGGTCTGAACTGAGGTCGTTCCAGTCGTCAGTGAACATGCTCAGGCACCTCCAACCCAGGTCTTGGCGAGATCCACGGCACCCACGGCATCCTTGGCCCAGCCGTCGGCGCCGGCGAAGGCGCGCACTTCCTCGTTCACGGGCGCGCCGCCGATCATGATCTTGAGGCCGTCGTGCAGGCCGGCCTCGTCAATGGCGGCCACCGTCGCCCTCATCGACTCGAAGGCCACGGTGAGCAGGCCGCTCAGACCGACCACGTCAGGATGCGCCTCGCGCACCTTCTCGACCACTGTTGCTACCTTGGCGTCGACGCCGAGGTCGACGACCTCGAAGCCGGCGATGCCCAGCATACTGCCCACGATGTCCTTGCCGATGTCGTGGATGTCGCCCTGCACCGTGCACAGGACGACCGTGCCGAGCGTCTCAGCGGGGGCCTGGGCGGCCATGTAGGGCTTCACCTTGGCGGTGATGCCCTGCATGATCTCGCCGGCCATGATGAGCTCGGGGATGAACGCTTCGCCACAGGCGAACCGCTGACCGATCACCTCCATGGCCTCCTTGCAGGC
>PKYM01000217.1:16165-19442 GCA_003132645.1 Actinomycetota bacterium | reverse complement strand
TGCCGGGACGCTCACGTGCTCGGTCCGCATGACGTAGCAACCACAATGGCATAATATATAGATAAATAGATAAAGCGCAAGCCACCACGCTGTTGCACTGGTAGGATGTCCGGCGACATGAGTGACCCGATGACCACAGCCAAACTCGCGCCCATCGACCGGTCGTCGTACGAGCCGGCCTACGTGCAGCTCGTCAACATACTGAGCCACGCGATCGCCAGCGGGCAGTATCGCGCCGGCGATCAGCTCCCCACCGAGGCCGAGCTCTGTGCCGCCTACGACGTGAGCCCGATGACCGTGCGCCGCGCTGTCGGCGTACTGCTCGACCGCAGCGCGGTGAGCACCACTCGCGGGCGCGGCACCTTCGTCAAGCCGCCGCAGCTCGCCGCTGCGACCTTCGAGCTGAACGAGTTCCACGACCTGCTCGACGACCCGCGTGTCGAGGTCAGGGTGCTGGAGACGCGCGTCGTGCCGGCGGGCCCACGCGCCGCCGCCAATCTTTCGGTCGCCGAGGGCACGCGCGTGATCAGCATTCGGCGGCTCCTGCAGCGCGCCGCGGAGCCGCTCTTCTACCATCGCGAGTCGCTGGTCTACGACCCCTCGGCGCCCACCGTCGAAGCCGAACTCGGCGTCACCGCCCTGCGCGACCTGTTCGAGGGCGGCGCGGGGATCGGCCCAAAGCGCGGCGAGCTCATCATCCACGCCTCGGTGCTCACCGCCGAAGAGGCCCGCCACGTCGAGCGGCCGGCGGGCAGCGCCGCCCTCGTGCTCGAACACCTCTTCTACGGCTACGACGACCGGCCCATGAGCTGGGGGCGCTTCGTCTGCCGCGGCGACCTGCTGCAGTTTCGGGCGCACATCGGCGTGCAGGCGGCGACCGTGCCGCCGAAAGGCTCGACCCGCGCCGGGAAGCGCCCGTGAAACCGCGATCCGGCCCCGAACCGGAGTCGCTCGTGGCACGCATCGCGGCGCTCGACGAGAAGGGTTCGCTCGACGCCGTGCGCGCCCGCGTGGCCGCCGGCGACGACGCCCTGGCGATCATCGCCGACTGCCAGCGCGGCATGCAGTACGTCGGCGAGGACTACCAGTCGGGCAAGTACTTCATCAGCGGCCTGATCATGGCCGGCGAGATCTTCCGCGAGGCCATGGAGATCCTCGAGCCGCTGCTCCCCACGCCCGCGCCGATCNNCACGACTCCAGCGGCCGCGACGCCGCCGGCAGCGTGCTGGTCTGCACCGTGCGCGGCGACATCCACGACATCGGCAAGAGCATCCTGGTGACCTTGCTACGCTCCTACGGTCTCATCGTGCACGACCTCGGCGTCGACGTGCCCCCGGCCGAGGTAGCGCGGCAGGTCGTCGAGCTCGCGCCCGACGTGGTGGGCCTCTCGGGCCTGCTCACCGCCGCCCACGCCAGCATGCGCGAGACGGTGGCCGAGCTGCGGCGCGTCGCGCCCCGGCTCGACCGCGCCCCGACTATAATCATCGGCGGCGCCGCCGTGGACGAGCAGGTGCGCGAGTGGTCCGGCGCCGACCTCTGGGCGGCCGACGCCGTGCGCGGTGTCGAACTGATCCGCCGGCACGTGGGCGGTCAAGCACGGCAGTCGCCCGCGGCACAGTGAGCCCGTCAGGTCAGCGGCGCAAGCCGGCCCGCCGCCGGCAGCCTCTCCCGGACGTGCCGGCGCTGCCGCCGGATCTCGCCCCGCTCGACGCCGCCGGCTTACGGGGAGAGGACGAACAGTGCGATGTCGAGCTGGTCGGGCTTGAGCTCTCCGGAGAGCAGCTTTCCCGGGTGTCGCTCGAGACGGCCCGACTGAAGGACTGTCGCTTCGAGGGCGCCGAGCTGCGCGGCTGGCGCTGTGAGCGGGTGATCTTCGAGACCTGCGACTTCGCCAACGGGCGCTGGTTCGACTGCGACTTCAGGGAGGTCGCGTTCCTCGACTGCCGCTTCGTCGGGGCCAGCCTCACCGGCGGCGCACTCTCCGCCGTCCTGATGCGCGATTGCCTGGCGCAGCTAGCGAAGCTTTCGCATCTGGGCCGCCCGCACGCGCTCCTGGAACGCTGCGACCTGCGCGGCGCCCTGCTCATGGAAAGCGAGCTCTGCGACGTGCGCTTCGCGGACTGCGACCTGACGGGCCTCGAGCTCTTCAACGTCGACCTCACAGGCAGCGACCTGCGCGACAACGAGCTGGGTGGACTCAAGGGAGTGGCCTGCCTGCGCGGCGCCACGATCGACCCGCTGCAGCTGCTCACGCTCGGTCCGGCTCTGGCCGCACATGTCGGCCTGGTCATTGAAGAGGGCGGCGGGAGCTCTGAGGAGGTAAGGGAGCGATAGCGGGCAGCTGGGCCTGGCGGCGGCGCCGCTACTCTCGTCGGGACACCCTGGCCAGGGCGATCACCCCCGCCCGTGAAGAGCCGTTCCTGCTATCGGGCGCGGCCGACGCGGAGGTCGCCTGTTCCACGCCGGTGGACTGCTGCGTCGTCTTGTCGACGAGCTTGATGGGCAGCACCCGGTCCGAGTCGCTCGCGCTCCCCGAGTAGGTCGCGCCGCTGCCGTCCGGGAACTGCGCCGCCGTGGCCGTGACGGTATCGTTCAGGAGGTCGTTGACGCGCCAGCTCGGGTCGCCCGAGAGATCGACGATGAACGTCAGACGGTAGGTCTCGGTGGCCGCCAGATCCCTGATGTTGATCAGCTTGATGGTCGTGTCGCCGGTGACCGCGTCAGTGGCGACCGAGGTGGGATACGCGACACCCGACGAATCCTGGGCCGACACGAAGCTGACCTTGCCCTGGGGGTTGGCGCGATTGCTCGAAAGCACGTCGACAAGACTCAGGTTGTAGGCCTTCGTGTCTCCCGTGTTCTGCACGGTGACGGTGTAGGTGGCCGTGCCGCCGAGCAAGGGCGAGGAGGCGATGGCCTTGTTCACCGTGAGCTGGGCGGCGGCACTGGCGGCGGCCGGGACCACAAGGGCTCCGGCGACGGTCAGCGCCACGACGACCACGAGCCATAGGCGGCGCGAAAGGCGCCCGCGACGCGCCGCACCCGGGCGCTGTGTCCCTTGCACACGTGTTGCCACGGAACCCTCCAGTCGTGACGGAAAGCCCCAAGGGGCGTCGTCGCTGTCTCTTCGGCCTTGAGTCCGACGCGTCGCGTCCGGCTCTCTGGCTTTTTGACTTACGTACGAATCACTATCGGCACAGTGGCACGATATTGATAAGTCGACTGTCCGAGCGCGTCCGACTTTGCAGTCGAGCGGCCTCGTGCCACACTGGGGCGG
>PKYM01000217.1:0-16151 GCA_003132645.1 Actinomycetota bacterium | reverse complement strand
CTCCAAGCCACCCTGTCTCGCGGTGTCGCTGCGGGCCGCCACTGCCTCACATGGGAACATCCTCGCCCGCCGGGCGTTCACGATCAGCCTGCCCAGCCGGCGGCAGGCCGCTCAGGCGGACTACTTCGGGCTGGTCTCGGGGCGCGATACCGACAAGTTCGCGGCCACCGGCCTGACGGCCGCGGCGGCCGAGTTCGTCGATGCGCCCTGCGTGGCGGAGTTTCCGTTCGTGGTCGAGTGCGAGCTCGCCCAGGTGCATGAGCTCGGCCTGCACACCCAGTTCATCGGCGAGGTCAAGGACGTGAAGGTCGACGAGGACTGTCTGGATGCCGGGGGCCACATCGACGTCCGCAAGCTCGACCCTATCGCGCTCGCACTCGAAGCCGGAGGCTACTACGCGCTCGGTGAGCTCATCGGCCCCGCCTTTTCGATCGGCAAGGCGCTCGTCGTCGCCGGATAGATCGCGCGCGGTCGCCAGATAGACCGCGCGCGGTCACGCGCCGGACCGGCGGTCGACACGAACAGCAGTTCGCCTCGGTTCATCGAGCTCCCCTTGAGCCGGACGCCTCCAGACCGCGAGTGCCCGCTTCCCGCCCCAGCCGTCGGCGCCACGTGGTATCCTGCCAGCAGGATACGAACAGGAGTTCGCCCATGCTCGTCGAGCTCAACCCCGAACAGCTTGCCGCTGCCTCGCACGGCGACGGCCCGCTGCTCATCGTCGCCGGCGCCGGCACCGGCAAGACGGCCACGCTGGTGCACCGCGTCGCCCATCTCATCTCACGCGGGGCCGACCCGCGGCGCATTCTGCTGCTCACCTTCACGCGCCGCGCCGCCGCCGAGATGCTGCGCCGCGTCGACGAACTGCTCGGGACCCAGGCCTCGAGCGAAGGCCGCGTGCACGAGCGCATCTGGGGCGGCACCTTCCACGCCACGGCGGCGCGCCTGCTGCGCATCCACGCCCGTGACATCGGCATGGAGCCCGACTTCACGATCCTCGACCGCAGCGATTCCGAAGACCTCCTGCACGTCGCGCGCACGGCGCTCGGGCTGGGCCGTGACGGCGCGCGCTTCCCGCAGAAGTCCACCTGCCTCGACATCTACTCGCGCTGCGTCAATGCCCGCCTGCCGTTGCCAGAGGTGCTGCGCAGCGCCTTTCCCTGGTGCGAGACGGCCGAAGATGGTCTCAAGGAGCTCTTCGCCCGCTACACCGACGCCAAAGAAGAGCAGCAGGTGCTCGACTACGACGACCTGCTGCTCTTCTGGCGCGGGTTGCTGGCCGACCCGGTGGCCGGCAAGCGCGTGCGCGAGCGCTTCGACCACGTGCTGGTCGACGAATACCAGGACACCAACGTCCTGCAGGCCGAGATCGTCTCGCTGCTGCGCCCCGGCGGCGACGGCGTCACCTGCGTCGGCGACGACGCCCAGGCCATCTACAGCTTCCGCGCCGCCACGGTGCGCAACATCCTCGACTTCGAGCAACGCTTCCCAGGGGCCGAGGTGCTCACCCTGACGCGCAACTACCGCTCCACGGCGCCCATCCTGGCGGCCACCAACGCCGTCATCGCCGAAGCCGACGAGCGTCGCGACAAGGTGCTGTGGACCGAACGCAGCGACGGCGCCCGGCCGCTGCTTGTCACCTGCCGCGACGAAGACGAGCAGACGGGCTGGCTTTGCGAGCGCATCCTCGACCACCGCGAGCAGGGCACCTCACTGACCCGCCAGGCGGTGCTCTTTCGCGCCCAGCACCACTCTCTGGCGCTCGAGATCGAGCTTTCGCGCCGCAACATCCCCTTCCGCAAGTACGGCGGCCTGCGCTTCGTCGAGATGGCCCACGTCAAAGACCTCGTCGCCTTTCTGCGACTTGCCGAAAACCCGCGCGACGCCATGGCCGGATTGCGCGTCCTCGGCCTCGTGCCAGGCATCGGCCCGGTCACGGCGGCCGCGCTCGGCGAAGCGCTGGCGGCCGGCGGCGGCGACTTTGCGTCCTGGGCCGCCGTCAAGGTGCCCGAGCCGGCCCGCGGCGCCTGGCCTGCCGTCGTCGCCCTGTTGTGCAGCCTCGCCTCAGCCGGGCCCGGCGAGGTGCCGGCCCAGATACACGCGGTGCGCACGGTCTACCAGCCGCTGCTCGAGCGCCGCTACGACAACGCGCCGGCGCGCCTGCGCGACCTCGAACAGATCGAGGCGCTGGCGGCGCGCGCCGGCGACCGCGCCCAGTTCCTCGCCGACCTCGTGCTCGACCCGCCGGCTTACACGCAGGAACTCGCCGGTCCGCCGCTGCTCGACGAGGACTACCTGATCCTCTCGACCATGCACTCGGCCAAGGGCCTCGAGTTCGACGTCGTCTACGTCATGCACGCCGCCGACGGCAACATCCCCTCCGACATGGCGACCGGCAGCAGCGCCGAGATCGAAGAGGAGCGCCGCCTCTTCTATGTCGCCTGCACCCGCGCCCGCGACCAGCTTTACGTCACCCATCCCCTGCGCTACTACACTCAACCATGGGCCAAAGCCGACACGCACGGCTACGCGCAGCGCTCGCGGTTCTTGAGCGCGGCGGTCCTCACGCACTTCGCCCAGACACAGGCCGCCCCCGAACCACGCGGCGCCGACGGGCAGCCGGTCGAGCGCACCGGTTCAACCGCGATCCGCGCGGGCATCCCCGCTCGCTGTGGGAATAAACTGAAAGACCGAACCCCACGCCGGCACGACCGATCGGGAGAAGCACATGGCGGTTGACACTCGCAGCGCCCCCTTCCAGGACGAAGAGATGGGCGAGGTGGCGCGGCGCGCGCAGCGCATCGAGGCCAACATCGCCTCGGTGATCCTCGGCAAGGACGAGGTCATCCGCGCCTGCGTCGTGGCCCTGCTGGCCGGTGGCCACATCATCATCGAAGACTATCCGGGGGTCGGCAAGACGCTCCTGGCCAAGACCCTCGCCCGTTCCGTGGCCTGCCGCTTCGCGCGGGTGCAGTTCACGCCCGACCTGCTGCCCAGCGACGTCACCGGCGTGGGCGTCTTCAACCAGAAGACCGGCGAGTTCGAGTTTCGACCCGGGCCGATCTTCGCCAACATCGTCGTCGCCGACGAGATCAACCGCTCGTCGCCAAAGACGCAGGCCAGCCTGCTCGAGTGCATGGAAGAGCGCCAGGCGACCGTCGACAACGCCACCCACCCGATCACGCCGCCGTTCATGGTGATCGCCACCCAGAACCCCATCGAATACGAAGGCACCTACCCGCTGCCCGAAGCGCAGCTCGACCGCTTCATGATGCGCCTCAGCCTGGGCTACCCGACGGTCGACGCCGAAGAAGCGGTCCTGCGAGACCAGACCTCACGCGATCCCTTCGCCGAACTCGACCCGGTGTTAGACGCAGCCCAGGTGCTCGACATGCAACGGGCTGTCGGGCGGGTCAAGGTCGTTCCCGCGCTGCACCGGTACGTCGTGGCGATACTCACCGCCACCCGCACCACACGCGACATCTACCTCGGCGCCAGTCCGCGCGCCGGCATCGCCCTGGTGCGAGCCGCCAAGGCCCTGGCCGTGCTTCGCGGGCGCGATTTCGTGGTACCACAAGACCTCAAGGACCTCTCTGGTCGAGTCCTGGGTCACCGCATCATCCTGTCGTCCGACGCCAAAGTGCACGGGCAGACCGAAGACGCGGTGATCGCCAGGCTGCTCGAAGGGGTCCCCGTACCGGGAGCGTAAACGATCGTTCGTCTCACCAGCCGGGGTCTCACTCTCCTGGGCATAGCGGCCGCCACCTACCTGGCGGCCCGGCTCGTCGGCACGTGGGAGCTGTACCTGGTCTCGTTCGGCTTTCTCGCGGCGCTGCTCGTGTCGTGGCTCCTGGTGGCGGTGACCAGCCGCAAGCTCACGGCGACTCGCACCCTGAGCCCCAACGAACCGACCTCCGGCGACGACCTCGTCATCACCTTTCGGGTAACCAACGACTCCCAGATCCCCGGACTCCAGGTCACCCTGCCGAACGCCACCGGCGACCTCGGAGCACGTGACGAGACGATCGAGTTCGCCAGCCTGGGATCGCTCCAGCAGCGCGCCGCGAGGAGCACGCCGCAGCCGGCCCGCCGCGGGGTCCACCACCTGCCGGCGCTCTGGGCCCAGGCCGAAGATCCTCTGGGGCTCGCCCACACCCGCCGCCGTCTGGGTGAGCCGCTCGATCTGACGGTCTACCCGAAGCTGGCCGACCTGCGCTCCTGCGCCCTCTTTGCCGACCTGGGCATGCGTCGTGGCCTGGGGCGGCGCGGCATCGTGCGCAGCGGGTCCGAGTTTCGCGGCATCCGGCCGCACAACCCCGGCGAACCACTGAGCCGCATCGACTGGAAGTCCACCGCCAAGACCGGCAACCTGATGCTGCGCGAGATGGACGACCCGGCGAGCGGCGACCTCACCGTGCTGCTCGACGCGACCGCCTCACAGGTCGTCGGCGACCAGCCACAGACCAACTTCGAGCTCGCAGTCCAGGCCGCCGGCTCGGTGGCCGACTTCATACTCGGGACCGGCCGGAGCGTCAATCTGCTGCTGCACGACAGCCGCGAACGTTCCACACGCCTGGCGCCCGGCTTCAACGGCCATTGCGAGCTGCTCGACGTCCTGGCCCAGGCGACGCCCAGTGCCAAGGCGCCGCTGGCTGCCTCGCTGCAGAGCCTGCGCTCGCACGACGACCGTCTGGCGAGCACGCAGATCCTGGCCCTCGTGGCCCTGTCGCTCGACCGCGAGCTCGCGCGCGTCCTGATCGCGCTGCGCAGGGAGGGCCTGCAGGTGTCGGTCATCCACGTCGGCGCCGGCTCTTTCGGCGCCGAGGCCGCCGGCGCGCCCTCCGCCAGGAGCTCCGTCGTTTCCGGATCCGCCGGCGCGCGTGCCGCCGACGACCCAGCGCTGCTGGTCTCGCTCGCCGCCGCGGGCGTGCTCTGCCTTACGCTCAGGCGCGACGACGATCTGCGCACGGCTCTGTCGTTCACCCCGACAGAGCGCAGCCTCGCGATGGGACCCCGATGAAGCTCTCGGGCAAGCTCCTCTACTTCGGCTGTTTTGCCGCGCTGGCCATCGTCGCGGCGCTTGGCCTCGCGCGCGTCGGGCGGCCGTCGATCGCGGTGCTGCTGGTCTGGGCGGCACTCGCAGCGACGCTGGCCGGCGCTGTCGGGCTCATCGACCGGCGCGCCTGGCCGGCCGCCCTCGTCCTGCTGCCCGCCGGCGCCTACTTGCTGATGCGGGCGCAGGCGCCCCTGCCGGCCGGCGCCCACGGACTCGGCGGGCAGTACGGCTTCTATCTCGCCCAGCTACGCGCCGGCGCCCACGGCTACACCGAGCGCACGTTTCCCTTCCAACTCGCCGGCGCCGGCCAGCTCAAGCTCCTCCTGGCGCTGGCCGTCTACGGCGCCACCGGTCTTGCCTCTTTCGTCGCGCTCAGCCTGCGCAGGCCGCTGCCGGCCATCGTCGTCTTCCTTGCGCTGCTGGGCTTCAGTCTGACGGTCGACGGCGCGGGCAGCGTGATAGTGCTGCCGCTCGCCTTTCTCTTTCTGGCCGGCTGCCTGCTGGCGCTCTCGCGCTCGCTGGAGCGCGGACGAGGGGCGCCCACGGGCGTCGCGGCCGGGGCAGGTGTGGCGGTACTCGCGGCACTACTCGCGCTGCTGCTGCTGGGGGCCACTCCCGTGGCCGCGAGCAAGCCATGGCAGGACTGGAGCGCCTGGGGTCCCCTCCGCCACAGCCCGTCGCGCCTTACCTTCAACTGGATGCTGAATTTCCCGAGCCTGCTGAACCCCAAAACCAACACCCCGGTCCTGCGGGTCGAGTCGCCCATCGCTTCCTACTGGCGGGCCAACGCGCTCGAGACCTTCACCGGCGACGCCTGGCTCAGCAGCGATTCCCGCGGCCGGCCGCTCACCACCGAAGGCGCGGCCGGACTCGGCACCTACGACATTCCGGCCGACGGTCGTACGCCCGCGGGCACGAAGGTCGCCGAGCTCTTCAAGGTGCAGTCCCTCTACACGAGCTTCCTGTTCACCGGAGGCACCCCCGAGGTGGTCGTGCTCGGCGGTCACGAGCCCCCCGCCGCCAACAGCGCTCAGGCGCTGCGTCTCCCGCGGCCGGTGGGGCCCCAGTTCACCTACGTGCTCACCTCCGTCATTCCCCGCCTCAAGCCCGCCGACCTTGTCGCCCGCGGTCGCGACTACCCGATCGACGTCCTAGCCGACATCACGCTGCCCTTCGCGGGGGCGGCCGGCGACTTCACCTCGCAAGAGCAGTGGCGCGCCGCGATGAACGACAGTCCCGCCGATCGCGAGTGGCTCGGGCTGTACCAGTTGAATCGGAAGATCGTCGGGAAAGCCACCGACCCCTACCAGATCACGCTGCGCATCGAGCAGTACCTGCGCTCCCGCTACACCTACTCGCTCGCTCCGCCTCCCACGCGCTATGCCTCGCCCTACGCGGCCTTCCTGTTCGACACGACCGTCGGCTACTGTCAGCACTTCGCTGGCGCCATGGCCGCCCTCGTGCGCTTCAACGGCATACCGGCCCGGGTGGCGGTCGGCTTCACGACCGGCGAGCTGGTCGCCACGGGCAAGTTCGTCGTCAGCCGCAACGACGCCCACGCCTGGGTCGAGGTCTATTTTCCCGACGTCGGCTGGGTGCCCTTCGACCCCACGCCCGGCGACAACCTTCCCGGCGCCGGTCCGTCGTCGACGAGCGCCGGCTTCGTCAATCCCTATCCCCACGACGCCGGCGCGGACGCCCCGGCCGCGGCGGGCTCCGCGCCACCCAAGCTGCAGAACCTTCCCGACCCAGGAGCCAGGAAGGTGAGCGGGGCCGCGGGGAGCGCGGCCGCGTCCTCTGGGCTGCCGCGCTGGCTGCCCTGGGCTCTGGGGCTTGCCGTCGCCCTGCTGGCCTGGCCGTTCGCCCGTGGCGCCGCGCGGCGCCGAGGTCTGCGCAGGGGAAGCCCCGACCGTCGCCTGCGGGCCGCGCTGGCGCTGGTCTACGCCGAGCTCGGCGACTACGGCATCGACGTGCCGCGCTCGCAGACCCTCGAGGAGACCTCAGGGCTCCTCAGGGAGCAGCTCGATCTCGACGCGACCTCGCTGACGGCGCGGCTCGACGCCGTGCTGTTCGGAGGTCGCGCCGCCGACGAGCGCGATCTCGCCGACCTCGCGCGTTTGCACGCCGACCTGCGCCGCCGGCTGCGGACGCAACAGGGGTGGTTGAGGGCCGTCCTGGCTGGTTACGGGTTGCGACCCGCCACGCGCTGACAGGGCCTCACCCATGGCGTGCCTCACGCCATGGGATCGTCCGCCTAGGCTGCGGGTGAACGGAAGAAATCCTCCAGCCTGGCGGCGTCCGCAGGCGAAATCGCGCCCTTCGCCTTGACGGAGGGAGCGCTAGCGATGAACGAGCTGCCGTGGGGCACGACGACGCGGTCGCCCGGCACCTCCACCGTGTCGGCGGGAATCACCAGATCGCGCGCCAGAAAGCGACCGATGACCAGGTACTCCGCCGCAGACTCGCCGTCACCGACGATGTTCTTGATCTTCCCGAGCCTCGCGCCATCCCGAGAAAAGACCTCGAGACCCACAAGGTCGTGTCGCACTNNACACCAGCATAGGAGCCGGCGGGGATGGTGCGCATCGGCCGCAAGCAGGGTCTTGTGATCGGCCGACCGGCTCCCCGATGCCTCAGTCACCTGACCGAGGGGAACCGCGAGCCGTTGGTGGGTAAGACAAGCGAAGGCCGCCAAGGGCGCATCGGGTGACGAGCATCGAGTCACGGAGAATGATGGAGAGAGACGAAGCTGAATCAGCCCCCAAGAGCGGACTCGCGCACGGCCAGGTCTGCTACCTCGTTTGCCAAGCGCATCACGAGCGACCGCTGCTGGTCCCGACTACGACGAGGACGTAGCCCGCGGTAAGCACGACGAGCGCGGTCACAAACAGCGCGACGTGGTGCGCCGCGAGCGTGCGCGCCGCGGCATAGCCGAGCGCCACGTAGAGTGCGGTCAGCGCCCAGCCTTGCCAGGAGACCGGCCGCGCGCCCCAGCCGATCCGCTTCTGGCCAAACCACACCGGAGACATCTCGTTCAGTCCTCGATCGTGACGAGCGTGCCGATCGGCGTGTAGGGCCANNTGCCGAACGAGGCGCGATTGAATGAGTGCAGCGCGTCGCCGCCATGGAAGTAGCTGATGTAGCGGATGCCGGGATCGTTGTAGTGAGAGCCGTCGGGGTTGGTGCCGCTCATCGTACCGACCGGTATGTGTTCGAAGACCGGGTAGGTGCCGAGCTGCGTGGGAGCCGACGGCACGCCGGTGTTGCCCGGCGAGCTCAGAATGACGTGCCCGTCGTGCCAGAGGTTGAGCGACTGCGGCAGGTTGCGATGCACGTAGACGTAGCTGTAGCCGACGGTACGGCGCTTTCCGGCGACGGCGTCGCCGATCAGCGCCCGCCAGACTTGCGACCCCGTCAGGCCGTCGACGGTAAGCCCGTGCGTGTCTTCGAACATCATCACGGCGCCGCGCGTGATCTCGTTGGGCCGCCCGACGCTCCACATGGTGCGCAGCTCGCCGGGAGTGTCCGCATAGCGCCAGGTGAACTGTCCCGCGGGCGGTGCGATCGCGGCCGCAAGCTGGTCTGCGAGCGTCGGCGCCGGGTCGGCGCTCGCCTGCCAGCCGAGCGGCAGATAGCCGAGCTCGGCGAGCAGTTGTTGCAGGCGCAGCGTCGAGCCCTGGGGGACCTGCCAGTGGAGCGTGCGCGTCAGCGTGGCCCCGGCCTGGCCGGCGAGGTGGACGCCCACCGGCAGCCGGAGGCTCACCGCGACACCGAGTCCGTAGCCGAGTCCGCTCGGCCGGAAGGCCAGGGTGTGGGCATCGAGCAGCCGCCAGTGACCGGGTGTGGCCGGAGAGAGCCGTGGCCGAGCGGCGCCGAGCACGTCCTGGACGGTCTGGGAGAAGGTCAGCGTGAGCTGTCCGGCGGGAGCGAGTTTCACCGCGGACCCTGGTTCGGCGAGAAGCTGCGGGAAGGGTCGCGCCGGAAACCAGCTCACCTGCACCGGCTTCGACAGACGCTCCCAGGAGCGGGCGGCAGCCGCGACGTCGACCTCGCCGGCGCTGTGCGAGCCGCTGGCGACAAGACCCACTCCCACGACCGTCTGCGGGGTGGTGAGCGACCGCGTGGGCGATCCCCCGAACGAGACGTGGTCGACCGGCGCATCGAAGGCGACCATCACGGGTGCGCCGGTCTTCACCTGCAGCCAGCGTCCGCGCAGATGGACGCTGGGGGTCACGATCGCGAAGCTACGCCGTGCGCTGTGACCGACAAGCCAGCCGGCCCAGCCGGGCCGCCGTACCGTCAACTCGACGATCAACCGTTCGCCGGCGGCAAGCTTGCCCAGCGGCCACAGCGCCCCGTGACGCAGCTCCACGGGCACAGCGCGCCCCGCCTCCGAGCGCACGGTCACGCCGGCTACATGCCCGGCAAACCCGGGCAGCGTGACGCGCCCCAGCGCGTCAGCGGCGGGAGCGAGGCGCGGTGCGGGCCAGGCGAGCAGTGCGGCTCCCGCCAGGGCGCCGCACAGCACCACGACCACCACCACCGTGATCACCCAGAAGCGTGCTCGCATAAGTCGACTGGCCTCCCGCACGCCCTTGTCACGGGACGCGCGATCACATCGTAGGAACAGGGGGTCTGCAACCCGAGGGGACGAACTTCGCGGCGTCCTCTCTCAAGATATTGTACCCCGCCTGTACCCCGCCTGCGGCGGGCGCCTCGCGCCATCGGCGCCCTCGCCGGCCTGCTCTCAAGGGTTGAAGCAGGCCACCGGGCACCCTATGCTGCCGGCAGCTCCGGCGCGCTCGTCGGCGCGCTTNNGCGCTCGTCGGCGCGCTTCCCGATGCGCTCGTCGGCGCGCTTCCCGATGCGCTCGCCGGCACGCATACCGACAACGGTGCGGGCGCACGGTCGCGCCGCGGTGCACAGACGCAAGAGAAGAGAGGAAGGACAACGACGTCCGAGACGCCACAGCGCCACGCCGACTCAGAAGGACGATCGCGACCGCGAGAGCGAGCGAGACGGCCGCGCCGCCGCCATCCGCTTCTCAAAGCGCTGCTGATCGTGATCGTGCTGGCGGCGCTCGTGATCGGCGTCGGCGCAGCCTATCTCTTTCACACGGGGCCCGAGGGCGGCCCGGTGAGCGTGACCATCCCGGCTGGTTCGAGCCTGAGCGGCATCGCCGACATCCTCGCCGCGCAGCGGGTCGTGCCGCACGCGCTGGCCTTCGCCATCCGTGCCCGGCTCGACGGCCGCGGTTCGCAGTTCAAAGCCGGCACCTACGCGTTGCGGGTGAACGAACCGTACCCAAAGCTGGCCAGCGCGCTGGTCGCCGGTGTCGCGGCGCGCACCATCAAGATCACCATCCCCGAGGGCTACACGCTGGCCCAGACGGCGGCGCTGCTGCACGGCAAGATCCGCGGCTTTTCGGCGGCGCGGTACCTCGACCTGACCCAGCGTCACCCCTTGCCCGTGGATGTGGTCGGCCACCAGCCCGGCAGTCCTCTGCAGGGCCTTCTCTTCCCCGCCACCTACGAGGTGTTTCCCACGGTCACGCCCCGGCGGTTCATCGCCCTGCAGATCGCGGCCTTCAAGGCCAACCTCGCCGAGGTGCCCATGAGGCGCGCGGCCAAGGCGAACCTCACACCTTACGACGTCGTCACGATCGCTTCACTCATCGAGCGCGAGGCGCGCGCCGCAGGCGATCGCGCCAGGATCGCCGCCGTCGTCTGGAACAGGCTCAGGCTCGGCATGAAGCTGCAGATCGACGCGACCGTCCTGTATGCCCTGGGCAAACACAAGGACGCGCTCACCTACCACGACCTGAAGGTCCGCTCGCCCTACAACACCTACCTGCACTTCGGGCTGCCGCCGACGCCCATCGACAACCCCGGGCTGGCCGCGCTCACGGCCGCCGCCAACCCCGTGCACGCGCCCTATCTGTACTACGTCGGGCGCGCCGACGGCACCGGTCCGCTCTACTTCTCGAGCACCTACGCGCAGTTCCTGAAAGACGGCAAGCGAGCCGCGCGCTAAGCAAGCGAGCCGCGCGCCAGGCCCCTCGAGTCAGCTTCCGGGACCGCCGCCGGCGTTGCGCCCGGTGCGCCTGTCGCGCCGGCCGAAGAACAGCAGCATCAGCCCCACGACCGCCCAGCGCGACCACCTGTGGTGGATGGGGCTGAAGTACGACAACAGGAAGCTACGCCTCAACAACCCAGACCCGCCGCGCTCGTGGTCGTGCCGGCGGCTCATCTCAGGATGTTGACGGCGCGCGCGATCACGAGACCGAGCAGCGCCAGCGAGACGGTCGACTGGAGCACCATGGCGAGCTTCGCCCAGGGCACCAGAGGCATGACGTCGGTCGGGCTGAAGGCCGTGGCGTTGGTGAAGCCCATGTAGAGGTAGTCGACGAACCGCGGCCGCCAGCCCGGCGGCGCGATCTCCGGCGCGAGCTGCTGGGGGAAGGCGAAGTCCGGGTGGACCGGCAGCCCGTGGGCGCGGACTGCCGGTCCACCACTGTCGAGCTCCCAGTAGACCAGGCCGAAGGCGACGCAGTTCGACAGCCACACCAGGCCGCCGGCCGCCAGCAGCGAGCCGGCGGAGTCCACGGCAGAGCCGCCGCGCACCAGCGCGTCGATGAGCTGGACGGTGCCCCACAGCGCGTTGCCGGCAAGGAGCGCGACGAGCCCGATGGTGAGCACCCGCTCGGGCCTCGAGCGCCGATCGATCTTGCCGGGGTCGCCGATGATGACCGCGACCAGCAGCAGGCCCTCGCCGAGGGGCACCGGCCAGCGCGGGTGGATGATGAGGCTGCGCGGCAGCAGCAGCGTCATCACGACCAGGGCGACCACCGCCAGCGCCATCGGCCAGCGCGACTCGCCGACGACAGCCGGCGCACGCGCGAAGATCGCGTCGCCTTCGCCCCTGCTTGTGGCCGCCGGGTCGATGCGTGGCTTGATGGTCTGCGTGTCGACACCCCCCAGCTCAGTCGCTCTTCCGCCCGACTCACGCGGCTCGGCGCTCGCCAACCGCTCTGCGCAACCAGTGGGCATATGGCCCGCAGGCGATCCGCCCACGCCGTTGCGTGGCCCAAAACCGTGACGCAGGCTCCCTGGCTCCCGGATCGCTCGGGACCAGACCGTCAGGGACCTTCGGCCAGAGCGGGCGTTGCCACCTCGGTGGCGCCCGCCATCAACGCCGCGCTCGGGATCCGCTGCGTGAAGAAGAGCGCCACGCAAGCCAGGAGAGCCAGCACCGCGAGGGCCGCGTGCAGACCGTCGATGCGCGCCTTGCGGTTCTCGTCGACCGCCGCCTTCGTGACCTGCTCCGACTGGCCGGCATCCTTCAGCGCCTTCTGCAGGTCAGCGTCCGACATGAAAGGGATGCCGCCGGCCAGCTCGACGCTCGCCTTCGACTTCACGCTCTGCGGCACGTTGGGGTTCTGCTCGATGCCGGCGATGAACGACGCGGTCAGCACCGCGATCATGACCGAGCCGGCGAGCGCCGTGCCCAACGACGCGCCGAGGTTCGTGGCAGTGTTCTGCAGGCCGCCGACCTCTGGACTCTTGTCGTCGGGCACCGACGAGACGGTCACCGCCCCGAGCTGCGAGGCAAGCGATCCCATGCCGAGGCCGACCAGCAACATCGGGATGGAGACGACGGCGGCGTTGGCGTCGAGGTCGATACCGGCCATCAAAGCGATGATGCCGGCCAGGATGAGGAGCAGCCCCACGCGGACCACGCGCCGTGGCGAGGCATTGGGGCGCACCTTGGGAATGCCGGGCGCGGCGATGAGCAGACCGACCGAAAGCGGCAGCACGCGCACGCCGGTCTGCAGCGCGGAAAGCCCCAGCACGACTGAGAGAAACAGCGGGATGATGAAGAAGATGCCCGACTGCAGCAGGAACTGAAAGAAGAACGCCATGAGCCCGCCGGTGAGCTGGTGGTTGCCGAACAAGGCAGTCTCGACGAGCGGCTCCTTGCCGACGCGCTCGAGGCGCGACTGCCAGCGGAAGAACAGCCAGAGCACCAGGCTGCCGCCGATGATCAGCCAGATGGTCGGCGAGAGCCCGAGCCACGACGGGCCGCCCTCCTTGGGCAGCACCCAGCCCCACTCGGCCGAGCGCAGCACCCCGTAGACCGCCAGCGCGAGACCGACGGCCGACAGGAAGGCGCCGACCAGGTCGAGATGCGGGCGTCGTGAAGGCGCCGCATCCTGCACTCGTCGCGCCATCACGAGGATGGCGATGACGATCACGTCTTCGCCGACGAACACGTAGCGCCAGGAGGCATAGGTCGTGACGAGGCCGCCGATCAGCGGCCCCACGGCCACCGCCATGGCGCCCGCGGCGGCTACGAGCCCGTAGGCCTTGGGCCGGTCCTTGCGCGCGAAGTTGCCGGCCACCAGCGCGACGATGGCCGGCATGATCAGCGCCGCGCCGCAGCCCTCGAGGAACGACCAGCCGAAGATGAGGATGGTGACGTTCGGCGCCAGAGCGGTGGTAAGCGAGCCGACGCCGTAGATGACGCAACCGATCGAGAAGGCGCGGCGGCGGCCTATGATGCTGCCGATCTTGCCGCCGGTGATCATCAGGCAGGCCATCACCAGCGTGTACAGCGTGATGGCCGTCTGGATGCCGGTGACCGTCGTGCCGAGATCCTTGGCTACGGTCGCTATGGAAACGTTCATGACCGAGCTGTCGAGCGTCATGACGAACTGCCCGGTCGCCAGAGTGAGCAGGACGAGGCCCCCGCCTACTACCGCAGCCTTCGTCGCGGCGTTTGAAGTCATTGCCGCCCCCCTCGCTGCCGGTCTCTGGGCCGATCTGCGGGCCAGTCTCCGGCGTCTCGGCCGCGAGGGCATCCTCGCGCACCTTTTCGAGGGCGACGGTACCCGGCCACGAAGAGGCCCGAAACCACCGCCTCGGCGAGCCCCGCGGCGACGGCCTGGCAACGCGCCGGGCGGTCGAGGCCACACCTTGACCGCGGCGGAGACGCTGAATAGCGTCTTGACGCGCCAAGTTGGGAAGACCCTGCCGGGGTGACCCTTGGACCACGGGCCAGATGACGATCAGCAAGGCGGCGAGCCGCGCGAAGCGGGGCCGCCGACAGCGCCGATGACCGCGGGCGACGAGGGCGAGCGCCTCGCGCCGGCGCCGCCGGTACGCTCGGAGGGGCCGCGGCGCCTGCTTCGCCATGTCGTCGTCGACGTCGGGCCGCTGCGGCGCCACCGCGACTTTCGCCTGCTTTGGACGGGCCAGGCAATCTCGCTTCTGGGCTCGGAGTTCACCTACGTGGCCGTTCCCTACCAGGCCTACCAGCTCAGCCGGTCGTCGCTCGTGGTCGGGCTGCTCAGCGCGGCCGAACTCGTGCCGCTGCTCGTCATGGCCCTGCTCGGCGGGGCCTTCGCCGACGCCGTCGATCGACGCCGTCTGGTGCTGCTCGCGGAGCTGCTATCAGCCGGCGCCTCCGCCGCGCTGCTTGTCAACGCCCTGCTTCCACGACCCCACCTCTGGGTGCTGTTCGTCGTCTCGGCCCTCATGGCCGGGCTGAGCGGGCTGCAGCGTCCGCCGCTCGACGCCCTGCTGCCGCGTCTCGTCGAACACGACGAGCTGCCGGCCGCCGGCGCCCTCTCGGCGCTGGGCGGCACGGTCGGCTCGATCGCCGGCCCGGCTCTCGCCGGCGTGCTCATCGCGGCCGCCGGAGTCGAAGGCGCGTATGCCCTGGACATCGCCACCTTCGGCGCCGCGGTGGTCGCCCTGGCCCTGATGCACGCCGTGCCGCCTCCCGCCGACGCCGAAAAGCCGAGTCTGCGCGGCATCGCAAAGGGGCTGCGCTATGCCGCCGGTCGCCAGGAGCTGTTGGGAACCTACGGTGTCGACATCATCGCGATGTTCTTCGGCATGCCGCTGGCGCTGTTTCCGGCGCTCGCCCAACGGTTCGGGGGCGCCAGCGCTCTTGGGCTGCTCTACTCGGCGCCGTCGGTGGGCTCGCTCGTCGCCACGCTGACGAGCGGTTGGGTCGCGCGCATCCACCGCCACGGCGTCGCCGTCTGCCTGGCGGCAGCCGGCTGGGGCGCGGGGATCGTCCTGCTCGGCTTCGCGCCGAGCCTTGCACTGGCGCTCGCGGCGCTCGTCGTCGCCGGCTTCTGCGACATGATCAGCGGCATCTTCAGGATGGTCATCTGGAACCAGACGATCCCCGACCGTCTGCGCGGTCGCCTGGCCGGGATCGAGCAGATCTCCTACTCGACCGGCCCTCTGCTGGGCAACGTAGAGTCAGGGCTTGTGGCCTCGCTGACAGGCGTGCGCGTGGCCATCGCTTCGGGGGGCGTGCTGTGCGTGGCCGGGGTCGCCGTGGCTGCCGCCGTCCTGCGCGGCTTCTGGCGCTACGACGCGCGGACGGCGCCGCGGCCCCAGTGACTTTCGTGGCCGGCGAGAAGCTGCTTCGCGTTACCGGGTCGTCCAGAGCCGCCGCACCACCAGAAGCAGCAGCGCCGCGGCAGCGGCCATCGCGACGATCGTGTCGGCATCGACGATGCGCCGAAACCGCATACCGGCCGCGCTGATCTCGATGTAGCCGACAGGTTGCAACGGCGCTACATCGGCGTTCCGCGGGAAGCGTCCCAAGATCGACAAAGGAGCGGTCATGACCAGGTATCTTCTGCGCGTCTCTTACACCGTCGACGGTGTGAGGGGCGTGCTCAAAGAGGGCGGCAGTAGCCGGCGGGCGATGGTAGACGAGATGGTGAAGAGCCTCGGCGGCACCCTCGAGAGCTTCTACTATGCCTTCGGCCCCGACGACGTGTACGTCGTCGCACAGCTTCCCGACAACGCGACCGCGGCGGCCGTGAGTCTCGCGGTGACGGGCGCCGGAGCGGCCCGCTCGAGCGTCGTTGTGCTGCTCACGCCGGAGGAAGTCGACGCCGCGACCAAAAAGACCGTCTCCTACCGCGCCCCGGGGGCATAAGCAGCAGTACCGAGTTCACGGGTCGTGTGGCGCGTCCGCGCTCGCGCCAGCGGCCGGCGACGACGCCGGAGGCGCCTCAGCAGGCCGGCGTGACCATGCAGTTGGTCGTGCGCTAGACTCCAGTTCGACAGGG
>PKYM01000230.1:10427-12239 GCA_003132645.1 Actinomycetota bacterium | reverse complement strand
CAGCAGGTCGGACGGGCGCTTGCCGACCTGCAGAAGCGTGGCGCCCAGCGGCTCATCTTCGACCTGCGCGACAACGGCGGCGGGCTGGTCGACGAGGCCACCAGGGTGGCCGGCGACTTTCTGCCGGCCGGCAAGGTCGTGGTCACGACCCAGGGGCTGCACACGCCCAAGGAAGTCCTGAGAGCGATCGGCGGCAAGCCGACCCGCCTGCCGCTCGTCGTGCTGGTCAACGGCGACACGGCGAGCGCCTCCGAGATCGTCACGGGCGCCTTGCAGGACTACCGCCGGGCTACCATCATCGGCTCGAAGACCTTCGGCAAGGGCGTCGTGCAGACGGTGCTGCCGCTGGCCGGTGGGGCGAGCCTCAAGATCACCATCGCCTCTTACCTGACACCGCTCGGGCGCAACATCAACCACAAGGGCATCGTGCCCACGATCGTGGTCGCGCAGAGTCCGAAGAGCAAGGTCGACCAGGCCCTGCAGCGCGCCCTGCGATTCATCGCCGCCGGGCACTGAGCCGCCGCCTCAGACTCTGCCCTCGCCCCTTTTCGGCCCCGGCTTCAGGCTCCGGCCTCGCCGCCTCAGGCTTCGGCCGCACCCTGGATCTCGGCTACCGTCTCGTCGCTCGGCAGGCCGCTCGACAGGGTGACCACCATCACTGTCGGGCCGCACTCCCGCGCCGCGCGAAACGCCGCTCGCACGGCGCGAAACACCGTCTCTTCGTCGCCCGGGGCGAACGTGCTCAGCCGTCCCACGCTGGCCCGGAGGCCGGCCTTGTCGGCCGCCGCCACGGCGGCCTGGACCGCCGGCCGAAGGTGGGGCTGGCGCAGCGGGTAGACCGAGAATTGCAGGCCGACCTGCCCGGCGGCCTCGTGTGGCTCTGCCATGAGATTCGTCTCCCTGTGAAGGCGTTTTGTCCGTCACATCAGTCTATGGACTTCCCGCACGGGGAAACCAGCAGCAACGGCGGACCGGCCGGTGCGTGCCGCAACGACCGCTGAGCCGGCGAAAGGGAGCGACGAAAGGAAGACCTGATGGCTGCGACCGGTCGCTCACACTCAAGGCTTGACGAAGCGTCACTGGACGATGGCCGGGTAGGCCTTACCTGGGTCTTGGACGAGCCGGGCTCGCGGACCTCGCACGCGCTCGTCGACGAGGGCCGGGTGTGGCTCGTCGACCCCACCGACGAGCCTGCCGCGCTGGAACGCGCCCTGGCGCTCGGCAAACCGGTCGCCGTGGTGCAGCTTCTCGATCGTCATAACCGCGACTGTGCGGCGCTGGCCGCACGCCTCGACGTGCCGCACCTCAAGGTGCCGGCAGGGCTGCCGGATTCGCCGTTCGAGGTGATCACGGTGGTAAACGTCCGCGTTTGGCGGGAGGTCGCGCTGTGGTGGCCCGAGGCGCGGGCCCTGATGGTCGCCGAGGCGATCGGCACTGCCGCCACCTACGCGCCGGGACCCTTGGGCGCCGGCGTCAGCCTCGGGTTGCGGCTGTGGCCGCCGCGCCGTCTGGCGGCCTACAGGCCCGAGCATCTGCTCGTCGGTCACGGCCCCGCCCTGCACGGCCCAGGGGCGACCGCAGCCCTCCACGAGGCTCTCGCCCGCTCGCGCCGCGACCTTCCGCGGGCGGTCATCGCCTTGCCGCGAGCGCTCGCCAAGGCGCGCCCCGCGCCGCCCCGCTGACCCGCTTTCAGGTTCTCCCGGCAACCGACGGAGGGATGATGGACCGCACCGCCCGCAGGGCCCCCAAAAGCAGCGCCTCGATCCCCCGCAGTGACGTGGTCGGCAGCCTGCTGCGACCGCCGGAGCTGCT
>PKYM01000230.1:3704-10395 GCA_003132645.1 Actinomycetota bacterium | reverse complement strand
CTCACCGAGGCGGTCGACGGCTTCGGCGAGTGGGACCTCGACGCGTTCCTCTGGGGCGACTGGCGCAGCGACGAGCTCGGCGCCAAACGCATCGAGCGGCCGCCGCTCGGTGTCGTCGACAAGCTCAGCCGGCGGCGCTTTCTGTCGGCCGAGGAGTTCACCTACCTGCGCGGCCGCACCGACCGGCTGGTCAAGATCACGCTGCCCAGCCCCAGCCTGTTTGCCAACTTCTGGGATCCGCAGCGCTCGCGGGGCGCCTATGCCACGCTCGAGAACTTCCTTGGCGACGTCGCCGAGATCCTGCGCGGCGAAGTGGACGAACTGGTTCGCCTGGGCGCTCGCTACATCCAGCTCGACGCGCCCCACTACCCGTTGCTTGCCGACCCCAGGTACCGCGAGTTCTACCAGAGTCGAGGCTGGCCCGCGGAGCGCTGGATCGCGTTGGGCGTCGAGCTCGACAACCTGGTCGTGGGCGACCACCCCGGCGTGACCTTCGCCATGCACCTGTGCAAAGGCAACCAGATGAGCCGCTGGCTGGCGAGCGGTGGCTACGAGTGGATCGCCGGCCAGCTCTTTGCGCGGGTGAACGTGCAGCGTCTGCTGCTGGAGTACGACGACGCGCGTTCAGGCGGCTTCGAGCCGCTGCGGGAGGTGCCCGACGACAAGGTCGTCGTGCTGGGCCTGGTGACCACCAAGCACGGCCGGCTCGAGACCAGCGCCGATCTCGAGCGGCGCGTGCGCGAGGCGTCCGGCCACATTGCCCTCGAGCGCCTTGCCCTCTCGCCGCAGTGCGGCTTTGCCACCTCGATCGTGGGCAACGACCTGACGGTCGACGAGGAGAAGGCCAAGCTGCGCGTCATTGCCGAGACCGCGCGCCACGTCTGGGGATGAAAGTCGGATTGACGTAGACACCCTCGAAAACGGAGAATCACCCCGAAAGGCGCTCGCGTAAGATCAGCGGCTGGTCAGACTGCCGTCTGCAGTCAAGCCGGGCGCGAGCGAGAGGGGGCGATCATGCCGGACGCATCGCAGTTCTCAGTCGACGTAGAGCGACTCGAGGGCGACGTCGCGGTCGTCATCCTGACCGGCGAGGTCGATCTCTATACGGCCCCCAGGTTCAAGGACGTCGTCATGCACAGCATCGACGACGGAGCCCAGCGTGTGGTCATCGATCTCACCGGCGCGACCTTCATCGACTCGACCGCCCTCGGCGTGCTCGTCAGCGCCGGCAAGCGACTGCGACTGCGGCAGGGCGTGCTGGCTATCGCCTGTCTCGACGGAAACATCAGGCGCATCCTCGAGATCACCGGTCTCGACGGTGTGTTCGCGATCTCCCCGAGTCGCGCCGCGGCCCTGGAGGCCCTGGCCCTCCAACACTAGGCCTGGAGGCCCCGCCCCCAAGTACTAGGCCGGTCTCGGCGGCTCGTCGCCGGCGTCCAGCGCGCGCGATCCATCGGCAGCGGCCAGAGTCAGCTGCGCATCGGCCGCGGCTTCCGGCGCGGCCTCGGGCAACTCGTCGTCGTGATCTGCGCTCAGACCCGCCAGCCCGCCGCGAAACTCACGGATGCCGTGGCCCAGCGACTTGCCGAGCCCGGGAAGGCGCTTGGCGCCGAACAGAAAGAACAGAAGGGCAAAGAGAATCAGCAGGTGATAGGGGGTGAGCAGGTCTTCGATCACAGAGCTACCTCCGCGGGGGGCATATCGATGGGGTCGTTCTTCCATCGTGGGGGTCGCGCGGGGCAGCGTCAAGCGAGAGCCGCGGCGAAGTGACCTCTGGCGCCGCCCCTAGGTGAAGGTCAGCTTCTGCTGGCTTGGTCCCGGCAGCTCGAGGCGTTGCAGCGCCAGCACCGCCAGATCGTCGTGCAGCCCGCCGCCGGCGAAGGCCACGGCGCTGTCGATCACCCGACCGACTACGACGCCCGGCGCGAAGACGCGCAGCCTGCCGATCATCTCAAAGACCCGTGACTCGCCGAACATGTCCTGGTCGCGCCGCGCTTCGGTGAGCCCGTCGGTGTAGAGGAACAGCAGATCGCCGCAGGCCAGGTAGGTCTCGGCGTTCGCGTAGCTGAAATCGGTGAAGGCGCCGATCAGCGGCGAGGTGGCGGGCAGGCCGGCGACCTCGCCGTCGACGCGAGCCACGGCGATCGCCGGGTGGCCGGCGTTGCAGTACACGAGACGGCCGTCGCGACGGTCGAGCATGGCAAAGAAGACGGTCGCGAAGACCTCGGCCGCCGTCTCGCGGGCCAGCACCGTGTTGGTCAGGGTTACGACGTCGGCCGGCGTCTTGCCCTTCTCGGCGGCGTGCGCGCGCAGCGTGTTCTTGACCAGACTGGTCAGCACCGCGGCCTCGAGGCCCTTGCCGGAGATGTCGCCGATCACCACCCCGACCAGGCCGTGATCGAGCTCGAAGAGGTCGTAGAAGTCGCCGCCCACGTGGGCGGGCTCGACGGCGGCGTGATAGCGATGGGCATAGCGCAGGCCGGCGATCTGTCCGGGCAGCTTGAGCAGGGCGGCGCGCAAGACCTGGGCGACGTCGTGTTCCTGCTGGTAGAGGCGGGCGTTGTCGGTAGCCAGCGAGACCGTCACGCCGAGCTTGCGCACGAAGTCGATCTCGGCCTCGCTGAACGTGCGCGGGCGGCGCCCGTAGAACAGCAGGCAGCCGGTCACCCGCTGCCGGACGATCAGGGGCGCGGCGAGGATCGAGCGCACACCGCGGGAGCGCACGAAACCGCCGTTCAGCGGTTCGACCTGGGCCAGGTCGCCGACGGCCACGGGCTTCATCGTGGCCCAGGCTCGGGTGGCGCTGGGGGCCTCCGCCTCGGTCTGGCGCAGGCCGACGTCGTCGGCCGAGAAGCCGTGCTGGTAGCGCACCACCCAGGAGCTCTCTTCGCGCACTTCGATGGTGCCGGCGTCGGCGCGGAGCGCCTCGGCGCCCTGCTCGAGCGCGCGCCGCATGATCTCGTCGAAGTCGTGCGTCGAGTGGATGAGGCCGTCGATGGTGTTGAGCGCGTCGGCCAGAGCCGTGTGCCGGCGCGCCGCTTCGGCTTGGGCACGCAGCTCCTGGGTCTGGGCGCGCAAGGCCTCGGTTTGCGCCCGCAAAGCCTCACTTTGCGCCCGGAAGGCCTCGCTTTGCGCCTGCAACTCCTCGTGCTGACGCTGCAACCGCTCGACGAGTTGTTCCCGCTCGCGCCGCGCCTCTTCGCGCTCGGTGGCATCGGTCACCATCACCCCGACGCGGTCTGCGTCGACGCGAAAGGCGAAGATCTCGAAGTGCCGCTCGAAGGTCGTCGAATCGTGGCAGAAACGCGTCGCCACGCCGGTCGCGGCGACCCGGTCCAGCACCTCGACCCACACCGGGTCGATGGCCGGGAGGAGCTCTTGGACCCGCTTGCCGAGCACCTCTTCGCCCTCACGGCCCAGCAGAGAAACGAAGGCGGGGTTGGCTTCGAGGTAGCGAAAGTCGATCGCCCGCTGCTGGTCGCGGATCATCTCGGCGAGGCAGAAGGGCTCCTGCATGCTCTCGAAGAGCCTGCGATAGCGCTCTTCGCTGTCGAGGTAGCGTCGCTCGCTTTCGTCGAGAGCCTGGTGGACCTGCACGGCCTGCGTGCGGGCCATGGCGATGGCGACGTGATCGGCGACGGTGTTCATGACCGAGAGGGCGTCGTCTGAGAAATGGTCGCGGGTGCGGGTGCCGAAAGCAAGCGTGCCCAGGAGTCTGCCTTGCGAGAGCAGGGGGTGGCAGACGAAGGCCTGGATACCGAACGAGCGCAGCGGGTCGGTGCGGGCGTCGGGCGTCGTGCCGATCTGCTCGGCCACGACGCGGACGCGGTCGCGGGCGGCGCGGCCACAGACCGCGGTCCCGTAGTCGAGCCACTCGATGCGTCGCGCTTCATTGTCGGGAATGCCGGCGCAGGCGTTCAAGTGCAGGCGGTCGGTCTCGTCGTCGACCACGAAGTTCAGAAAGACCTGGCAGTCGAGGTGCGCCATGACCTGGCGGCAGAGTGTCTCGACCAGCCTCTGAGGACCGTCGCTGGACAGCAGCGCGCTGGCTACGTGGGCGAGCAGATCGCTGCGAGCCTCGCTTTCGTGCAGGTCGGCGAGATAGCGGTCGCGCTCGGCTTCTTTGCGTTTGCGCTCGCTGATGTCACGCAGGTAGACGCTGACACCGGCTGACGTCGGGTAGGTCCGCAGCTCGAACCACCGCCCCGCGCCGGTGACGTGCTCCACGGTCGAGGGTTTGCCCAGCTCCATGGCCTGGTGACACGAGCGGTCGATCTCGCTGCCCAGGAGCATCGGCCACACCTCCCAGGGTGTCCGGCCCAGCAGTTCGTCGGGAGAACAGCGGAGCATCCGGCAGGCCGTCTCGTTGACGTGGATCTGGCGGTACTCCCAGTCGAGGCCGATGAAGCCCTCGTCGATCTCCTCGAGCATGGCGCGCAGTCGCGTCTGCCTGTGGCTGGGCCGGCCGCCGCCCTCGTCGAAGCCGCTTTCCAGCGCGAAGCGGTCGCACTGGGCGACCGCTCCCTTTGTCATGCGCACCTCGAGGCCGCCCTCGCAGTGCAGTTCGAGCTCGTCCATGAGATTGGCGATGATGAACAGCCCGCGGCCGTGGTCGCGTCTGAGATCGGGCATGACGTGGGGGTCGAACTTGTCGGTGTCGAAGCCGCGTCCGCTGTCCTTGACGAGCGCGACGAGCCGCCCACCGGTGAACCCCAGGGCGATCTGCATGTCGTCGTGGGCGGCGCTGTGGCGGATGGCGTTGGTGCAGGCTTCCTCGATGCAGAGCACCACGTCGTCGATCAGGTCCCTCGAGGCGCAGTACTCGCGCAGGTAGTCACGGAGCCGCTCGCGGGCGCGTAGCAGGTGCGAAGCCTCGAGGGGCAGGTGAAACCGCAGCTGCGGTGGTTCGATCGGCGGCGCTATGCCCAGTTGTGGCACTTCACCCCTGCATGAACGTCGAGTCAGCGGAAAGACGCATCATATTCTATGCGGTCCTCAAGGCGCCCACGCCGTTGCGAGACGAGCTCGCGAGGGTCGTTCGCGGATCCGCCCAGGCTACCCGGTCGCCCCGGTCGCCCCGGCTACCTGGTCGCCGCGGTCGACGCCCGCCGCTGCTGCGGCGAGCGCGACGTCGCCAGCACGGACCCGCCGACGATGAGCGGCAGGGCGACGGCGATCCCGGCAGTGAGCGGCTCGCCGAGGATAGCGACGCCCAGCAGCACGGCCACCAGCGGATTGACATAGGTGATCACCGTGGCGCGCGCCGGGCCGACCTCCGCGATCAGCGCAAAGAACAGCATGAAGGCCAGGGCGGTGCAGACCAGCGCCAGGGTGGCGACGGCCGCGATCGTCTCGCCCGAAACGGTCGCCGGCAGATGTCGCAGGCCCAGCGGCGCGTAGGCCACGGCGGTGATCACGAGCGAGGCGGTGACCACCCCCAGGGCGGGCAGATGGGCCAGCCGGCGACTGATGATGAGCGGTCCCGTCGCGTAGCAGAGGGCGACCACGATGACCTCGACCACGGCGCGGGGGTGGCCGCCGCTCACATCGAAGCCCACCAGGGCCGCAACACCGGCGAACCCCACGACGAGGCCGCACAACCGGCGCCGGTCCAGGCGTTCTTCGGTCCCAGCGAGCCGATAGAGCACGGCGCCGATCAGCGGCACCGCGGCCACCAGAAGCCCTGCCATCGAGCTCGGCAACTGCACCTCGGCGTGGGACAGCAGCAGCCAGGGAAGGGCGATCTCGGCCAGGGTGTAGGCGAGCAGCCAGCGCCAGCGCGAGACCAGGGTGCGAAGCTCACCGCGATGCAGGGCGAAGGGCAGCAGGAGCAGCGCCGCCGGCAGCGTGCGAAAGAAGACGAGCTGGGCCGGTGACAGCTCGCGCACCGCGATCCGGATGAGCAGGTAGGGGATGCCCCAGATGACGCACAGTGCGCAAAAAAGAAGCCAGCCCTTGCGCGACACGCCTCACCTCCCTGAGACGGTCGTCCCAGACGTCGGTATCGGTCGAAGAGCCGCCCGACGGCGGTCCTCGCAGGAGGACCGCCGTCGGGCGGCCGGCGCAGGTCAGCCGGCTACGACTCTTCGACTGCCGTGTTCCCGCGGCGGCGCAGGAGCAAGACGATGGCGAGGATCACGACAACGGCCGCTACGATCACGCCGACGATGAGTCCGACGGGCGTGCTGCTCGTCTTGGTGGCCGGCCTGAGCTGAGCGAAGCGGTAGCTGTCGATGTTGTCGTTCGAGAAGACGACCATGCCGCCCTTGCTGGGGTAGCGGACCCAGCCCGTCCAGGCGGAGCTGTTGTAGGCCTGCAGGTCCTGCTGGTAGGCGATCACGATATAGGGCGCCGCCTGGTAGAACATCTGCTGCATCTGCTGGACCTCGGCGGCTCGCTTGGTCGGGTCCATCTCCTGCGACTGCTCGTTGTAGAGCTTGTCGTACGCCGGGCTTGTCCAGCAGCAGTCGTTCCAGCCGTCGATCTGGGCCTTTGTGAAGACCCCGAGGATGTAGTTGGGGTCGACGTACTCGCCCCAGCCCCAGAGGAACATGTCGTAGTCGGGCGCGTAGGCCTTGCCCTTCATGTTGTAGGTAGCCGTTGAGAGCACGCCCTCGTCGACCACCTGGAACTTGATCTTGAGGCCGAGCTTGGTGAACCAGCCGGTGATCAGCTTGCCGGCGACCTGGCT
>PKYM01000230.1:3034-3677 GCA_003132645.1 Actinomycetota bacterium | reverse complement strand
CCCGGCACGACGATCGACGAGCCCGGCATGGCGCGGCCGCCATAGGCGATCTGGACGAGCTTCTGCTTGTCGACCGCCCAGGCGAGCGCCTGGCGGAACTTCGGGTCGAGCAGGACGGGATTGCCCATCGAGTTGGGGCTGTCGTAGCAGTTGAAGGCGAGCTCGTCGAAGTACTTCTCGGCCGACACGGCGCTGGCGATCGGGGTGATGCCGGGCACCGACGAGAGCGTGTTGAACTGGGCGACGGGAATGTGCTCGGCCGCCTGGATCACGCCGGTCTTCAGGTCGGCGACCATGGTCTCGGGGTTCTGGTAGACCTGGAAGATGACCTCGTCGACCTTCGGCGCGCCGCCCCAGTAGTGCTTGTTGGCCACGAGCCGGACGTACTCGCCCTTTTTGATCTCGGCCACCTGGAACGGGCCCGAGCCGACGATCGGCGCCTTGTTGATGTAGGAGTTGCCCGCGGCGTTGCCCGAGATCTTGCTCCAGACGTGCTGCGGCACGATCGGCACCCACAGGCGCAGCATGTCGGCCTTGGGCTTGTCGAGGATGAACTTGACCGTGTAGGGGTCGGTGGCGACCGCCTTCTTGATGTCCGTCGTATAGGGCGTGAAGGCGAACAGGTTGTTCTTGATGATGTAGT
>PKYM01000230.1:0-2962 GCA_003132645.1 Actinomycetota bacterium | reverse complement strand
GCGAAGTTGTTCGGCGAGTAACCCACCAGCATGTCGTAGTTCAGATGGAAGATCTCGTAGGCGGTGCCCGAGTAGCCGATGAAAGGGTTCAGGTTGTCGGCATCCTGCACCGTGCCGATGCGCAGGATGGTGACCTTGCCGGTCGGCGATGGGCTCGGGCTCGCCGCCAGAGCGCTGCCGATGCTCCACAGCAGTCCGGCGACCAGCGCCGTTACGATCGCCAGAGCGAGGATGCGCCCCGAGCCCGACCGTCCCTTTGCGTACCTGCTTGCCACGGTTCCTCCCGTCGATCCTGTTCGCTTCATGCGTACGAAGGCTTACTCGACGCTGGCGTGCGGGGGGTCTTGTGGGCAGGCGATGGGGGACGGCAGGCGGCGATGTCGCGGAAGCGCCGACCAAAGGCCAGGGGTCTTAGCCCCTGATTCAGGTCTGCGTTCTCTAAGATCGATCCCCAGCTACGGCCCCGACGGGTCCCCAAGACTCAAAGGCGCGCACCGGCGCCGACAGCAACCTTAATCGCAGGGCACGCTGGAATCAATCCGACGCTCAGCGAACGTCACCGCGCACACGGCCGGGGTCGCCGTGCACCGTTGCCTCCCGTAAACTATTGTCTGAATCATAGAGACGCGCCGCGCCGCCGCCTGCGGCGGTCGCGCGCGTGTCGCGAGCCGTCGCGTCGCACCAGGCTTTCTGCGGCGTGTCGCTCGCCGGATCGGGGGGCGCAGTCATGACGACACTACGCAGACGGCGGTTTCTGGTGAGCGGCGGCGTCGCGGCCGCGGTGTGTGTGGCGTGTCTGGTGGTTGCGGCCGGCGCGCTGGCCGCGGCGGGCTGGGTCGCGCAGAACTCGGGCACGACGGCGCCATTGGGCGGCGTTGCCTTCGCCGGCCCAGGCGCCGGCTGGGCCGTAGGTGCCGGTGGCATCATTCGTGCGACCAGCGACGGTGGCGCTACCTGGGGCGAGCAGCTCTCGGGCGTGACAGACGACCTCAGCGCGGTCGCCTTCGCCGGCGCGCAAGACGGCTGGGCCGTCGGCGCCAACGGCGCCATCACCGCCACCACCGACAGCGGCGCCACCTGGATCGCCCAGACCTCAGCCGTCACCAGCGCCGATCTCACGGGGGTCGCCTTCGCCGACGCGCAGAACGGCTGGGCCGTCGGCGCCGGCGGCGTCATCGTCGCCACCACCGACGGTGGCGCTACCTGGACCGCCCAGACCTCGCACACTAACGCCGACCTGCGCGGAGTCGCCTTCGCCGACGCGCAGAACGGCTGGGCCGTCGGCGCCGGCGGCGCCATCGTCGCCACCACCGACGGCGGCGCTCACTGGATCGCCCAGACCTCAGCCGTCACCAGCGCCGATCTCACGGGGGTCGCCTTCGCCGACGCGCAGAACGGCTGGGCCGTCGGCGCCGGCGGCGTCATCGTCGCCACCACTGACGGTGGCGCTCACTGGATCGCCCAGACCTCGCACACTATCGCCGACCTGCGCGGACTCGCCTTCGCCAACGCCGGCGACGGCTGGGCCGTCGGCGTCAACGGCGTCATCGTCGCGACCACCGACGGCGGCGCCACCTGGGCGCCGCAGACGTCAGGGGTGAGCGCCGACCTCGCGGCTGTGGCCTTCGCCAACGACAGGCATGGCCTGGTCGTCGGGGCGAGCGGCACCGTCCTCGAGGCGTTCAGCGCGGGTATCCCCGATGTCACCAAGCCGGTGACGACGGCCACCGGCCTGCAGGCCGACGGCCACACCGGCTGGCGCAACAAGGCCCAGCAGGTCACCTTCAAGAGTTCAGACACGGGCTCCGGCGTGGCCGCCACCTGCTACGCGATCGGCACGGGCAAGGTGAAGACCTACACGGGGCCGTTCACCATCGCCACCGCCGGCTCGCACGCCGTCTCGTACTGGTCGGTCGACGCCGCCGGCAACATCGAGGCCGGCCACACCGCCTACGTGAACATCGACACCGGCCGGCCCCGCTGTGTGGCGGTCGCCAACGTCGAGGCGACGCCGGGTTCGCTGGTCAAGTTCGCGTTCCGCGTGAACGATCCCGCGCCGAGCTGCGGCAAGGCGGTCGTCACCATCAGGATCTACCGCGGCCGGGTGGTCGCAAAGACCATACGGCTGAAAGCGTTCACGGTGAAGAAGCGGCACGTCTACGCCTACCGGGTGAAGCTCCGGCGCGGCAGCTACACCTGGGTCGTGACCGCCAAGGACCTCGCCGGCAACATTCAGATAAAGAAGGGCAGAAGGTCGCTGCGGGTGGTCAACTGGGTGATCCACAACACCGCCGACGTGCAACGCTGCCTGGCGTCCCTGCACTATCTGCCGCAGGGCGCCGTGAGCGGAGTCGACGACTACCGCACCCAGCAGGCCCTGATGGCCTTTCAGGCCTGGAGCGGCCTGACGCGCGACGGCATCGACGGTCACAAGACGAGGGCGAGGCTCGAAGTCGCCGCGCCGCCCAAGCCCCGCTCCGAGTCGGCTACAGGTAACTACGCCGAGGTCTTTCGCAGCCTGGGCGTGCTGCTGTGCGTGAGCAACGGCAAGCTCGTGCGGGTCGTCCACTGCTCGACGGGCCGGCCGAGCCTGCCCACACCCGCCGGCCACTTCAGCATCTACCTGAAATCACTCGACTGGTGGTCGACGAAGTACCTCGACTGGATGCCCTTCGCGAGCTTCTTCTCGGGCGGCGACGCCATCCACGGCTTTCCCGACGTGCCCGCCTACCCGGCGTCACACGGCTGCGTGCGCATCTCGATGCCCGAGGCGCCCTGGGTGTACACGTTCATGTACTACGGCGCTCAGGTCTACGTCTACTGAGGCGGGCGCAAGCCGGCGGTCGCTACCGCCCTCAGGCGACCCGTCGCAGTCCTGTTTGCGGCGTTCCGAGACGCACCGGCACCCTGCCGGGACGGGCCGGGGCGGCGACCCAGGTCGGTGCCGCGGGTGCGGGCTCCA
>PKYM01000164.1 GCA_003132645.1 Actinomycetota bacterium | reverse complement strand
TGCTGCTCGCCCACTACACGCGTATCGCGCTGATCGACACCGGCAGGTACGATCTGGCGCCGTATCGGGCTCGGGTGGCCGAGTTCGCGGCACGGTTCGATCTGGCCGTCGAGGAGGTGCCGGGCACGACGCGGATCCTGGACGAACTCGTCGTGGCCGGCTGGGGCGACGACTTCGTCGTCGCCCCAGCCGGCCACGAGCTCACCCTGCGGGACTTTCGGCCCGAACTGTTCGGGGGCGGCGACTGACGATCAAAGGCACGCGCGCCCGGCCCTGGTGGCCAGGTCGCCGTGCCGCTGGCTTCAGATCTTGTTCAATTGGCTTGGCTAGCGGGTCAGTCCCACTTCCACCAGGCGCCGCTGGCGATGGCCAAAGCGACCACCAGGGCGAGCGCAAGCACGACTCTGCTGTAAAGCAGTGACTTCATGTTCCCTCTCTCTCTTATGACACGCAGCTTCATCGTCGGCATGTCCCGCGCAACTAGCCCCACTTCTTTGCTGCGACCAGCGCAAACGTCGAGTAGTTGCCGGTCGGGAGATTCATGTGGCCCTCCTGTCTTTTGCGTAGTGCGGTCCCCGCCAGACGACTCCGGCTGTGCGGAGTGCCTGCGAGACCCTTCAGGCGGTCTGCGTTTGTCATGCCTGCACTATCAGTCTGCCCGGCCAGACGGGCCCCGGACGCCGCCTAGACACTTGTACTACGGGCGCCGGACTGTCTCAGTGGCAGTCGCGGCGGCTGTCGGCGACGACCCTCAACGCCCGGTTGCAAGCCGGGGCGGTGGTTGGCGGCAGCCCGCTCCTGGGTAAACTAATATCGATCTCGATACTCACGGCTCGCGCCGGGTTTTGTGCTGCGCGAGCCTCCGAAGTGCTGAAATGGCGGTGTGCATGGTCGAGCGTCGGCCCAAATCGGGCTCCCGTGAGGCGCCGCCGGCGGCCGGCAGCGCCAAGCCGCTCGATCATCTCTGCGGCACGCCGCTCGGCGTCATCGGCTCGAGCAGCAATCCCATCTTCTCGGTCGATACCGACTATCGCTACACGAGCTTCAACGCGAGCCATGCGGCGGCCATGAAGGAGCTCTACCGCGCCGACATCGCACTCGGCGAGAGCATCCTCTCCTACCAGGTCGAGGCGGACCGCGTGGTCGCCCACGCCAATCTCGACCGGGCCTTGCATGGGGAGTCGTTCGCGGAGAGCGCCTACTCCGGCGAGCCGGGGTCCTCGCGGCGCTTCTTCGAGGTCACCCACGATCCCATGTGCGACTCCAGTGGAGCGGTCGTCGGCGTGGCCGTCCAGGCGCGCGATCTCACCGAGCGCCAAGAGTTGGAGACGGCGCTGCGTGAGAGCGTCGGGCGCTATCGCCGCCTCTTCGAGACCATGCGGGAGGGCTACGCCTACTGCCGCATGCTCCTAGACGCGAAGGGTCGCCCGCGAGATTGGGTCTACCTGGCCGTGAACCCCGCCTTCGAGCGTCTCACCGGCCTGGGCGACGTCATCGGCAAGCGCGTCACGGAGATACTGCCGCGGACGCGCGAAGAGAATCCCGAGCTCTTCGAGATCTACGGACGGGTGGTCGGCAGCGGTCGCCCGGAGGAGTTCGAGATCGACTTCAAACCCCTGGGCATGAGGTTGCGCATCTCGGCGTTCCGCCCCGAGCCGGAGCACTTCGTCGCCGTCTTCGAGGACGTCACTGAGCGTCGCCGGACGGAGGCCGCTCTGGCCGAGACCGTTGCCAACCTCAGAGAGGTGCTCGACGCTTCGCCGGCGGCGATCGTCGTCGTGGACGCCGCGCTGAACGTCGTGGACTGGAANNCATACCGGAACCGGGTGAGGTCGTGCGCCGTCGCAAGGACGGCTCACTTGTGGAGCTCAGCCTGTGGAACGTTCCGTTACGCGATGCCGACGGGCGGATCAAGAGGATGCTCGGCATGTTCATCGATCTCAGCGACATCAAGCAGGCGCAGCGCAATCTGCAGCGCACCGCGGGCCGCCTCGGGACGTTGTTCGAGCAGGCTCCGGTCGGGGTGTTCCTCTTCGACAGGGATCTGGTGATCACGGAGTGCAACGAGCACCTGACGGAGATGGTGGGCAGCCCACGTGAACGGCTCATCGGTCTGGCGCTCGCAAAGACCCTGGATACGCGTCTCAGGCGCGGCATGCGGGCGGTCCTGGACGGCAGCCACGAGTCCTACGTGGGTCCCTATCACGCGCCTGTCAGCGATCGGGACGTCTGGATCTCAGCGCGCGCGGCTCCCTTGCTCGGGGACGACGGCAGCATCGAAGGCGGCATGGTGGTGATCGCCGACCTGACCGACCACAAGAAGGCCATGGACCTGGTCGAGAAGCTCGCCTTTTACGACGCCCTCACCAACCTGCCCAACCACACGCTCTTCCATGACCGCCTGCGGCAGGCGATCGCCATCGCGCAACGTTCGCAACGGCCTCTGGCGGTCGCCGCCCTCAACGTCGATCGCTTTCAGCGCATCACCGACTCCTTCGGACACCAGATGGCCGATCGCTTCCTGCAGCAGTTGGCCGAGGCGCTCGCCCATGCCGTGCACGACCGCGACACGCTGTCGCGCAGCGGCCCCAACGACTTTCTCGTGCTGCTCCCGGAGTTGCGCGACAGCCGCGACGCGGCCCGGGTCGGCCAGAGATTGCTGACGGCGGCCCGTGGGCCCTGGCAGGCCGGCGAGCACACCTTCCGCGCCAGCGTGAGCATCGGCATGGCTCTGTTTCCCGGCGACGGCGCCGAGGCCGACGAGCTCGTCCAACGGGCCGAATGGGCGCTCAGGCGTGCCAAGGAGGCAGGTCCCGGCATCTGCCAGTTCTTCGACCAGAGCATGAGCGCTCACGCGAAGGAACGTCTGGCCCTCGAGACGCAGCTCCATCGGGCTCTCGACGAAGGACAGTTCGTCGTCTACTACCAGCCCCAGGTCGACTTGCGCAGCTCGGAGATCGTCGGCGCCGAGGCGCTGGTGCGCTGGGCTCACCCTGAACGTGGTCTCGTGCCGCCACTCGAGTTCATCCCCCTCGCCGAGGAGACCGGGCTCATCGCGGCGCTCGACCACCTGGTGCTGGAGGCGGCTTGCGCTCACATCGGCGCCTCCATGGCAGCCAGCCATCGCAGCCTGCGCCTGGCGGTGAACCTCTCGGCGCGCGAGCTGGGCTCTCCCGACGTCGCGAAGGGCGTGGCGCAGGTCCTCAGGGATCGCGGTTTTCCGCCCGAGCTGCTCGAGATCGAGATCACCGAGACCGCGGCGATGGCCCATCGCGACATCGCCAGCACCGCCGTTGCGGCGCTCAAGAGCCTCGGGGTGACGGTCGCTCTCGACGACTTCGGCACCGGCTTCTCGTCGCTTTCGCACCTTCACGGGCTGGCCGTGCAGCGCCTCAAGATCGATCGTGCTTTCATCAAGGACCTGCCGGGTAACGCCGACAGCGCGGCCATCGCCAGCGCCGTGATCTCGCTTGCTCACAGCTTCGGCATAGGCGTGCTTGCCGAGGGCATCGAGACCAGGGAGCAGCTCGAGTTCCTTCTCGAACAGGGCTGCGACGAAGGCCAGGGCTACCTCTTCGGTCGCCCGATGCCGGCGGAGGAATGGGAGACGTTCCTCGCCCACTGGTCGTGGCCTGCGGGCAACGGACACGCATAGCAGGTGCCGGTCACGCGCTCATCGGCGCGAGGTGTGCCGCGAAGAACGTCAGACAGCGGGCCCAGGCGTCGCGGGCCGCGTCGGCCCGATAGGAGCGGCGGGTGTCGTTGAAGAAGGCGTGGGGCGCGCCGGGGTAGATGTGGTGTTCGAAGGCCACCCCGGCGCGCCGCATGGTCTCGGCGAAGCTCGGCACCGCCGCGGTGATGCGCGCGTCGTCGGCCCCATAGAAGCCGAGCACCGGACAGGCGATCGCCGGGATCTCCTCGTCGGGCGGCGGCGAGCCGTAAAAGACGACGGCGGCTCCCAGGCGCGGCTCGCGGCAGGCGAGACGCGCCGACAGGCCGCCGCCCATGCACCAGCCCACCGATCCGATGTTTCCGTCGCAGGCCGGGTCGCTTTGCAGGGCTCGAAACGCGTCGTCAAGCGCCGCGAGATGCTGCCCGGGGTCGAGCCCGCCGAACAGGACGGCCATCGTGCCGGCGACCTTGTCGCGCTCGTCTTCGGGCAGGGTGGCCAGCGCTCGCCCGCGCTCGGCAGGGTCCGTCCAGACCGCGGGCGACACCGTCTCGAGGAACTGCTTCACGGCAGCGACGCGCTCCGGGGCGAGCTCGGTCGGGCGGCCGCCTGCCGAGTAGAGGTCGGGCGCCAAGGTGAGGTAGCCGGCACTCGCCAGGCGCCGGGCGAGATCCTGGACGTGCTCGTCGACGCCCCACGCCTCCTGAATAACGACGACGGCGGGCAGCGGGCCATCGGCCGCCGTCGGTCTGACCCGATAGGCGGCAAACGGCCGCTTGCTCATCGCGACATCGACCCATCCTGTCTCAAACTCCATGGCTCCTCCTCTTTGCCTGAAGCAGCTCGCGCATCCGCGCCGCTACCGGTGACCCGCTGCTCGGTCTCGGGTAGCGGCGGGACCCCTGGCTCGCGTCGTGCTCCTGGCATACCCAGACACGCGTGGGTCGACGCCGCTCGGCGCCTGGAGTGGTGTTCGGCAGCACGGTGAAGGGGTTGTCGAGATGACCACGGAGCAGTAGCGCGCGGGATATGCTGGCGGCAGCGGTCAGGCGCGGCGCGCGGCGCCCAGGAGCGGCGACGTGCGACGCGGCGCGAGGAGGAGTGATGTCGTTTCGCGGTGGCACGAGTGCAGATCTCGAGGCGGTCGTCTCGTGGGTCCGCAACCGGCGCGAGTGCGAGCTGTGGGCCGGGTCGCGCTTCGAGTTCCCACTCGACCTCGGCGCCCTGCCCGCGCAGCTTGGTATGGACACCGCCGAATCCGTTTGCGTGCTCGATGGGCAGGAACTGGTGGCCTTCGGCCAACTGTTTCCCAAGAGCCCTGAGCGAGTGCATCTGACGCGCGTGATCGTAAAGCCCAGCGCTCGCCGCGGGGGTTTCGGCAGGGCGCTCGTCTGCGAGCTGCTGCGGCGCGCGGAGAGCCGCTACGCCCGGGTCAGCCTGAACGTCAACCGGAGCAACCCTGCCGCCATCGCCTTGTATGAAAGCGTGGGGTTTCGACGCGCCGATCGACCCGTCGACGATCCGCCGTCACCGGGGAGTTGGTACATGGAGCTCTCGCTGGACCATCGCGCAACGGCGCACGACGACCTGAACGACGCCCTGAACGACGGCCCGAAGCACGACCTGAACGACGNNCCTGAACGGCTACCTGCGCCGGGTGACGATCGGCGCGCTCGAACAACCCGACATCGTCGTCGTCGACTACGATCCGGCCTGGCCCGGGCGCTTTGCCGAGCACGAAGCGACGATCCGTGCCGCGCTCGGCGAGCGCGCGAGGCTCGTCGAACACATCGGTTCGACGGCCGTGCCTGGTCTGGCGGCGAAGCCCATCATCGATGTGCTGCTCGTCGTCGACGACCCCGCCGACGAGCCCTCGTACCTGCCGGCGCTCGAGGCGGCCGGCTACGTGTTGCGCGTCAGGGAGCCTGACTTCTACGAACACCGCATGCTGCGCACGCCCAGCAGGGACCTGCACCTGCACGTCTTCGCCGCGGATTCGCCCGAGGTCGNNCACGAAGCGTCGGCTGGCGGCCCGGCGCTGGTCCACCATGCAGCACTACGCCGAAGCAAAGAGCGCCGCGATCGAGGCCATCATCGCGCGGGCGCGCGACGGACAGGAAGCGCGACGATGAGCGAGAACGACCGCGCCGCGATCGGGCGCCTCGGCGACGACTACGGCGCCTGGTTTCTGGACGACGACAGGCTGGCCCAAGGGCGCATGAGCGACGAGCTCGCGCCGTTCGAGCACCTCTTCTCACCGATCCAGGTCAACGCCG
>PKYM01000129.1 GCA_003132645.1 Actinomycetota bacterium | reverse complement strand
GCGACGTTCATCCTCGCTCCTTGCTCCTCGAGTGCCGGCAACCCAGCGGCCGGTTTACCGGATTGCCGCAGTGTAGTGGCGCGTTGCTTATGAGACCAATAAGGATTTCTTATAGTCAGGCCACAGCGGCATGCGTATGCCATCTACAGCGGGCGTTCCTGGACAGCCGACATGGCGAGCGCCTCGGCCACACCACCGTGTCGATCACGCTCGACACCTGCTCGCACGCCATTCCGGCGATGGAGGAAGAGGCGGCAGCGCTAAGCGCTGGGCTGGTGTTCGCGGCGCACTAACCGCACCGAGCACTTGACGCGCCCGTCGAGTCAGCTCCCTCAGTGACCTATCGCCTGCGGTCTGCGAGCCTCGTGAGCATAGTCGCGGTACCAGCTGCGCCAGATCAACCTGTAGACCTTGACGCCGTGCGGAATGCGACGCAGTCCCGGGATGAACGGCAGTGTGAGCAGCACCACGAACAGCACCGTCATGATGGTCACGACGATCAGGTCGGCGTTCGGGCTGTTGGCGATCTGCGGCACCTCGTACCAGACCTGGTAGACGTCGAGCCACCAAGCCCCCGGGTAGTTCCCGGTCTCGTGAACGATGCCCCACTGCGGGTTGCCGAGCTGCTGCAGGTGCGAGGCAGTGTCGGTGTAGGGGCTTGCGATGGCGAAGAAGAGCAGCGCCTTGGTGAAGTCGAAGTTGTAGGGGTAGTAGCTGTTGCCGTCGGCGGCGAGAGCCCCCTCGAGCAGGCCCGAGCGACCCAGACTCAGCATGCCGTCCATGAGCTGTGGCACAGGCCCGTAGTTACCGGGAGGCACCATGACCGTTCCACCTGAGACGGTCGCCGACGCGAACGCCTTGCGGTAGGCGGCAAGCCAGGCCGCCTGCTGTGCGGAGGGCGCGGCCTCGTAGCTGGCGAGCGCGCTTGCCAGCGCAGGATCGAGCACGGCAGCGCGGCGCAGCGGCTTGATGATGAGGTCCTGCGGGGGGTTGATCGGGATGGTAACGCCGAAGATGTCCTTGGCCCAGGCGGCCGGGTTGATCGGCCCGAAGTGCTGCGCGGCGCTCGTGTCCCCGTCGTAGGGCGGGCCGTAGCCCGATACCGCCGAGACCTCGCCGTCGTTTGCGAGGATGCCCGCCGCGCTCTGCACGAAGGCCAGCGGCTGCTGCGTGGCGACGTTCTGGGCGTTGACGGTCGGATAGTCGGGCGCCTTGAAGACGATCGACAGGACGACGACCACGACGAGCACGAAGGCAAAGACGACGGCGCCTTCGCGCAACAGGTCGTAGGGCTTGAGCGGAATGCCCGCCAGGTTCTCGCGGGTACGCCGTCCGGCCGCGCTCAAGTCGAGGACGTCGTCTGCTCCTGTGGTTCCCGCATTCACGTCGTCAGTCCTCGTATGGCCGTACGGGACTGTCTCGGCGGACGAGGAAGAGGTGGACGCCGATGATCGCCGCTACGACGAGCGGCAGGACGATCGCGTGCAACATGAGGACCTGACCGGTGTTCATCGTGTTGAAGAGCGCGCCGACGCCGGATGCGTTCATCGCGTCCTTTGCCTGGGTCGCGATCCACTGCGAATCCCAGTTGGTCTGAAGCAGGAAGCCCGTCAGACCGGTGAAGATGCCGGTGGCAAGAAGCAGGGCGCCGACCATCCAGGTGAGCCAGCGGCCGCCCCGCCAGGCGCCGAGGAAGAACTTGGTGGCGAGGTGAAGGAAGATGCCGGCGAAGAAGATCTGCACGCTCCAGAAGTGCAGGTAGTCGAAGAACCGCCCGACGCTGTTGGTGTGGTACCAGAACGGCCCGCCGAGAGCGAGGAGCACGCCCGAGACGATGAGCATCACGAACGACATCAGCGCCAGGGCGCCAAAGAGGTAAGCGATCGAGTTGACATAGACGGGCATACGCGTGGGCAGCGCGTCCTCGAGAGTCAGCGTCCTCTTCAGGGCGCGCTGCGCGTTTGTCGTGAGGTTCACTGCGCCCCCTTCAGCCGATCCAGCGCGGAAGGCGCGCCCAGGCGCCGGCCACGAACGCGGCGATCACGACCAGCCAGGCGATCAGGTTCGGCCAAGCGATCGTGAAGGGGACCTTGAGCAGCGTGAAGGTGAAGTACGGTACGGCCGGCAGGGCTTCTGGGGGCAGCGGGTGCACGTGACCTCCTTGGGTGGGCGGCTCCGTGCGGGCGACTCTACTCCCGAGCCAACGGCGCCTAACGCGTGAGGGCTTGACGTTGTAGAGGAGCATCACACATCTCCCGTCCCAGCCCTCACCTGACGACCACTCTCGCGGCCACCGCCTTGCTCTGCTTGTTGCCGGCCAGGTCCTTGGCTTGAGTCACGTAGGTGTAGGTGCCTCGGGCGGTCGGCGCCCACTTGACGCGGTACCAGACGCGGGCGGTCTTGGCGCCCAGCGAGAAGCTCTTCGCGACCTTGCCGCGCCTGTTCTTGACGACCAGAACCACCGAAGTGGCCTTGGGACTGAGCTTGTCGGAGACGCAGTACCTGAGCGTGATGGCATGACGATGCAGGCCGCTCGCCGCCTTGCCCGAGGTCGTTGGACCGACAGTATCGATACGCACGGTCACGCTCTTGGTGGCTTCGACGTTGCCAGCGGCATCGACGGAGTAGCAGCTCAAGGGGTAGCTGCCGTCGTTGGCGTGCGAGGCGGGTGCGGCAACGACGATGCTGGTGCCGGTCGGGTAGAGCGGTCCACGCCAGTGGGCAGCGTGGTCCGCCGACACAGGAAGTCACAACGGCTCGCGCACCCTCGAAACCGGTCGGTCCGTTCTACCCCGAAGCCGAAGCGCGGACAAAGATGCTCGAGGAGGGCTTCGTCATGCGCGACGACGCCCGCCGGGGCCGACGGCGTGTCGTGCCCTCCCCGAACCCCGGGAAATCGTGCCGTTGTGCGCGGTGGGCGAGCTGCTGCGCAGTCTTCCAGCAGGGGCGAAGCCCCCTGCGCCCCCCTTTGATGGTTGAGCGGATAAGTGGCTAGAAAGACCGGACAGCACGCACGGCGTTCGTGAGACTCTTGATGAATTCGGGCTGGCTGCCATCGCCGAGCTTCTGGAAATACGCGTCCGGAGCATCGAACTCAGAGGAGCTCCAGTAGTAGCCGGACCCAAACCCACCGATCGCGCCTTGGTTAAGGTACAGCTTGTTCAGCTCATCCTTGCTGGGCAGGTACCAGTCGTTGTAGCCGCCGCCGTTGTAGGCTCGTGCCAGACCGGCTGCGTAGCTGATGCCCGCGCCATTCTGGGTGACGATCGCGTTCGTGTTTGCTAAGCCGGTCCCGATTGCTGTACCTGTCGCTCCTGAGGCAGCGCTTTGGTTGGCAGGCAGTGCCCATTGGATCGCTGTGCTTTGGTCGACCGTAGCCGCGATCAAGCCGTGCGTTTGTCCCGCCACGTAGCCAGGGTCTCCGGATTGCAGGATGTAGCCGACCACGCCGCCGCCGTAGGGGGTGCCGATCGTCAGGCCGGTCGC
>PKYM01000311.1 GCA_003132645.1 Actinomycetota bacterium | reverse complement strand
AACCTCAACTTCGGCCAGGGATATGCGCTCTCGCTGCTGGCCACCTTCGCGACGATGCTGCTGTCGCTGCTCATCCTGGCCGTCGTCTACCGGCGGGTGGAGTTCTAGGTGGGCGGCCGCAGCGCACTGCGTCGCGTTGGGCGCGGCGTGCTCATCGCCGTCATCCTCGTGTGGTCTGCGTTTCCCATCTACTGGGCCTTGAACACGAGCTTCACCACCCTGAACGGGGCGCAGGCCGTGCCCGCCCACTTCCTGCCGTCGCCCTTCACCGTGCACAACTACCGGACCCTTCTCAATCAGACCAGCGGCGGCGTCGGTAGCCAGTTCTGGCGCTCGTTTCTGAATGCCGCGATCGAGGCGGGTCTGGCGACGGTGCTCACCGTGGCGATCGCCCTGTTTGCCGCCTACGCCTTCGCCCGGCTCGAGTTTCGCGGCAAGCGCATCATCCTGGTGGCTGTGCTGGCCACGCTGCTGCTGCCCGTGTATGCGACCCTCATCCCGCTCTACCGGATCATGTCGAGCGTGCACCTGGTCAACACCTACCTGGGCATCATCCTGGTCTACACGTCGGGGTTCCTGCCGCTGGCCATCTGGATCATGTACAACTACTTCGCCAGCGTCCCGCGCGAGCTCGAAGAGGCCGCCTTCGTCGACGGTGCCACCCCGGTGATGGCTCTCTGGCGAGTCATGATCCCCGTGTCGATGCCCGGCATCGCCGCGACCTCGATCATCGTGTTCCTCATGGGCTGGGCGCAGTTCATCTTCCCGCTGGTGCTGAGCAGCGACCTGGCGACACAGCCGGTCACCGTCGTGGTGGCCGCACTCTACGGGCAGCGCATTGTGCCGTTCACCCTGCTCAACGCCATCGGCGTGCTCGCGGCCGCCCTGCCCGGCATCATCGCCCTCGTCCTGAACCGCTATATCGTGCAGGGAGTCATGGCGGGCAGCATCAAGTGAAGGGGACCTGAGCATGGCGGAGATCCGCTACGAACACGTGAGCAAGAGCTTCGACGCGAACACGGTCGTCGACGACCTCGACCTGCGCATCGCCGACGGCGAGCTCATGGTGCTGGTCGGCCCCTCGGGTTGCGGCAAGACGACCGCCTTGCGCATGATGGCCGGCCTCGAGGAGGTCAGCTCCGGACGGATCGTCATCGACGACGAGGTCGTCAACGACCTGGAGCCGCGCGATCGCGACGTCGCCATGGTCTTCCAGAANNCGCGACATCGCCATGGTCTTTCAGAACTACGCGCTGTACCCGCACCTGAGCGTCTACCAGAACATGGCCTTCGGCCTGCGGCTGCACCACGTCGGTAAAGACGAGATCGACCGACGCGTGCGCGAGGCGGCGCACGTGCTGCAGCTCGAGGAGCTGCTGCAGCGCAAGCCCAAGCAGCTCTCCGGCGGCCAGCGCCAGCGGGTGGCGATGGGCCGGGCCATTGTGCGCCAGCCCAAGGTGTTCCTCATGGACGAGCCGCTCTCGAACCTCGATGCCAAGTTGCGCGTGCAGATGCGCGCCCAGATCGCCCGGCTGCAGCGCGACCTCGAGGCGACCATGCTGTACGTCACCCACGATCAGGTCGAGGCGATGACGCTGGGGCGCCGCGTCGCGGTCATGCGCCTGGGCGCCCTGCAGCAGGTGGCCCCGCCCCAGGAGCTCTACGGGCGGCCGGTCAACTTGTTCGTCGCGAGCTTCATCGGCTCACCGGCGATGAACGTGGTCGAGGCCGAGCTGCATCGCGAGCCCGACGGCCTGCGGGCGCGCTTCGGACCGCACGACGTCAGGATCGACCCCGGGCTCGCCGCGTCGCGGCCCGCGCTTGAACGCTATGCTGGCCGCCGCGTCGTGCTTGGCGTGCGGCCGCAGAGCGTCGAGGACGCGGCGCTGGTCGACACAGGCGACACGGACAGCACGATCGACGGTACGGTGGAGCTGCGTGAGAACCTCGGCCCCGAGGTCGACGTGCACGTGGGCATCAACGCGCCGGTGCCGGCGCTCGAAGCGGTGATCGAGGCGACCGAGTCGGCCGACGCGACCGGCGAGGCCGGCGTCGCCGGGCGACCCGAAGGCATCTTCGTCGCAAGGCTCGGCGCTGGCACCGAGGCGCGCGAGGGCCGCCCCGTGAGACTGTGGCTCGACCCCCGGGCGCTGCACTTCTTCGATCCCGACAGCGGCGCGGCGATCTACGAATGACGCACCGTGCGGCGAAGACAGGCTCCCCACCGTCTGCACGGGCTAACCTGAGGGCGATCCTCGACTAGGATTGTCGATCGAGATGCGCGATGCTCCTGATCCTGCCCTCCGNNGCGAGATCGCCTTTGGCCAGGCCGACACGTCTGTTGAGCGGGGCGCGCTCACGGTCGGCGGCTCGTCGGCGATCATGGCCTGCGGCGCGGCGAGACTGGGTCTGCGCGTCGCCTTCGTCGGCGTGTTGGGCGACGACGCCGCGGGCCGCTTCATGCTCGACGAGCTCACGGTCCGCGGCGTCGATGTGTCCGGCTGCGTCGTGCTGCAACAACGGGCCACCGGACTCACCGTGCACCTCGTGCGGCCGGGCACCGAGCGCGACCGCGCGATGCTCACCTCGCTGGGCTGCGCGGGCGAGCTCACGGCGGCGATGGTGCGACACGCGCTCGCGGAGCGTGCGCGCCACCTCCACGTGGGCTCGTTCTACCTGTTGCCGGAGCTTGCGTCCGGCCTCGCGGGCCTCTTCGCGGAGGCTCGCCGGGCCGGTTGCACGACCTCACTCGACCCGCAAGGCGACTGGGAGGGCCGCTGGCAGGGCGGCCTGCGCGAGGCGCTGCACGAGACCGATCTCTTCTTCCCGAACCGTGACGAGGCCCTGGCGGTGGCGGCGAGCCTCGGC
>PKYM01000252.1 GCA_003132645.1 Actinomycetota bacterium | reverse complement strand
ATGATGGTGAGCGGCGAGGCGATGCCGGCGGTGAGGGCGAGAAAGCCGAACCCGAAGTAGAAGCTCATCGCCGGAGCGATGTTGGCCATGGTCGCCGCGGCGATGTCGACAGGGCCCAGGACGCTGCGCATCAGCCGCTGAGGCTGGCGCGGCAGCTGGTCGGGCGTGGGCCGTTCGCCGGGCATGGGAGCCCGAGCGTCGCCTGTCTCCGCGCCGGTGCGGCGCGGTCGCCGCACAGCCGACATCGATCCCCCGATGACTTTCGACAGAACAGGTGCTTACGCGACCACCGTCAGTATCGCTGTCGACGGATCGTCGGGCAAGGGGCGCAGCGACAGCCCCCGCTGCAGACTAAGGGCGCTCAGACACGCTAAGGTACGCGCCCTCGATGTCGTCGACCGGCTCATGCCAGGCGAGATGCTCGCCAAGGCGCGCGCGCAGCCGCCAACGCAGCGCTTTGGGCGCGGCCTCGACGGCCGCCTCGAGGCTGTCGAGGCGGTGCCCCAGGCGAGCCGTCTCGAGCGCGTCCAGGCCAAACGTGCCGAGCGCCTGACGGCAGCGAGCCAGGTTGCGCACGACGTCGTGGTGCAGGCCCCAGTCGGCGGCGCAAAGCCGCGACAGGTAGCCGAGGTTGAGTGCGCCGCGGGCATCGCGCTCGCCAAGCTCGACGGCGTCCTTGACGACGCTCACGATGTCGCGCAGGTCGTCGTCGTTCAAGGTCGTCCTCTGCAGCTTGACGAGCAGGATGTCGCTCGTCGAGACGGTGTAGGCCTCGAGTTGCAGGCGTCGCCGCAGATCGATGCTGTGGTGCAGCTGGAAGGCGTCGACGTAGAGATCGATGCGATCGTCGTCGTGCGCCCGCTCGGCGCGGCTGCCGTGACGGCACTCCCGAAAGAACTGTCGCTTGCGGCCCGCCGTGGCCATCGCTACCTGACGGTTCTCCTGCCAGCCCAGTCCCACCAGCACCGCGGTCGTCGCCTTGACCTCACGGCCGAGCCCTGCCAAGTCGATGTCGCGGTAGGGGCGCTCGCAGAAGGCGTCCGCCCGGCAGTGCTCGCGCACCGCGAGGCCTCCCAGCAGGCGTAGCGTCGGCCCCCGGGACTGGGCCGCGTCGATGATGCGGTGGGCCTCGGCGAGCATGCCTTGAGGAGAGCGGTCATACGTCCCGGAGATCGCCATGGAGACAAGGTACCGAGATGTGCGCTTCAGCTAACGTTTCGCCGCGGCCGGTGGGCGTTTGAACGGTCGTACGAGCAGGGAGAATCGGGGCGTAAACACTTCGCAAAAAGGAGCAAACTCATGCAAACGATCAGCGAGTCCATCCGGGCCGATGTGCCGCCCCGGTTTGCGGATCGCCTGTGGAGCGAGTTCGTCTACCGTTCACTGGCCAGGGGTCGGCCCAGGAGTGTGGACGACGCTCGCTGGTGGGTCGACGAGGGTGCCGTCGACAGTGGCAGAGTCGAGTTCGCCGGCGAGGGTGAGCGCAGCGTCACGGTCACGGTCGCCCTGCAGTACGAGTCGCGCGCCGGCGGTGGCGAGGCTGAGGCGACGCAGGTGCGCGACCATCTGCGGCGCGACCTCGAGAGTTATCGTGCCTTTGCCGCCAGGCGCTGCGAAGAGACGGGCTGCCTGGTGGCCGCCTGAGTCAGCCGCCGCGGCTTCTCATAGCGCCATTCCCGACTCCCACGACGACAGACTCGGGGCCCGTTTCCGAACGCGACGCGCAGCCGGCCGGCCTGGCTTGAGCTCGTCGCGACCGGGATGCGCCGCCGGGCTAAGCGCGGGGCGCGCGGCTTGGGAGTCGCTCGGCAGGGGTACTGTTGTCGGCGGGCCGACAGACCACCGGCAAGTCGACGAAGGAGCGCCTCGCATGATTCAGGTTGGACAGCCCGCACCCGCTTTCGCGCTCGAGGGCGTGCTCGACGGCGAGTTCGTCTCCGTGACCCTCGCCGAGCAGCGCGGCTCCTGGGTGGTGCTGTTCTTCTACCCGCTCGACTTCACGTTCGTCTGTCCGACCGAGATCCGCGGCTTCGCCCAGCGGCGCGGCGAGTTCGAGGAACTCGGAGCCAAGGTTTTCGGCGCGAGCGTGGACAGCAAGTACAGCCATCTGGCCTGGTGCGAGCATGAGTTGGGAAAGCTCGGCTTCCCGCTGCTGTCCGACATGACTCGCGAGGTCGCCCGTGACTACGGCGTGCTGCTGGCCGACGAGGGCCACACGCTGCGCGGGACCTTCATCGTCGATCCCGAAGGCGTGCTGCGCTACATGGTCGTGCACGACAACAACGTGGGGCGCAATACCGAAGAGACGCTGCGCGTGCTGCAGGCGCTGCAGACTGGGGAGCTGTGCCCGGTCGACTGGCGACCCGGCGAGGAGACGCTGCCGGCCTGAATGCGGGCCGGGCGCGAACCTCAGAGTCAGGCCGGCGGGGGAGAACGGGTTTCGGGGACGGCTACTGGTCGAGGAAGGCGTCGTCGCCCACCAGGGCGCGCACCTTGAGCATACTGAACACGTCGTCGACCACCGGCGGGATGTTGCGCAGGCGCAGTTGCACGCCCTGCGCCTTGTAATCGAGGCAGAAGCGCACGAGCAGGCCGGTACCCGACGAGTCGATGAAGGTGACTCCCGTGAAGTCGACGACGGCCTCGCTGGCGCCGCGGATGGCGTCGCTGATCACCCAGCGGAAGGTCTCGACGGAGTCGAGGTCGATCTCGCCCTCGAGGTGGATGACGGGGATCTCGCCCGGCTCGATTCGCGTGTGCAGCATTGCTCGCGTCCCCTCGTCTAGATGGTCCGGTCGAGGACCAGGGTCGTACCCTCGCTCCCGGTGTGCAGGTACACGCGCGCAAGGTTATCAAGAATGATCTTGTAGCCGTAGCCCATCGAGGGTTGATAGACGCCGCCGGCTTCCTCCGTCCAGTTCATGAAGTTGAGCCCTGGGCCGCTGTCGGCGACAACGGCTCGCAGGCGGTCGCCGACCAGCCGCAAGCGCATGGTGCCGCCGCCGCCGCCGTGGACGAGCACGTTGGTGGTCGCCTCGGAGACGCAGAGCTCCATGCGTCGCCGGGTGTCCTGACCGACGCCGTGCTGCTCGAGGACTTGTGCGACCGCCGCGCGCGCCTGCCTGAGCGAGGCGGGACCGTCGATCGTGCAGGCGAACAGCTCGGTGCCCTCAGCGGCGAGCGCGGCGATCTCCTCGCCGTCCAGGAACGAGAGCGTGCCACGTGCCACCGCGGCGGCGAGGTCGTTCAGGATCTCGACGAGGCTTCGCCGGTGGTCGCCGTGGTGGCGGTGCCAGCCGTTCGTGTGGATGCTGACGATCTCACAGCGATCGGCCCGCGGGATGAAACAGATCTCGTCGGCTCCGAGCAGCGCGTCGTCGTCGGTGGTGTGACAGATGAAGCTGCGGGCACGCATCGCCTCGACGGCACGCCGGGCAAGGATCTCCCGCGGCACGTCGGCCGGATCGCCGACGATCACGGAGAGCGTGCCGCGGCGCGCGTCGTAGCGCATGACCTGCAAGGTGGCGGGGGTGTCTTCTGGTCGCGTGTTCATCTCCGTCTGTATCGACCGATCCTAGCAATCCTCGATGGGCACGACGCGACCGAGCAGCAGGGTGGCGTCGTCGGTCGGCGGCGTTCCGGCCCGGAAATCGGCGACCGCCTGCCACGCGGCTTCGAGTTTCGTCTCGGCTGACGCCTCCGGCGTGGCGGCCAGCGCCGCGGCGAGTCGCGGCGTGCCGAAGAGCGCGCGGCTGCCGTCGCGGGCCTCGGTAAGACCGTCGGTGAACAGAGCAAAGGTGTCGCCCGGCTCGAGTATGAGCCGGTCTTCGGGAAACTCGAGATTGACGCGTACGCCCAGCATGCTGCCCCGCGAGTCGAACTCGCGCGGGCCGCCAGGGCCGAAGACGAGCAGCGGGTTGTGGCCACCGTTGGCCACCACGAGCTCGCGGTCGGACGGCGAGTAGATGGCGTACGCGAGCGTGAGAAACGACGGCGCCGTCTGCCCTGCGAGGTCTCGCGTCAACGCGTCGTTCACTTCGGAGAGGACCTCGCTGGGGCGGTGCCCGTCCTGGGCGGCCGACTGGATCAGGCTGCGCGCCATGGTCATGATCAGGGCCGCCGAGAGTCCCTTGCCCATGACGTCGCCGCAGATCAGGCCCAGGCGGCCGTCGGGCAGCGCGACGAAGTCGAAGTAGTCGCCGCCCATCTCGGTCATGAACTCGATACGATGAGCCAGTTCGAGCCCCGGCACGTCGGGGGCGCGGCGCGGCAGAAGGTCGGCCTGGATGCTGCGGGCGCGCTCGATCTCGGCCGCTACGCGCCGTTGGGCGTCACGCAGCTCGTCCTGGGAGCGGACAGCCGAGGCGAGCTCGTCGCGAAACGAGGCCACCTCGCTCGAAAACGCGGCGCGATCGCGCATGCGGCCGGCGTAGACGTCGTAGGAGTACCAGACAAGAAACAGCGGCGGCACGCCGAGCACGAGGCCGGGCACGCCCAGCCACAGGTACAGACAAGCGAGCAGCAGACTGAGGGTCGCACCGGTCATGTAACTCGGCAGGCCCCACTGGTAGTTCTCGCGCCAGATGTGCCACGGCCTGGCGCCGCTCGCCAAGGCGATGACGCCGGCCAGCAGCACGGTGTTGACGACGAAATCTACGCCGGTGGCCGCAAAGGCGGGCAGCACGGTCTGGACGAAGGCGGGCGAAGCGGGCAGGAACGCCAGGTAGACGAGGCCGGCGACGAAGGTCGACACGGCGTAGTTGCCGACGTTGAAGGCGACCTTCTGCGGATCTCGCGTGACCGTCAGGGTCGCCAGGCCCGAGCCTATGGCCACCACGATGGCCGGCCACAGGCCGAACACGATGAGCGCCGCCAGCACGGGCACGAACGACAGCGTCACGTGGCCGATCACCGGCAGGCGGACCTCGCGCAGGTCGGTGACCGTGGACAGAGCGATAAAGGCGATCAGGCCGCCGGCCTCGAGCTGATGATGCATGCCGAAGGCCACGTACGAGCAAACGGCGGCCGCCACCAGGGTGAGGCCCACATAGGCAGAGACGGCCGCGCGCGAGCGCGCGGCCGTCGGTGGCCTAGCTGCGTGTGTTTGGCTCTGGGTCACTGCCCGTCGATCACGACCGACCAGGCGTACTTGCTCCAGGCGTACTTGGACCAGGCGTACTTCTGCCACTGCAGGAGAACGTCGGGCGGCAGCACGGTGCTGCCGGTACCGAGTTTCGCCGAAGGATCGTAACCGCTGGTCTGAGCCGTGTCGGTCAGCGCTGCTGCGACGTTGAGTTCGCCGGCTCCCTGGGCGTAGCTGCTTGCGCCCGCGACCGGGTCGGCGCTGTCCATGAGGCGCAGCTTGACCTGGCCGGGGGTCAGCCCGGGATTCTGCTGGATCATGAGCGCCGCGGCGCCCGAGACCACCGGAGCCG
>PKYM01000281.1 GCA_003132645.1 Actinomycetota bacterium | reverse complement strand
GCTGTCGCCAGACCGCCCGGTCCACCACCGACGACGGCAACATCATAAGCATCCATGGCTTCCTTCATTCGACAATAACAAGACCCATATTGTCCTATTTAAACTGTTCCCAAGACTCGCCCTGGTCACCCATGGGTGGAGTATGGGGCAACGTTGGGGTCAGAGCCCAGATGGCCACGCTGCCTCACCTCGCGGATGTGATGGTGCGACCCTCGTGCGACGCTGGTTGCGGTTTCGATCCACGCGGCTTCGACGCGGAGTCGCCGGAAACCACCCGCGGCATGTCAACTGTTGGCTCGCCGAAGTTCGCTTGGAGCTGGCCTGACGCCGGGCGAGGCCTACGATGGTGCAGAAGGGAAAGCCTTCGGGCATCGTCTCGACCCCCCCGGATCGATCATCAGCGACGATCGCCCGACACTGCCGCACTCCCCCAGTGGCCCCGACCGCCGACATGCGGCAGTGTCCTCGTGGAGGCGCCATGCTCGGGCGCCGCGCGTGGTCACGCCCCGGATTCGCCGTCCCCGGAAATCTGGGCGAGGGCCTCGTGCCCTATGAATGTGTGGCCGGGCTTCCCATCGACATCGAACCGCCAGGAGTCAGCGGTCGGTGACGAGGCTGCGGCAACGGCACGCATCACCGGAAGCGCCTTAACGATAGTCTCCCTCAACTCGTCCTCAGGGTCCGACTGCACCGTGATGGCGCCACCCGTGCCGATGCTCAGTCGCCCGCCATTGTCGACCAGGGTCCTAATGACGATACTGAGATCGATTTCCCCAGAGAGGCTGAGATACCCTAGCGCTCCGGAATAGACTCCCCGCGGACCGGGCTCGAGCAGATCGATGATTTCCATGGTCCTGATCTTGGGCGCGCCGGTCATCGAACCGCCCGGAAACGCCGCCTTGATGCAATCGATGGCGTCTCGATCTCGACGAAGATGACCGCGAATGGTCGAGACCATCTGATGCACCGTTTCATACGTTTCGACGTCCATCAGCTTCGAGACGTGAACGGTCCCCACCTCACAGACTCGGCCCAGATCGTTGCGCAGCAGGTCAACGATCATGAGGTTTTCGGCCCGGTTCTTCTCGCTCCGCTGCAGCGACTGGCGATTCCTCTGGTCTTCTCGAGGTGTCTTTCCTCGGGCTTCCGTCCCCTTCATGGGCTTTGCCTCAACCAGGCGTTGCCGATCGATCTTGAGGAATCGCTCAGGCGACGAGCTTAGAACCGACATGTCGCCAAACTTCAGAAAGGCGGCGTAGGGAGCGGGGTTGATGCGCCGAAGCGCGGCGTAGATCTCCCACGGCGACACTTCTGTGCTGGACTCCACCTGGTTCGTGAGACAGATCTCATAGCTCTCGCCGTCGTGTAAGTACCGCTGACACGCTAGTATGTCGTCAATGTACGGTCGGTCGGACCGCCGCATTCGGAAAGCCGGTGCCGGGTGCTCGCGCGGTTCTTCGCCGCGGCCCCTGCTCGGTGACTCAACCAGGCGGCGCGCGATGCGGGCGAACCACTCCTCAGCCACTCGTTCGCAGCCGCCGCCCACGAGACACACGAGGTAGCAGGTCTTCTGGGTATGGTCGAAAACGACCAACCTGTCCGAAAACACGAAAGCTGCGTCGGGAAGAGCGGAGCGATGTACGTTGGCGCCGCCGCACAACGATTTGAGTTCGTACCCGAAGTAGCCCACGAAGCCGCCGAGAAGGCCGAACGGCACGTCACAGTCGTCCACACGCAGGCGCTCGAGTTCAGATTTGAGGAACGTGAAGACATCGCTCCCGAAACGCTCACTCCGCTCCCGTGAGTCGACTGACAGTTGGTTTGTCGCATGCGAATACCGTATGAGCGCACCTAGCGGACCCGAGGCAGATCCCATGTAGGAGAAGCGAGCCAACCCCCTCTCGACACGGCTGCTGTCAAGCCAGTATGCATGACGTGCTCGGGCGAAAAGCGTGGCAAATGCAACCTCCGGGTCAGGGAACCAACACAGGCGGTGAACGACAGCTTTTAGCACGTCCCCCCACCCACCCTCGCACCGATGGCCGGGGGCAGGCGCCGAGATCCCTCGCCCAGTGCAACAGTCAAGTCCCTGAAGTTGGCGAGCAACCGCGCACCGAACTCGGTGCAGACCGATTCGGGATGGAACTGGACGCCCCACTGCGGCCGGTACACGTGCTCGACCGCCATGGTCACGCCGTCCTCCGTCCAGGCGGTCCGTTTCAGCACTCGAGGCAGCGGATCGACCGCGACCAGCGAGTGATAGCGAACCGCGCGAAACCCCTGAGGAATCCGCGCGAACAGTGGCGAGGCGTCATGGTAAATCGCGCTGATCCGTCCGTGCATCACCTCCGGGGCGTGGCCAATGGTACCGCCGCACACGTGCACCAAGCCCTGGTGGCCCAGGCAGACCCCGAGCACCGGCACGGCGGCGTTTCGCAGCACATCGCCGCACACTCCAAAGTCGGCTGCATTGACCGGAGTTCCCGGACCGGGCGAGATGACGATGTTGTCGTACTTCAGGCGCGACAGTTCCCGCCACGACAGCTTGTCGTTCTTGAAGACTACCGGCTCCTCGTCATTGACCTCTGCGATCAGCTGGAAGAGGTTATAAGTGTACGAGTCGTAGTTGTCGATGATGACCGTTCTCACTTGAACCTCGCTCGGCCTTGTGACCTCTTCGTCTGGACTCCGCGCGCTTTCACTGTCCCGGCTGCCCGAGACGCGATTCGCGTCCACGGGTCACGCAATCGAAGATGTGCCCCGCCTGCGCTGCGTTTCTGACCGGCTGCGCAACTACTAAACCAAGACTCGGAGCCTGAGCGACGGAAGGGGGTCGGGCCGGAAAACCAAATGGAGCTCGGGCACTGAGGGCTGAACAGGAATCGACCGTTTGTATCAACACTGGAGTCAACAAGTACCGGCAGATGGGAACAGTCTTCCCGCTCGAGTCGAAGGGCGTCCGCGGTATTCGACTTTGCCATCGACACTCAGCATCGCAGCCAAGGCCATTCCGCGGGAGCCTACAAATTTTATTTTAGCACACCCCCGCAAGCGCGGCCGCCATGCCGCAGGTTGGGTAGCCTGCTGAGGGATATGACTGCATGTCATGCGCATGCCTGCCTGGGATGGGGTCTGCGTGGTCACGTGACCGGCGCGCCCTCACGGATGGCAAGCAAAGTCCGTCCCTCATCGACGTGCTTCAGGGGTGCCCGCAATACGGACACAGCTTCCGCTATGCGGGCGATGGCAGGTTGCTCGGGGTGAGTCTGTCAAACCATGAGCGCGGCGAGCTGGGGCGCAGCGGCGCAGCGCTTCAGTACCGGCGCAGGGTGTCGAGGCGCGCGGCCAGGAACTGCGCCGTGGCGCGCGCCTCTTCGAGTCCGAACAGGTGCTCGTGCTCGAGTGGTGCGTCGGTGACCAGCGCCATGGCTTCGCCGGGGCCGCAGAGCGGCGCGTCGTGGCCGGCGCTTGTCCGGAAGATCTCGAGCCGGTGCGAAGCCGTGGCCTTGTAGCCCTCGGCCACCACGAGATCGAAGCCGACGAAGTAGCGTCGCGCGATGGTAGCGAGCGGCATCTCGCCGTCGAGTCTGGCGATGCAGGCCAGTCGCTCCGGCGAGGAAATGACGTAGGCCTGTGCCCCCGATTGGCCGTGGCGCCAGGAGTCCTTGCCGGGATGATCGATCTCGAAGCTGTGGGCGTCGTGCTTGACGGTGCCCACCCGCAGCCCGAGCTTGACGAGCTCGGGGACCAGCTTCTCGATCAGGGTCGTCTTGCCCGAGTCGCTCTTGCCGACGACCGCGACCAGCGCCGGGCCTGCGGCGACCGCGGCCGGTGCCGCACCCGCGTCCGGCCCATCGCCGGCCAGTGCGCCGTCGCCTTGCCTCACGCGCTCGCGCGCGGCTCGATACTCGTCCATGGTGTTGATGCTATGAAAGAGCGCGTCGGTCTCGAAGGGCACGTGGGCGACGCGCACCTCGGGAAAGAATTCGACGATCCGATGCACGCCTGCTTCGAGCACGGTCGTCATCGGCGCCAGGCAGTCTGGGCCGTAGGCCGCGAAGAGCGGCTGGTGGTGCCGGCCGATGGCCGGCACGGCGACGTCGTGACCGGGAAAGGCGGAGAGCACCCGAGCGCTCGCCGACCGGCTGGGAAAGGCAGCATCGACCGCCAGGGCGAACACCGGCGCCCGAAAGTGGGCCAGTGCCGTGGCGATGCCGACCAGCGGTGACGATCCGGGCCAGGCGTCGTGGAGGATCTCGGTCTCGCCGAGCTCGGCGACGTCGCCCAGGTCGAGCCGCTGGCCCCGCCCCAGCGAGACGGCCACCGTGGGAAAGAGGCTGTGCAGGAACGCCAGGTTCCGCTGCAGGAGCGTCTGACCCTCGAGCACGAGGAAGCGCTTGTCGACGCCGGCGCGGCGGCTGCTGCCGCCGGCGAGCAGCACGCCGATCGTCACTTGCTTGTCGTCGCGGCTAGGCATGGTCGAAATATATAGTTTACCAGCTCGGTCGGTCTCGCTCTTCCGGGCGCAAGCGACGAGCCGGCGCACCGGGGGAACGTCGGCGGCGTGCTATGGAGGGCCGGACGTGGCGCGGCAGTCGCGCGACCGCCAGTCAGGCGAGGTGGCAACGCAACTCGCGGCGCAGCCCGGCCCGCGCGCCGGCGTCGAGCGCGGCCAGCGGCTCGTCGAGCAGCAGCAGCCGGGGGTCGGTCACCAGGACACGCACCAGCGCCACGCGCTGGGCCTGTCCGCCCGAAAGCGCCTTTGGTCGAGCGCTCAACTGCTCCGCGAGGCCGAATCGCGAAAGGCACTCCCCCGCCTGCTGTCGGGATTGATGACGAGACAACCCCCGAGCGCACAGCCCGAACGCGACGTCGTCGAGCGCCGACAGGTGTGGGAACCACAGGTAGTCCTGAAACACGGCCCCGATGCCACAGAACAGGCTTGACTGATCATCCCCTTACGT
>PKYM01000042.1 GCA_003132645.1 Actinomycetota bacterium | reverse complement strand
GTGTGCCTCGGCATGCAGTGCGCGGTGATCGAGTTCGCGCGCAGCGTCTGCGGCATGGCCCACGCGAACTCCTGGGAGTTCGATGAGGAGACGCCCTACGCGGTGATCGACCTGCTGCCCGAGCAGAAGGGCATCGAGGACATGGGTGGTACCATGCGCCTGGGCGCCGAGACCGTACGCCTGGTGGCCGGCACAAAGGCCCAGGCCGCCTACGGCCTCGACGAGGTCCGCGAGCGTCATCGGCACCGCTTCGAGGTCAACAACGAGCTGCGGCCCGCGATCGAGGCCGCCGGGCTCGTCGTGTCGGGCACGACTCCCGACGGGCGTCTCGTCGAGATCGTCGAGCTGCCCGATCACCCCTTCTTCGTGGCTTCGCAGTTCCACCCCGAGTTCAAGTCGCGGCCGACCCGCCCGGCGCCCCTGTTTCGCGACTTCGTCGGCGCGGCGGCGCGCTACAGAAGCGAGCGCGAGGGCGAGCTGGAGGAGTCGTGGGTGCAGTCGTAGACGACCTGCTCGCCCTGTTCGTGCGGCTGGTCGAGATCCCCTCGCCGTCGGGTCACGAACGCGCCGTGGCCGACTTCATCAGCGGCTACCTGCGCGACGCCGGGCTCGATCCCCACGAAGACGAGAGCGCGGGCGCGACGGGCGCCGGCAGCGGCAACATCGTCGTGCGCGTGCCCGGAGCGGGGCGCGGCACGCCGATCGTCGTAGCCGCACACATGGACACCGTCGCGATTGACGGCCCGATCGAGGCGGTCGTCGAGGGCGGCGTGGTGCGCAGCGCCGGCGACACCATCCTGGGCGGCGACGACAAGGCTGCTTGCGCTGTGCTGCTGGCGGTGCTTGCCGATCTCGCCAAGAGCCCGCCGTCCTGCGACTTCGAGGCGGTTTTTTCGACCTGCGAGGAGGTCGGGCTGCGCGGCGCCAAGGCGCTCGATCTCAGCCTCTTTGCGGCGCGCGCTGGTTTTGTCTTCGACAGCAGCGGACCGGTCGGCGACGTGATCACGCGAGCGCCGTCGCAGAAGACCGTGACGGCCGACTTCCATGGGGTCGCCGCGCACGCCGGAATCGCCCCCGAAAAGGGCCGCAGCGCCATCGCCGCCGCCGCCGCCGCGGTGGCCGCCATGGACCTGGGACGCATCGACAGTGTGACCACCGCCAACGTCGGTCTGATCCGCGGCGGCAGCGCGACCAACGTCGTACCTGAGCGTTGTCGTATCGAGGGCGAGGCGCGCAGCCACGAGCCGGCGCTCCTGGTGGCCCAGACGGCCCACATGGTCGACGCCGTGCAGCTCGCCGCCGCCCTGGCCGGCATCGACGTCGAGATCACCGTGGTCGACACCTTCACGGGCTTCTCGCTCGACGACGACGCCTTGCCGGTGCGCATCGCCTGCGCGGCCTTGCGCGAGCTCGCCATCGAACCCCGCATCGGCGCCAGTGGCGGCGGCTCCGACGTCAACGTCTACAACGCCGGCGGCTTGCCGAGCGTCAACCTGAGTGTGGGGATGGAGCAGGTCCACACGCCCGACGAGTACCTGCCGGTCGAGCGGCTCGACGACGCCTACCGGTTGCTGCACGCCCTGCTGCAGGTGGCGGCGGCCACGACCGGATGAACGCCGCTGCGGGCGGCGGTCGCATCGACGTGAGCGGCGCTGCGGCCGGTAGCGGCGCCGCCGGCGTCGGTCACCCGGCGCGCCGTCCGGCGGCGCCCGACCCGACCCTCGAGGAGTACCTCGCCTACGTCGAGTTCGAGCGCACCCTGAGTCCAAACACTGTCGCCGCCTACCGGCGCGATCTGGCGCGCTTTGCCGCCTTCCTCGCCGCCGCCGCGCCGCCGCGCTCGGTCCTTCAGGCCGGAGACGACGACGTGTACCGCTACTTCGCCGGCCCCGGCGGCGACGGCGCCACGACCAGTGTGGCGCGGCGCATGGCGGCCGTGCGCGGGCTGTACCGCTATCTGGTGCGCGAGCGCGGCCTCGTGACCGATCCGGCCACCCGCCTGCAGACCCCGCGTCATCCCCAGCCGCTGCCGCGCGTGCTCGGCGTCGACCAAGTCGAGCAGGTGTTGCGCGGCGTGCCCTCCGAAGGAGCGCTCGCCGAGCGCGACCTGGCCCTGTTCGAGCTGCTCTACGGCTGTGGTCTGCGAGCCAGCGAGGTCGTCACCCTGCGGCTCGCCGACATCGACCTCGAAGGCGGTCTCGTGCGCTGTCTCGGCAAAGGCGACAAGGAACGCGTCGTGCCGCTCGGCTCGTACGCGGCGGCGGCCGTGGGCCGCTACGCGGCCCACGGCCGCCGCCTCCTCGCCGGCCGGCGCCGCTACGACGAGCTGTTCCTGAACGCCCGGGGCGCCCCGTTGACGCGTCAGGGGCTCGACTTCGTCTTGCGCCGCGCCCTCAAACGCGTCGGTCTCGAGGGCAAAGCGAGCGCCCACACCTTCCGTCACAGCTTCGCGACGCACCTCGTCGAGGGTGGGGCCGACCTGCGCAGCGTGCAGGAGATGCTGGGCCACAGTGACATCGCGACCACCCAGATCTATACGCATGTGACCGCCGACCACCTGCGCGAGGTCTTCTTCAGCACGCACCCGCGCGCCCGGCGCCGCAAGGGCGGTCAGGGCGGACAGGGTGGCGGGGCAGGCAGCGCCGGCGGTCCCGGAAAGGCGACCGAATGACGAAGGTCCTGGTGTGCGTGCTCGACGGGGTCGGCGCCGGCGAGGCGCCGGACGCCGCGGCCTACGGCGATCGCGGCTCCGACACCCTGCGCCACGTGCTCGAGGCAAGCGACGTGGCGCTGCCCAACCTTGTGGCGCTCGGCCTCGGCCGGGTCGTCGGTCTGCCGCTGGGGGAGCCGCGCCGGGGGGCGACCTACGGCCGCCTGCTCGAGCGCGGCGCCGGCAAGGACACCACGACCGGTCACTGGGAGATGATGGGGCTGCCGCTCCAGGAGCCCTTCCCGACCTACCCGCACGGCTTTCCGGCCGAGGTGATCGAGCCGTTCAGCGCGGCCATCGGCCGCGGTGTGCTGGGCAACCGGCCGGCCTCGGGTACGGCGATCCTCGACGAGCTCGGCGACGAGCACCTGAGAAGCGGACGCCCGATCGTCTACACGTCGGCCGATTCGGTCTTTCAGGTGGCCTGTCACGAAGACGTCGTGTCGGTGGAGCTTCTCTACGAGTGGTGTGCGATCGCGCGCCGCATCCTGAGCGGCCGGCACGCGGTCGGCCGCGTCATTGCGCGGCCCTTCGCCGGCGTGTCGGGCGCCTTCGAGCGCACCCCGCGGCGGCGCGACTTCTCGCTGCCGCCCACCGGCCCGACGTATCTCGATCTGCTGCGCGAAGAGGGTGTGCTGGTGGTCGGCGTCGGCAAGATCGGCGAGATCTTCGCTCAGCGCGGCGTCGAGGTCGACGATCACACCACGAACAACACGGCCGGTCTTGCCGCCTGCCGGCGCCATCTGCACGAGATGCGCCACGGCCTGCTGTTTGCCAACCTCGTCGATTTCGACCAGATCTGGGGACATCGCAACGACGTCGCCGGCTTCGCGGCCGGCTTGC
>PKYM01000357.1 GCA_003132645.1 Actinomycetota bacterium | reverse complement strand
CAAGATCTTGGCCAATTGTACAAGGAGGCGGAGACGCCACCTGACCGCCGCTCGGGGCGCCCACCTCGCCAGCGATCGGGGCTCCCGCCTGATCGCCTTGCGGCCCGGCCAGGCTTTCTTCCATCAGCGCCATCCGGTCTTTCGTCGGCGCTTTGACCTGGCGTTCCGGCAAGGGGACGGCGGCGCGCTCGTTGACATCGATGCGCAGCAGCGTGCAATGCAGCGGCCCGTTCATGAAGTGGTTCGAGCGTCGGGCTCGCAGACCAAGTCGCTTGCCCAGCTCCAGGTCGTTGACCAGGATCGCCGCCCGCCAGCCGGAGAACTCGGCCTTGATGCGCTCGCCGAGCAGCGCGTAGAGAGCGCCCAGAGCTGGATCGGGGGGCGTGCGAGTTGCCGCTTCGTTGCCGCTTCTGCTGCCGCTCCGATCACGGCGTGAGCGGCCTTCGCCGCGGCCGCCGCCGCGGTCGCCCCCGGCCACCGGCCGTGCCGAGCCCGCGTCGGCGCCGAGCCGATGTCCGTAAGGCGGGTTGGCGACGACCAAGCCGGTCGCGCCGGCGTCGAGGTCGGCCGGACGCGTCAAGGCGTCGAGGTCGGCCGGCCGTGTCAAGGCGCCGAGATCGCGGCGTTCAATACTGACAAGGTCCTCGAGGCCGGCGCGCGCGACGTCGACGCGGGCCAGCTCGACGGCGCGCGCGTCGCGGTCGAAGCCGAAGGCGATCGGCACGATGCGGGCCTCTGCCTCGGGCAGGGCGCGAGCCGCGCGGAGGCGGGCGAGCGCCGCAACGCGGCGCTCGCCCGCCTCCGCGACCAGCTCATCCCAGGCGCGCGCGTCATGCTTGAGCCAGCCGGTGAACCCCCATGCTCCCGGAGTGCGCAGCAACCCGGGGGCGACGTCGGCGGCGATCAGGGCGGCTTCGATGGGCAGCGTGCCCGACCCGCAAAGCGGGTCGACCACGCTGCCCCCGGCAGCCGCCACGGCCGGCCAGCCCGCTCGTGTAAGGATCGCCGCGGCGAGCGTTTCCTTGAGTGGCGCCTCGGCCTGCCGGCCGGGCTCGCGGTAGCCGCGGCGGTGCAGGCTCTCGCCCGAAAGGTCGAGGCTGACGAGCGCCTCGCGACGACCCACGTAGACGTTCACCCGCACGTCGGGTCGAGCCGGATCGACCGACGGCCGCCGGCCGAACTGCTCGCGGAACTGGTCGACGATGACGTCCTTGGTGCGCTGCGCGCCGAACAGCGTGTTCGTCACGCCCACGCTCAAACCGAGCCCGCCGAAGTCGACCGCCAGCGTACCGTCGGGCGCCAGATGCGCCGTCCAGTCGAGCGCCGCAAGGCGATCCCAGAAGGCGTCGGCACCGCCGTCGAGCGGCAGCGTCGCAAGCTGCAACAGCACGCGCTGGGCGAGTCGTGACCACAGACAGGCCCGGTAGCCGAACGCCAGCGGGCCGGCAAACGCCGCGCCGCCGCGCCGCTCGGCGATGGTCGACTCGTCCCAGCCCGCGGCGGTCGCCATCGCGCGTAGCTCGTCGATCAGGAGCGATTCGGCGCCCCTGGCCGCGGTGGCAAAGAACGTCAGGTCTGTGTCTGTGGTGTCGCGGCTCATGGGGTTCACGCTAGCACAACGCTCCTTGGCGCGACGCGAACCACGCTGACAGGCTGGGCTGCGTCTCGGCGGCGTCTCGTCGCCGCCGTGCTACGATGCGGGCTCGCGTCGCTCTGGGCGGATCCCTGCGAGCGGCCCTGCGGGTACCGCCACAGCGAGCGGCCCTTCGGGCGACGCGACAACGAGCGACACAACGANNCGACACAACGAGCGACACAGGGAGCGTCACCGTGAAGTACTCGGCAGCCGGGCTGGGGCGTGTGTTCGTCATACGCCTCGAAGATGGCGACGTGGTGCATGAGTCCGTCGAGGAACTCGCCCGTCGCGAAGGAGTTCTGCGTGCGGCGGTGATCGTGCTCGGCGGCGCCGACGACGGCAGCCGCGTCGTGGTGGGTCCCGCCGACGGCCGGGCAGCCGTCGTCGAGCCCATGGAGCGCGTGCTGCGTGGCGTCCACGAGATGGCCGGCGTGGGCACGCTGTTTCCCGACGAGCAGGGCCAGGCGGTCCTGCACCTCCACGCCGCTTTCGGGCGCGACGACCGCGCGACCGCCGGCTGCATCCGCCGCGGCGTCACCACCTGGGTCATCGGCGAGGTCGTCGTCATCGAACTCACCGGCAGCGACGCCGTTCGCCGCGTCGATCCCGTGACCGGGTTCGAGCTGCTCGAGCTTTAGGTCCAGGGCTGCGGCCGGTTGCCGCGTTCAGGCTTCCGTCCCGTCGGGCGCCGGCGCGGTCTCGTCGGGCTCCAGCAGGCCGACGATGTTGCCGTCGGGGTCTTTGATGTAGGCAAGCCAACCCACGCCCGGCACGGGGTTCTTGGGAAAGGCGATGCTGGCCCCCAGCCCCGTTGCTTTGGCCAGCGTCTCGTCGAGCGAGGTGACTTCGGCCGTGCAGACGAAGGCGTTCACGGCCTGCATCTCGGTCGGCGCGTCGCTGGGCCGCGGCAGCAGGCCGCCGTTGATCCCCGGCTGGTCGGCTGGACCGGTGTCTATCAGCCAGTACTCCGAGCCCTCCCACTTGCTGAAGCTCCAGCCCAGTAGCGCGGTGTAGAAGTCGACCAGCGTCTGCGGTTGCGACGCCTGGATCTCGAAATGGATGACGCGCGCCATGGGTAGCTCCTTTGAGTCGAGTTCACGTCACGTCAGGACAGCGCCCGCATGCGATTGTTGCGGGGGTTGTGCTCGAGCTCGGCGAGGCCGAGCGCCTCGAGCACGGGCGGCACGTACATGCCGAAGCGGCCGCGCAGGCCCTTCTTCAGCCCGTACCAGCCGCCGACCGGATTGTCTCCCGAGCGGCCCCACGCTTCGACGGTGCCTTCGGCTGCGGGCTTCTGCTCGTCGGCGCTGCCAAGCGCCATCCAGTCGCCGTGCGCCACGAGCATGGCGTGCAGGTCGTCGATGCAGGACAGGCGATAGGAGAGCGTCGTCTTGCCGACGACGCAGACCAGAGCCGGCGGGTCGGCCGTCTCGTCGCGGTACATCTGATACTCCGACGTCCCGGGCGGGGTCTTCAGAAGCCAGGGGTCGTCGCGCGTGCCCGACCCGCTGCCGTTGGCGTTCGTCATGGGGTGTCCTCCACATCGACGCCGACGACGTCGTGACCGGCGGCCGCGAAGAACAGCGCGTGCTCGCCGGTGCCGCAGCC
>PKYM01000361.1 GCA_003132645.1 Actinomycetota bacterium | reverse complement strand
GATCGACGCCAACGACAAGAGCTTCGTGCTCGCGAACAACGTCGTGAACACCGCCCTCAGCCCGGTCAGGCCGATCTTCACCTACGTCTTTCGTGACAAGACCGGCACCTACACCACCGCCACAAGTCCCACCAGCGCAAACGTGGCTACCCTCGTCGCGGTGAACATCGAGCTTGTCATCGACGCCAACCTGGCCGACAAGCCGACCTACGTCGATTTCGTCTCGACGGTGCGTCCGCGCAACGTCGCAGGCTCGAACTAAGAGGAGGAGCAGCGATGCGGGGACACACAAAGGAGAGCGGGTTCGCGCTGATCATGCTCATCGGCATCATCGCCGCACTGGCGATCCTGGCGGCCACGCTGGTCATGATGCTGGACAACCAGCAGCACGCCACGGCCAAGTCACGAGAGAGCAAGACCTCGTTGTACTTCGCCGAGGCCGGCCTCAGCAGCGCCGCCAACGCGGTCAAGGCGACGAACAGCTGGCTGACCACCGCCTACACCGACTCGTCGAGCACGACCGGCATGAACCAGGGCTACAGCACCATCGCGGGGGCGCCGACGGTGACCTACAACGTGTACGACAACGCGAGCCCGGTCAACACGACGGTCCACTACGACGCGAACGGGGACGGCGAGGTGTGGGTCGAGGCCGACACCACCTACCTGGGCCGGACCACCCGCGTGCGCGAACTGGTGAGCTCATCGACGAAGACGTCGATACTCCCCAAGGCCGCGGCGTGGACCGACACGGACATGGAGTTGGACGGCTCGAGCAACATCTACGGCGTGAACAACGACAACACGCCCGATGACTCGGGTGCTCCGTACGTGACGACCATCATGGTGGGGGGCGACTTCAGGGACAACGGCAGCACCAACCTCGCCTATCCGGGACATTCGGTCCAGTCTCTCGGCCTGCAGGTGAACGGCACGGTGCCAAGCTCGCCCGCTCTCTCGTGGACAAAAGGCGGGGTGGGGCTGCTCAGCGACTACTTCGACGAGGCTCACCAGGCGGCCCTCATGACCGAAGCGCAGGCCGCCATCACGGGCAAGTCGACGCTCTTCAACTCGGCCGGCACCTCCGTCAGCACGGGCACGACGCCGTACACCACATGGACACAGACGACCAGCACGCCCTGGACGGCGCCGGCCGGCACCGACTACGTCGTGCCGGGCGGCTGTAACAGCGGCAACCTCACGATCGGCGCCGCGAGCGGCAAGACGAGCACGTACACCTTCAACAGGCTGTGGGTGACGGGCAACCTCACGATCTCGGGCAACACGACGGTCAACACCACGGGCCTCTACGTGGGCGGGAACCTGACCATCACCGGCACCTCCGCCGCGAGCGTCACCGACAGTCTCGGACCGCTTTACGTGGCCGGCAAGATCCTCTGGGAAGGGGCCTTCAACAGCAACGCCACCACGCTCTCTGTGACGACGGCCACCACGCCCTCTGGAACACCCGGCCCGATGTTCGCCAAGATCCTCTCGATCGACGGCAACCTGAACTCGGGCACCGGCGACAACGGCGGCTACGACTCCACCAACAAGCCCGGCCCGACCAACATCACTCTCGGCCCTACGTGGATCGACGGTGATGCCGGCACCGGCGACGTGGCCGTCAACTTCTCGAGCCCCTCATCGACTGCCTCGCTGGTCATGTGTCCGTTGCTCGCCACGACGGAGCAGACCCACTCCAACGGCCTCGTCAACTTCGGGTCGCTGGCAAAGCCCATGATCTACTTCATGCAGTGCGACAACGACGGTCTTTACAGCAACGAGGGCCAGTGGTTGAGCTCCGGAACGTACTACGGTCTCTTGATCGCCTTCGAGGCCGAGATGCAGATCACGAACGGCACCGTCCTGGGCGCGGTCCTGGAGGGCACCCCCTACAAGTCGGGAAGCGACAGCGGCACCGACCTCACCTTGTCCAACGCCACCATCCGCTACAACCAGGCGGTGATCGACAACTGCACGAGTGACAACCTGAGGACGACCACCACGGGTGTAGTCCCAGGGTCCTGGCAGCAACTGTAGACGAACTGACCGCGCCCGCACGCGGGTATGCGGGAAGGTAGCTCAAAGACGAGGGCGGGCGGCCGCAAGGCCGCCCGCCCTCGCCTTTAGTCGATGTCGTGCAGGCGCTGCATGTCGCGGAAGCTGTGCAGCTTGATCAGCGTCTTGGCCTCGATCTGGCGGATGCGCTCGCGGGTGACGCCGAGCTTCTGGCCCACCTCTTCGAGGGTGCGCGGGCGTTCATCGTTGAACCCGAAGCGCAACTCGATGATCTCGCGCTCGCGGTGCGTAAGGGTCTTCAGGACCTTGTCGATCAGCTCGCGCTGCATGACTTCGTTCACCGCCTCGACGGGCGTGACGGCCTCTTCGTCTTCGATGAAGTCGGAAAGCTGCGAGTTGTCTTCGTCGCCCACCGGTGTCTCGAGGCTGACCGGCTCCTGGCTGATCTTCAGGATCTCGCGCACCTTCTGGGGCGTGGTGCCCATCTGGGTGGCGATCTCTTCGGCGGTCGGCTCGCGACCGAGACGTGATTGCAGGTCGCGCTGCACGCGGGTCAGCTTGTTGATCTGCTCGACCATGTGCACCGGGATACGGATGGTACGGGCCTGGTCGGCCGCAGCCCGCGAGATCGCCTGGCGGATCCACCAGGTGGCGTAGGTCGAGAACTTGTAGCCCCGGCGGTAGTCGAACTTCTCGACGGCACGGATGAGGCCCAGGTTGCCCTCCTGGATCAGGTCGAGGATGGGCATGCTGCTTCTGGCGTAGCGCTTGGCGATCGACACCACGAGGCGCAGGTTGGCTTCGATCAGCTCGTGCTTGGCCTCCATGTCGTGGCGCTCGATGCGCTTGGCCAGCGAGACTTCCTGCACGGCGGTGAGCAGCGGCACCTTGCCGATCTCTCTGAGATACATGCGCACCGGGTCGAAGCTGCGCGTCTTCACGGAGAGGTCGAGCTGGGGGGGAGGCTCCTCTTCTTCGCTCCCACTCTCGCCAGGCCGGCCCTCGCCGGGCGACTCGTCGCCCTCGATCACGTCGACGCCGATATCGTGCAACAGCAGGAGGAAGTCGTCGAATTGATTGGCGTCGAGCTCGACGTCTTTCAGCACATCGTGGATGTGGTCGACGTTGAGGTAACCCTGTTCGCGGCCCTCGACCATCAGGGCGTCGACTTCTTCGATACCCTCCAGGCTCAGCCCATGTTCGGCCGGCTCGCTTGGCTTGCGCTGTTCGGGGTCGTTGCTCACGTTCTCAGGAGTTGGTCGCACCACCCGGGTCACGAGTGGGAAGGGGCAGAAGTACCGGCGCCGTTGCCGCGCCTGGCGGGGCTTGCGGCGAGGGGCTTGATCACGCTCGAGGCGGCGCTGTCGCTGGCTTGTGCCTCAAGCCCGGCGAGGTCGCCGATGACGTTGACGAGCTGGGTGTCGCTGGGCACGACCACCTTGCTGTTCTGATAGAGCGCCCGCTCGACCG
>PKYM01000233.1 GCA_003132645.1 Actinomycetota bacterium | reverse complement strand
GCCCGCGTCGAGCCGGCAGGGGGCACGACGGTGTCTGAAGAGACAGCACCCGAAGAGACAGGACCCGATGGGACGGGGCCCCGGGCCTCACGAGGCGTGCCCGAGGTCAGGATGACGGTGCGCGAGCTGAACCGGGCGGCGCTGGCGAGACAGCATCTGCTGTCTCGCCAGCGCCGCCCGGTCCTCGAGACCATCGAGGAGCTCGTGGGGCTTCAGGCCCAGGCGCCCGTCGCGCCGTTCGTCGGGCTCTGGAGTCGAATCGAGGGTTTTCGCCGCGCCGAGCTGCGCGAGCTCATCGGGCAGCGCCACGTGGTGCGCGCCACGATGATGCGCGCCACCCTGCACCTGGTGACGGCCAGCGACTACTGGCTGCTGCGCCCGGCCTTGCAGGAGGGCTTGAGCCACCAGTACGACGCGATCCTGCGGCGCCGCTCGCTGGGGCTCGACATTCCCGGCGCGGTGGCCGTCGGGCGGCAGTTCTTCGCCGAGCCCCGCACGTTCGGCGAGTTTCGCGAGCGGCTCGAGGAGCTCGAACCCGGCAAGGACATCGGCGCCCTGACCTACGCCGTGCGCACTCACCTGCCGCTCGTCCGGGTGCCGTCTTCGTCGGCGCCCTGGGGCTACCCGGGCGCTTCCCGGTTCGTCACCGCCGAAGCGTGGTTCGGCAAGCCGATCGCCGAGCGCGCGCCGCTGCGCGAGCTGATCCTGCGCTACCTCGCCGCCTTCGGGCCGGCCAAGGCCGTCGACATCCAGGCCTGGGCCGGTCTGCCGCCGCTGCGCGACTCACTCGACGAGCTGCGCCCCGAGCTCGTCGTGCTGCGCGACGAACGCGGCGGCGAGCTGTTCGACCTGCCCGAAGCGCCCTGCCCCGCCGCCGACACGCCCGCACCGGCGCGCTTTTTGCCCTCGTTCGACAACCTGCTGCTCGCCTGGAAGGACCGCTCGCGCGTGATCGTCGAGCAGCACCGGTCGCGCATCATGGCCTCGCCTGTGCTCATGCACCCGACGTTCCTGCTCGACGGCTTCGTGGCGGGCACCTGGAGGCTCGGCAAGGCCAAAGGCGCCGTGACGCTCGCCATCACGCCGTTCGAAACGCTCTCGAGCGCCGACCGCGAGCAGCTCGCCAAGGAGGGCGAGCGGCTGGCGCGCTTCGTCGCGCCCAAGGCAAAGAGCATCGAGCTCGAGATCGGCGGCTAAGACGTGTCGGCGGCTAGCATCGGCGGCTAGCATCGGCGACGGCGGAGCGCCGCGTCCACCTGCCGCCACATCCCTCGTCGGCGACCTACATCCCTTCGTCTTCGAGATACACGTGGGCGACCTTGTCGACCGCCTGGGGGTTGCGCGAGCGCAGCACGAGCAGCGCCACGATGCCGACGAGAAGCCACGCAGCCATCGCGTAGGGCGCGTACTTGTAGGGCGACGTCAGCGCCGAGATGAACCGCAGCCCGGGGATGCCGGTGATGCCGGCCACGCTGAAGAAGCCGGGGATCAGCAGCAGAGCGCCGATGATGGGCACCACGATGTGGGAGAGTAAATGCTGCTCCTCCTTGCGGTGCCTCGCGAAATATCCGATGCAGGCGATGTTGCAGGCGATGTAGACCGGCACCACGATGACGACGATGGCGGTCCCGAGGATGCCGAAGGCCACCTGCGGCGTGTACTTGAACCCGAGCGCCAGCCCGAGGGCAAGGCTCAGGACCAGCTCGACGAGAATGCCGACCCGCGGGCTCTTGAAGCGCGGGTGCAGATCGGCCAGCACGCGCGGGAAAGCGCCGACCCGCCCGAAGGCATACGCCGTGCGCGTGAACACGTTGGCGCCGGCGTTGGCGTTGGCCAGGGTGGAGTTGATGATGGCAAACAGCACGAGCGCCCAGAAGACCACCGAGATGGTGCGCGCCAGGCCGTCCCACGGCACGCCGTTGGCATACGAGGCAAAGCTTGAGAACCTCGCCGGTCCGTAGGCGACCGTGGCCGCATACGTCGTGAAGATGTAGAGGGCGCCGATCAGGATCGTCGAGAGCAGCACGGCGCGCTGCACGTTGCGCCGCGGGTCCCTGGTCTCTTCGGCGAGCGGCGCGGCGGCCTCGAAGCCCGAGAAGGCCAGCAGGGCGCCCACCGCCCCGGCGATGACGCCGGTCATGCCCGAGTAGCCCTTGGCGTTGGCGTAGTGGGTGGTGAAGACCGACAGCGTGTTGTGGTGGCCGGCCTTGATGACGAGGGCGACCGACAGGCTGAGGAACACGACGATCTCGACGAAGCCGAGCACGACGCCCACGCGGGTCGAAGTCTTCACGCCGCGATACACCAGGTAGCACATCAGGATGGTGCCGGCCGCCATGAAGATCCACCACAGGTTCGTCGGAAACGACGACTGTTCGGAGTTCCACTCGCCCGCCACGGTGTAGCCGAGCTGCAGCATGACGAGCGGCACGATCAGGACCTCGACGGCGGCGTAGGCCCAGCCGACGAGAAAGCCGACCCAGGGGGCGAGGCCCACGGCATTGTAGGTCGCGACCGAGCCGGCCGCCGGAATGTGCTTGGCAAGCTGGCCGATGCTCCAGGCGGTGAAGAGGATCCCCACGAAGGCGATGAGGACGGCGAGGGGCAGCGCGCCCGAGGCAAAGCCGGCGCCGAGGGGGATCGACGCGGCAATGGCGGCGCCGGGAGCCATCGAGGTGATGGACTGAAACAGCACGTCCAGCAGGCCGACGGCGTTGCGCTCCAGCGGTGCGACGGTGGGTGTCGTGGCCACGTTCGTACCTTTCCACGGAGTTGAGACGATATCCGTCGAGGATGCACAACTCCGCACACGAGCAAACCGTCTGCGCCACGCGGCCACACGGCCACGCAACTGCGCGACCACGCGGCCACGCGGTCAGGCGCACGCGCGACTGCGCAACCAGGCGAGCGCCTGGCCGCGCAGTCGCAGGTCAGATCGCTTGGCTTCAGACCAGGGCGCGACCGTAGTGCGCGATGATCGCCTTCGGCAGGGCGAAGCGCGCCGTCTTGAGCGGATCGACGACCTGCGAGACCTGGAGCTGGCCCGCGGCGCTCATCAGCATGGTGGCGTCGGCGGCCGAGAGCTCGAGCCGGCTGATGAGCAGATCGGCCATGTCGCGCGTCGCGAGATCGGCCGCCTCGTCGAGCGTGGCCGCCGAGGCGATGGTAGCCACCACCTCGGCCGTCTCCACGATGGGGTTCTCGAGCCGCAGGTCGCGGCGCACGTCGACTCGCAGAGTGACCGTGCCGGCGACCTCGATGCCGGTGCCGCAGATCTCCCCGTCACCCATGGCGGCGTGCAGATCACCCGCCGAGAGCAGGCCGCCCGGCGCGAAGACGGGCAGATACAGGGTCGCGCCCTCGCCGATCAGCCGCGTGTCCATGTTGCCGCCGTGCGCGCCCGGCGAGCCGCAGGGCACCGGGTCGCCGGCCGGCGCCACCCCGATCACGCCGATCATGGGGCGCACCGGCACGTCGGCGCCCGAGACGCGCGCTGCGCCCTCCGCGATGGGCACGATCTGAAACGACATGCCCGCGAAGCGCTCGCGCAGCACGCCGAAGCTGGCGCTGACCGCCATCACCCCGCGAGGCGCCACCTCGATCCGTTCGATGAACACGCTGAGCACGTCGCCGGGCTCGGCTCCCTCCACGTAGACGGGACCGGTGGCGGGGTTGATGTGGCTCCAGTCGACGCTGCTCGGAGCGTCGTCGGGCGAGCGCACCTGGCCGCTGAAGCAGTCGGCCGTCTCGAGCACCAGGCCGTCGCCCGAGCTGATCCGCGCTACCGGAGCGGCTTCGGTCGAGAGGCTGAAGATACTGTTGTCTGAGGTCACGCGGATCACGGCCGGACCGTCCTTTCGTTGCTTTCGTTTGCTGAAATGATTGCAGTCTGCGCAGTCTGCTCAGGCTGTGCAACCCGACGCCTGCTGCACGGCCTTTGACGGACACCTTCGAGGGACACCTT
>PKYM01000333.1 GCA_003132645.1 Actinomycetota bacterium | reverse complement strand
CGGTGTCGAGGTGGTCGCCGAAGTAGACCGCGCCGGTCTGGATGTTCCAGTCGTACAGGACTTCGAAGGTAACGCTCAGGAAGGCGCACAGGCGCGGGTCATCGTAGGTCAGCGGCGGCTGCGCGAAACCGCCCTCCCCCGTGGGGAGGAGTATGACTCGCCTGTCCTTCGCCTTGAGCCCGTCTTTGAGGCTAGGAGAGATGCGTCTGCTAGGCATTACCTGTCACTAGCCTCGTAGAGAATTAGTCTTGCTCCAACGAATTCTGTCTGTTATGTAGCAGTACGTCAACGGTGGAGCGCCACCATGGCGCATTGAGCAGGCCGATTGGCCGGGAAGGGGGCGGTCGCTGGCATACGCCTCTCTCATCGCACGAGCACGATCGTCCACGCATCCCTGACACATACGGGAGGTATGCAATGGACTTCCACCTGGTACCGGCGGCCGAGATCGTGACCGAACCGCTCGACGTCGGGCCCGACAGCAAGCTCAACCTGGTCGACGTCATCGACCGCACGCAGGGCGCGCCCTTCTGCGCCGGCGTCTGCGAGGTGTTCCCCGGCTCGCCGGTCGACTTCGACTACGACGACGACGCGGCGACCTGCTACATGCTCGAGGGTGAGATCACCCTGAGCGAGAACGGCGAGTCGCGCTCGTTCCGGCCCGGCGACGTGGTCTACATACCGCGCAAGAAGGGCCTGCTCGTCTACTGGAGCACGGACTCATACGGCAAGTTCTTCTACGTGACCTACCCGCACTGGCGGTAGGCGAAAGGGGGGCACGTGCCAACCGAGACCGAACACCACCGACACCACCTCTTCCACGACGAGGCCGACGCGCAGCATCAGCGCGACCAGGCGCAGCTCGCCACGTTCGGCTACACCCAGGAGCTGCGGCGCTCGCTGGGCTTCTTCTCGACGTTCGCCATCGCCTTCAGCTTCATCTCGGCGACCAACGGGTTCTACGCGCTCTTCTACTACGGCCTCGACATCGGCGGCCCGGCAGGGCTCATCTGGCAGTGGCCGATCATCGTCTTCGGTCAGTTCATGGTCGCCCTCGTGTTCGCCGAGGCGGCGTCGCACTACCCACTGGCCGGCGGCGTCTACCAGTGGGCCAAGCGCTTCATGGGCGGCACCTACGGCTGGTGGGTGGCCTGGATGTTCGCCGTCGCGCTGGTCGTGACGGTGGCAGCCGTCGCCTTCGGTGTGACGCCGATCGTCTGCTCGCTGATGGGCTGGAAGACGACGCACACGACCTTGCTGTGGATCGCGATCTGCTTCGCCATCGGGCCGATGCTGCTCAACATCTACAGCGTCAGGGTGACGGCCTTCTTCAACAACATCGGCACCGTCACCGAGATGATCGGCCTCGTGGTCATCGCCATCGCCCTCTACGTTGCGGTCATCACCGGCCACGGTGCGCACCAGGGCCTCGGCGTCCTGTTCGACACGACGCCGGGCGCTGGGAAGGGCGCTCTCTTCGGGTACGGCAGCATCTTCCTCGCCTCGATGCTCACCGGCGCCTGGGTGCTCTACGGCTTCGACACGGCCGGCGGCTTGGCTGAAGAGACGATCAACCCGACGCGCGAGGTGCCGCGGGCCATGCTCTTCGCCGTGGGTATCACGGCGGCCATCTCGGCCTTCTGGCTGGTCGCCATGGTGCTGGCCATCCCCAACGTGGCCAAGACGCAGGCCCAGGGCACCGGCGCCATCGCCTACATCTTCCACGCGCACTTCGCGAACTGGGTGACCAACGCCTTCCTCATCTCGGTGTGCGTCGCGATCTTCGTGTGCTGTCTGGCCATCCAGGCCGCCACCACGCGCCTGCTGTACGCCTACGGTCGCGACAAGATGATCCCGGGTCACAAGTTCTTCGGCTACGTTCATCCCAGGACCAAGACCCCGATGACGTCGGCGATCTTCGTCGCCGTGGCGGCCATCGTCGTGCTGCTCTACGTCACCGTCGGCGGCGGCGACCCGTTCCTCCAGATCGCCCGCGTGACCGCCTGGGCCACGGCCGGCACCTACGTCGCCTACCAGATGGTGGTCTTCGGTGGCCTCGTCATACGCGCCAAGGGCTGGCCCAAGGACAAGGCCTACTTCAACCTGGGCAGGTGGGGCTGGCCGGTCAACATCATCGCCTTCGCCTACGGCGTCTTCATGATCATCAACCTCGCCTGGCCGCGGCAGTACCCGGGCGTGGGCTGGCTCGACACCTACATCGTGATGCTTTCGCTCGGCGTGGTGGTGGTCGCGGGCGCCGTGGTGTACTCGATCCAGCGGGCCCGCGGCGTCGACTTGAGCGCGACCATCCATGAGATCGAGCTGTCGCCGGTCGACGCCCAGGCGGCTCTCGCCATGGCGGCCGGCGAGGCCGGCAAGGTGCTGCCCGGCGGGCCCGGCGTCTCCGAGATGTCGAGGCCGGAGCGCCCCGGCGGGCCCGGAGGCCTTAGCGAGTAGCCCAGCACGACCAGGCGGGCGTCGCTGCTTGTGCCATCTCAGCGGCGTCGGTCACCGGATAGTAGCCTCCAGGACTCCGCGCCGGACCTCCATCTCACAGGTCCGGCGCGGAGCCCGTCCCGAGCGATGACCAGGCGCGAGAGCCGCTTCTCGGTGCAGAAGACCGCCGTTAGACGAGGTGGCCTCGCGGATGATGGCTGATTGCCGGTCGTGCCGCGGGCCGCACGCACGGCCGGGTGTCGGACCCGATGACTGGCCCGAACCATCGCGTTGGTGTCGCCGCTGAGTCGGAGCCCCGAGGCTCACGCCTCACACAATAAGAGTGGTGGCCCACTGACGGTCCCCACCGATGATCAGGAGGAGAACTGCATGACGGTCGCGGCTCCCTCGACCTGCGGTCACCACAACAGCAGGTCACGCTCCACGGCCCGCACGTCGCCCACCGTCTGCCCACGCCAGTCCGAGCATGTGCATGACCACGACTGAAACCCACGGAAAGATGAAAGGAGGTGTTCGCAGGCGTACTCCGGGCGGCCGCTGGTCCTTCACCATCGACCACGGCGTGCAACCAGCCCAACGCTGCCCCATCTGCAACCAACGCTTCTGGCTCGAGCGGCGACGTCTCGAGATCTGTCCGAAGTGCGGCGCTCGTCCGCTGCGTGATACTCGCGAGCGGCGGCAGCAGACAACCGGCTCATTCGAAACCCGGAAACAGGCGACGGAAGCACGCAACGCGATGCTGAACGACATGCGAGTGGGCTCTTACGTTCCACCCAATAACGTTACGGTCGGCGAGTTTTTGCGCGACGAGTGGCTGCCGTCGCTGACGTCCAGCAGGATCCGGCCGACGACGCTCGCGAGCTACGAGTCGCATGTGGTCAACCACTTGTGCCCGCAGCTCGGATCCGTACCGTTGCAGAAGCTCACCAGGGAGCGAATCTCCAAGGCGTATGGCGTCATGCTCGCCGAGGGGCGCATTGTCCGGTCGACCATCCATCAGCGCAAGACGGAGCCCGAGGTCAAGCCACTCTCACCGTCGACGGTCCGGCGCATTCACGCCACGCTGCACAGGGCTCTGCGAGACGCAGTGCGGTCGCATCGCATCCCGCGCAACCCCGCCACTGACATCGAATTGCCACAGCCAAGCGACGCAGAGAAGACCCTGCAGGCTTGGGACTCGAAACAGCTGCGACAGTTTCTCGACACAATCCGCGAGGACCGTCTGCGGGCTCTGTGGCTGCTCTATGCCACAACAGGCGCGCGGCGCGGCGAGTTGCTCGGCCTGCCGTGGGCGGACGTCGATCTCGACAGCGCCCGCATCACCATCCAGCAGACCCGCGTGCCGATCGGGCGCCACGTCATCAACAGCTCGCCGAAGACCAAGAGCGGTCGGCGGACACTCTCACTCGACCCTGCCACCGTTGCCGCCTTGCGGCAGCACCGCGCCGAGCAGAAGCGCGAGCGTCTGGCGGCCGGACCGAAGTGGCAGATAAACGACTACGTGTTCACGACCACGGCAGGCGAGCCGCTCAGCCCGACCAGGGTGTCGCGAATGTTCGCCGTGGCATCGGCCAGGGCCAGCCCTGCCGAAGATCTCGCTTCACGGCTTGAGGCACACCTACGCAACGATCGCCTTGGTCGAACAGAGGCTGCCGGTCAGTATGGTGTCGCGGCGCCTCGGGCACGCGAACATCTCGATCACTTTGAGCTTCTATGCGCACGTGACGCCGCGGCACGACGAAGAAGCCGCTCTCTCGGTGGCCAGCCTAGTCGTACCGGAGGGGTTCTAAGGCGAACCATGTTGGCAGATGTTGGCAGCAAGCGCGCAGAGCTGAGAATCCGGTCCGCTGGCGACCCGGCCCGCAATTGCCCTGAGCAGGTCTTTTGTGGTGCCGGAGGGGGGAATTGAACCCCCACCCCGCGTGAACGGGACCGGATTTTGAGTCCGGCGCGTCTGCCAGTTCCGCCACTCCGGCATCTGTTCGCGAGGCGCTCTGGGCGAGCAGCCCCCGCGTGACCCGCTGCCCGCGGCCTAGCGACGGCGGGCAGCGAGTCATTATAGCGGCTTCGCCGCTTCGCTCACGCGCCGCTCGTCGTCGCGACACGATACGCTCGGCACCACGTCGGCGTCCTCGCCGCCTCTCCCCCGCCCCGCTTGCGAGCCGCCCTGCTTGCAAGCCGCCCCGCCGGGAATACTGGGACTGATTCACTCCGCTTTACCTTGAGAGTCGCTTTACCTTGAGATTCCCGGAGCCAACCTGAGAACCCAGGAGGGTTACGATGGCGAGCTATGACCTCGCGGTGATCGGTGGTGGGCCCGCCGGACTGGCGGCCGCCATGTACGGCGGCATGCGCGGGCTCTCGACCGCGATCTTCGAGGCAGAGGCCTTCGGCGGCCAGCTGATCAACCTCTACCCCACCAAGCCTGTGACCAACTTCCCGGCCTACGCCACGATCGATTCGCGCGACATCGCCCTGCGGCTCGCCGACCAGGCCGAGTGTTTCGGCGCCGGCCTGTTCGAGTGGCAGCCGATCGAGCACGTCAGCCGCGACGGCGACGACTTCGTCATCCGCGCGGCCGATGACAGCCGCAGCAGCGGTCGTCCGGGCGGTAATGGCGCGAGCAAAGGCGACCCAAGCGCCGGCCGTGAGGTCCGCGCCCGAGCCCTGATCCTCGCTCTCGGCCTGGGCCGTTTCACGCCGCGCCGCCTCGGGCTGGCCGACGAGGCGCGCTTCGAGGGCAAGGGGCTCACCTACCGGCTGCCGCCCATCGACGAGGTCCACGCGCAACACGTGGTGGTCGTCGGCGGCGGCGACTCGGCCTTGGACACGGCACTCTCGCTGCGCACTGTGGCCGATGTGACGATCGTCCATCGCCGCGAGGCGTTCAGCGCCTACGCCTTCTCGCAGCAGCGCCTCGCTGAGGCGGACATCAAACTAGTCACGAACGGCGAGATCGTCGGGCTCGTGGCCCACGACCACCTCGAGCGCGTGATCATCGCGCGGACCGACGGCAGCACGGTCGAGTGCCCGGCCGACCTGCTCATGGTAAGCATCGGCCAGGTGCCCGAACTGAGCGGCATCAAAGGCTGGGAGCTCGGCCTCGACGACTCGCGGCTGCCCGTCACGTCGGCTATGGCGGCATCCACGAAAGGCCTGTTCGCGGCCGGCGACTACGCCGACTACCCGGGCAAGGTCAAGATGATCGCCACCGCCGTGGCCGAAGGCTCGACCGCCGCGTCATCGGCCGAGCGCTACCTGCTCAGCATGAGCTGAAAGGAAGTCGACGCCGGCCAAAGCGACGGGGGCGGCGCGCCGGCTAAGACGGCGCGGCGGCTAAGACGATGGGGCGGCGGCGGGGTGCTCAGGTGAGCACCCCGCCGCCGCCCCATTCGCTCGGCATTCAGGGAACTTCAGAGGTCGCCGGTCAGAAAGCGCCCGTCGGGACTCGTGCGTCAGAGCTCCCCGGTCAGAACGCCCGCGGATAGGTGTTGGGCCACATCTGCGCGCCCCAGCCGCGGTGAATAGCCACCGCGGTGGCGCGGATCTGCGCCGCGCCGTCGTAGAGCGAGGAGTGGCGCCAGGGGTTCCAGGCGGCCCGCCACGTCGACCAGCAGTACTGATAGAGGCCGTGAAAGCTGCCGTTGTCGGCGTGCACGCGGCCGCCCGACTCGAGCGACATCATGCGCCGCAAGCCGGTCGCGCTGATGTGACTGTGGTGGGCCGCGTCGCGCACGATCGGCATCCAGTCGCCGCGCGCCGCGGCGGCCTTCAGCGCGATCGCCTGCCGCAGGCGGACAGCCAGTCTGTGCAAGGCGCGCACGCGGCGCCCGTCTGCGAGCATGGCGACCCGAAGCTGATGAAGGGAAGGAGCCGGGCTCGCGGCCGGTGCCGGCGTCGTCGTCGGAGTCGGTGTCGCGTTGGGGTCGGACGACGCCGCTGTCGGAGTCGCCGCCGCGGTCGGGTCTGACATCGCGCTCGGCACCGGAGCCGGTGTCGCGTCCGCCGCGGACGTCGTGGCGCCGGCAGTGGCGGCGAGCGCCGTGGCGTAGGCCAGGCGATCGGCGCTCAGCTTGGCGCGGGCATGGCGCAGCCGATGGCGGGTGAGGGTGAGGCGATGGGAGAGGCTCGTGGCGCGAGCGGTGCTGGGAGTGCTGAGAAGGAAGACTGAGGGGATCGACAGGGCGGTGATGCTTATCAGGATAAGGCTAGTTGTTTTCTTCCATCCGGTCACGTGGTCCCTTCGACGACGGGTGTCCGGCGGCAGCGGTCTGACCTGTGCCGCGGACCTGGCCGCGCTTCAAGTCCCTCTCTGGCCCGCAGCTACCCCGCACACGTCACACGTGTGCCACGAGGGGAGAAAGGGGGTGTCGGAGGGGGCAAAGCGCTTTGTCTGTTGCTGCGCGATAGTAGACCATACTTCGAGCGGCCGGGCAAGCTCAACCGGCCCTGCGCGCCTGCAGCTCGACGACCCAACCGAGCAGATGGTCGCGGCGGCGCT
>PKYM01000368.1 GCA_003132645.1 Actinomycetota bacterium | reverse complement strand
TCGAGCGCGACATCGTCATGGGCAGCTACGGGATCGGGCTCGCGCGCATCGCCGCGGCGGCCGTCGAGCAGCACCACGACGACCACGGCATCTGCTGGCCGGCCGCGATCGCCCCGTTCCAGGTACACCTGGTGGTCGTGCGAACCGCCGACGAAGTCCAGGCGGCGTTGGCCGACGAGCTCGACGCCGCGCTCGCCGAGCGCGGACTCGACGTGCTTCACGACGACCGTGAGCTGTCGCCCGGCGTCAAGTTCAAGGACGCCGACCTTCTGGGCTGCCCCGTCCAGGTTGTGGTCGGCCGGCGCGCTGGCGAGGGCGTGGTCGAGCTCAAGTTGCGGGCGAGCGGTGAGCGCCGCGACGTGGCCGTCGACGACGTGGTGGCGGCCGTGGTCGCGACGCTCGCCGACTCCTAACTTTCGCCGACCAAAAGGATTCTCGTGACCCCCACGATCCGGGCCACGAGTGCGCAGCCGCCGTGTCGGCCATGCGGGTCGTTGCCCGCTCAGGCGACAAAAGGCCGGTAGTACGCTCAAGTTAGAGGTCTCTTTGGGCGATAACCTCTAACGAAATGCAGACGATGCTAAAAGCGACACGGCCGCGCTACTCTCGTGAGCGCTTTCAGGCAGCCCTCAAAGGCCTCATGGAGGAACGTCATCTGAGTTACCGCCAGCTGGCCTACAAGACGCAGCTCTCAGCGGGCTACCTCAACCACCTGACCAAGGGCACGCGGCCGGTGCCGGCCGATCCGGTGATCCGTACGATCGCCACAGCCCTCTGTGTGGAGCCCGACTTCTTCCTCGAATACCGCTTGCGCCAGGTCGCCGACGTGCTCGACGCCTCGACCCATCTGATCGATGCGCTCTACAGCGTGTTGCTGCTGCACACACCGATCTCCGACGAGATGAAGGCGATGCTCGAAAAGCCACGCAACGGCGACGGTCACGGCAATGGGAGCGGCAATGGGAACGGCAGCGGCGATTCCCGCTCGCATATCGTCGCGAACTGAGCCGCACAGTGAGAGTCGAACGTCCGACCGGCCCGCCGGTCGTTTTTGTTTGTGGGCGTGCAACGCCTCAGGGAAACGCCAACGTTCGCCACGCCGGCCTTCAAACGTTACCCTCACACCCCGGCCTGCGCGGCCGCTCAGCCCAGGAGCTTGCCGACGGCGTGCTCAAGGCAGTGACCGCCTACGCCGGCCGACTGAGGGACGATCTGCAGGTCGTCACCCTGCGACTGGGCTGAGCCGAGGCCGCAGTGCGCGGCAGCCGTGCAACGCGCCCGGCTCGAACATCCTGCGCAGCCAGTTCATGGCATCACTATGCCAAGACAGACCTGCGACGACGAGCCGCCGCCGTGGCTCAGAGCAGATGGAACACCAGGTGGGCCAGAAGGTACGCAAAAAGGACGATAACCGCGATCAGTCCGATCAGCCATGCCACGCGCCGTCGCGCGCGTCGGCCCCTGGAATACGCCTCGGCTCTCCGCCGCTCGAGATCCTCATCGTGGCCCGGTGATGGAGGCAGACCTTGGCTTGCAGGCGGCCCGTACCCGATCATCCGATCCACCCCCCGGCGGCTGGAACAGGCAAAGAGATGGTCGGCGTGGCCAGATTCGAACTGGCGACCCCTAGTCCCCCAGACTAGTGCGCTAACCAGACTGCGCCACACGCCGACCGCGAAACGAGCCGTAGTGTAGCACATCGTGTTGCAGCGGCGAGCGTGGCTTGCCCGCAGTCCGGGAAGGCCAGCGGGGCGGGCGAGCCGTCCTGTACACTGTGCCAATGTCACGCCGGATGATCCCCAACGCCATCACCATCGCGCGGCTGTGCGCGTTGCCTGTCTTTTTGTGGGTGTACAGCCTGCGGGCGCCCGAGGCGAGCTGGCCGGCGGCGATCATCGTCTTGGTCCTGGCGCTGTCGGACGTGCTCGACGGCTGGCTGGCTCGCCGCTACCAGTGGCAGAGCGACCTCGGCCGGGTGCTCGACCCGGTGGCCGACCGCGTCCTCTTCTTGTTCCTGGTCGGCGCGCTGCTGCTGTTCGGCGTGCTGCCCTGGTGGGCCGTCGTGCCGCTCATCGTACGCGACGGCCTCATGCTCGCCGGCGCGGCGCTCATGCTGGTCCACTACCACGAGAAGCCGAGCATCATGAGGGGCGGCAAGCTCGCCAACTTCACCCTCGTGTGCGGCATCGAGTTCCTGATCGTCGACTGGCACGGCCTGGGGTGGGTTACGTACGGCGTCGGCGGCACGCTCTACGTGATCACCGGCTTTCGTTACATCTGGCGCGAGTTCCTGCGCTGGCGGCAGTCGCGGCCTTCAGCACCCGCCCTGTCCTGATTCAGACGCCGTCAGACGCCGTCCGCGGGCCCGCTCTTCGATGCGGCTGAGGCGTTGTTCGACGTGGCCGTAGCCCTGTCGGGCGGGCGCGACACACGGTCCGACGCCGATGGCTTCTGGTACTATCACGGCATGACGACACCGCCACAGACGCCTCCCGAGCCCCCAGGAGATCCATGCGCGCCGTCGTGATGGCCGGGGGCGAGGGCACCCGGCTGCGGCCCCTCACGAGCAACCAGCCCAAGCCGATGGTCCCGGTGGCCAACAAGCCGTGCATGGAACACATCATCGAGCTGCTCAAGCGCCACGGCATCGATGACATCGTCGTCACCGTGGCCTTTCTGCCCAGAGCCATTCGCGACTACTTCGGTGACGGCAGCGCTCTGGGCGTGAACATCAACTACTCGGTCGAACAGGCGCCCCTGGGCACCGCCGGCAGTGTCAAGAACGCCGAGGAGAACCTGGGCGAGCGCTTCATCGTGATCTCCGGCGACGCCCTGACCGACTTCGACCTCACCGCCATCATCGCCGAGCACGAGCGTCGTCAGGCGATGGTCAGCATCGTCTTGAAGCACGTCGAGAACCCCCTCGACTTCGGCGTCGTGGTGACCAACGACGAGGGTCGCATCGAGCGCTTCCTCGAAAAGCCGACCTGGGGCCAGGTGTTCTCCGACACAGTGAACACCGGCATCTACGTGCTCGAACCAGAGGTCTTCAACTACATCCCGGCCGGGCAGTCCTACGACTTCAGCCAGGAGCTGTTTCCCAAGCTCTTCGAGCTCGGCAAGCCGCTCTACGGCACGATCGCCGAGGGCTACTGGCAGGACATCGGCAGCCTCGGCCAGTTCCTTGCCGCCAACCGCGACGTGCTCGACGGCAAGGTGCAGGCCTCGATCCCCGGGATCCGGCTCGAGGGCGACATCTACATCGGCGAGAACGTCAGCATCGACTCGCTCGAGCACGTGACCGGGCCGGCGGTGATCGGCAACTATGCCAAGATCGACCGCAACGCGCGCATCGGCGCCTACACCGTGCTGGGCAGCAACGTGGTGGTCAAAGACCACGCCGAGACGCGTTTCAGCGTGATCGACGCCAACACCTACATCGGCTCGGGCACCAAGGTCTACGGCGCCATCGTCGGCAAGAACTGCGACGTGAAGCCCGGTGCCAGCATCAGCGAGGGCGCCGCCATCGGCGACGAGTGCGTCATCGGCGAGCAGGCCTACATCGCCCCCGACGTCAAGATCTACCCGTTCAAGACCGTCGAGTCGGGCGCCCAGATCAACACGAGCATCATCTGGGAGTCGCGCGGCACCTCGCAGCTCTTCGGCAAGGACGGCGTGGTCGGATTGATCAACGTCGACATCACGGCCGAACTCGGTCTCAAACTGGCGTTGGCCTACGGCACGACGCTGCCCAAGGGCGCCAAGGTGCTCACCAGCCGTGACGCCCACCCGGCCTCTCGCGTCATCAAGCGCGCCATCATTAGCGGCCTCAACTCGACGGGGGTCGACGTGCGCGACCTGCGGGTCAGCTCGTCGGCGGTCAACCGCTTCGAGATCAAGGGTGGCAACGCGCAGGGCGGCATCCACGTGCGCATCTCGAGCTGGGACCCCGAGGTGATCCAGATTCAGGTCTTCGAGCCGCCCGGCATCCCGATCAGTGAGAAGACCCAGAAGGCCATCGAGAAATTCTACGGCCGGCAGGACTTTCGGCGCGCCTTCTATACCGAGATGGGGCGCATCCACTTTCCCGACCGGGCGGCCGAGACCTACATGCGCGGCCTCACGGGTTCGTGGGACACCGAAGCCATCCGCGAGCGTGGTTTTCGGCTCGTCATCGACTACTCCTACTCTCCGGTCGCCCTGGTGCTGCCGCTCGTGCTGCCCTACCTGAACGCCGAGGTCATCTCGCTGCACGCCTTCACAGACGAGCAGAAGACGGCCGTAGCCGCCCCTGAGCTCGGCGTCAACATCGCCGACGTCCAGCGGCTGGTCAACGTGATGGGCGCCGATCTCGGGGCGGTCATCGACCCCGGCGGTGAACGGCTTTACCTGGTCGACGAACGTGGCCAGGAGATCCCCCTCGAGAAGGCCCTGCTGCTGTTCGTGCGCCTCATGGCCGCCACGCTGCCGGCCGGTAAGAAGATCGCCCTGCCGCTGACGGTGACCCGGCTGGCCGAGGAGATCGCCGAGCCCTACGGCGTGGCGATCGAGCGCACGAAGGTCTCACTGCCGGCCCTCATGGAGGCGTCCACCGCCGCCGACGTGGGCTTCGCCGGGGCCATCGGCGGCGGCTACATCTTCCCCGAGTTCCTGCCGGCTTTCGACGCGCTGATGAGCCTGGGCAAGCTGCTCGAGCTGCTGGCCCCGAGCGCTCTGCCGCTCTCCAAGGAGATCGCCGGCATCCCCTCGAGCACGCTCGTCCACAAGACCGTGGGCTGTCCGTGGTCGCTCAAGGGCACGGTGATGCGCACGGTCACCGAAGAGATGCAGCGCAGCGACGACCACGAGCTCAGCCTGCTCGACGGCATCAAGGTCTTCTACAGGGG
>PKYM01000260.1:9462-14762 GCA_003132645.1 Actinomycetota bacterium | reverse complement strand
TCGGCGAACTCCTGCGACGGGTAGCGCCCGTCGAGCATGTCGAGCACGTTGTCGAGCTGACGGCGGTCGAGCTCGGCGTAGGTCCAGGTACGGCGCAGCAGCTCGTGCAGGGCGTCGACCTCGAGCCCCTCCTCCCCGGCGACGGCCGCCATCGCGACCACCTGCTGGGCCAGCACGTCGAGCGGGTTGCGCAGCACCACGGTCGTTTCGATCAACCCCTCGCGCATGCGCCGCGCGACCACCGCGCACTCCAGCAGATCGGCGCGGAACTTGGGGAAGATGCGCCCCCGTGAGACTTCGCCCACGCCGTGTCCGGCGCGGCCGATGCGCTGCAGACCGCGGGTCACCGACTTGGGCGACTCGACCTGCACGACCAGGTCGATCGCCCCCATGTCGATGCCCAGCTCGAGCGACGAGGTCGCCACCAGACAGGGCAGAGTGCCCGCCTTGAGCTGGTCTTCGATGACGAGACGCTCGGCCCGCGCCAGCGAGCCGTGATGGGCGCGGGCGATCTCGCGCACCGGCTCGCCACGGGCGAGCGCGTCGTCCGCGGCGAGGCCGTTCAGGCGCAACGCGATGCGCTCGGCGGCGCGGCGGTTGTTGACGAACACGAGCGTCGAGTGGTGCTCACCCACGAGGCGCAGCAGCTCGGGATAGATGGCCGGCCAGATCGAGTGCCGCGTGGCCTCGCCGCCCGGGATGGCGTCGAGCTCGAGCGGCGCGTCGGGCTCGACCATCGACTCGACGGGCACGTGGATACGCAGATCGAGCGGCTTGCTCACACCCGCATCGACCACGGCGCAGTCGCGCGACGGTCCCACAAGGAAGCGCGCCACCTCCTCGAGCGGCCGCTGCGTGGCCGACAAGCCGATGCGCTGGACGTCCCGGCCGGCCTGCTCGACGAGGCGTTCGAGGGTCACCGCCAGGTGCGACCCGCGCTTGCTCTGGGCCACCGCGTGGATCTCGTCGATGATCACCCAGCGCGTGCCGGCAAACAGCTCGCGCGCCTGCGAGGTGAGCATCAGGTACAGCGACTCGGGCGTCGTGATGAGGATGTCGGGCGGCCGACGCAGCATGTCGCGGCGCTCGCGCTGCGGCGTGTCGCCGGTGCGCACCGCGACGCGCAGGTCGACGCCGATGCCGCGCAGCGGAGCCCGCAGGTTGCGTTCGACGTCGTAGCCGAGCGCCTTCAGCGGCGAGACGTAGACCAGGCGCAGAGCGTGCTCGGCGGGAGCCGCGGGCTCAGCGAGCGCGTCGGTGGCGGGCGTGGTGGTCTCGGCGGGCGCGTCGGCGGCGGGCTCGGCGGGCGCGTCGCCCGCCGCCTCGGCCACGAAGCGATCGAGCGCCCATAAGAAGGCGGCCAGCGTCTTACCCGAGCCGGTCGGCGCCGAGATCAGCGCGTGGCGGCCGCTGGCGATCGCCGGCCAGGCCTGTACCTGGGCCGGCGTAGGCCCGGCGAAGGTGGCTTCGAACCACTCGCGCACCCGTGGCGTGAACAGCGCAAGGGCGGAGTGTGAGGGTGCGGCGCTCATCTCGGCTTGTGCATGCCCGGCGAGGCGACAAGCCTCACGCGATCCTCAGATGCCGAGGCTGGCGTTCATCAGCGCGACCACCGCGGCGCCGTCGAAGTGGGCCAGCAGGGCGCCGCAGTCCGCCAGGACGTAGTCGCGGTCGAGCACGCAGCGCGCCTCGGCCGGAGGCAGCAAACGGTCGCCGCCGCCGTTGGCCCGTGTGGCGGCCAGCATCGCCTCGCCGCCGGGCAGGCGGGTGAGGGCGCCGCCGGTTCCCACGAGCAGCCGGCAGGCGGTCAGGTCGCGACCGCGGGCCACCGTCTGGCGACCGGTGGGCGTGTAGAGATGGGCGAGCTTGCCGGCGTGGCGCTGGACGCCAGTCACGGTGCAAAAGGCGGCCAGCGCGTAGGCGGCCTCGATCTGCTCGGGCGTCGCGGGCAGCGCCGGCGGCAGCTCGGCGGGACGCTCGGCGGCCGGCATCATGGCGGCCACGTGGCTCGCGCTGACAAAAGTCCCGAGGTCGCCTTCGACCGTGCGCCGGCTGTGAGCCTGGGGCTCGGTCTGGATGGCGGCGTACTCGGGGCTGCCGTCGGTGATCGAGTGCACGTCGGTGGTCGCCCCGCCGACGTCGACCACGACCAGGTCGCCGAGGTCGACCGCCAGCCGTTCGGCAGCCAGCAGCACGGCGCCCGGCGTCGGTAGGATGCGGCCGTTGACGATCTCGCCGATGCGCTCCATGCCGGGCGCGTGGATGATGTGCTCCTCGAAGGCGTCGTGAATGACCGCCCGGGCGGGCACGATGTCGAGCTCGTCGACGGCCGGATAGACGTTGTTGGTGAGGCGCACCCGAAAGCCGGCCTGCTCGAGCAGCTCGCGCGAGTCGTCGCAGACCGCCGAGTTGCCGGCGTACACGACGATCGGCCGCAGCGAGAGCTCGCCGAGCCGCCGGGCGTTGGCCAGCACCGTCTCGCAGTCGCCGCCCTCGACCCCGCCGGCCAGCAGGATGAGGCTTGGGCGGGCCTCTTCGATCTGGCGCAGGTCGCGCTCGCGCAGCAGGCCGGCCGTCTGATAGGTGACCACGGCGCCGGCGCCGAGAGCGGCCTCGCGGGCCGCCATGGCCGTCATGCGCTGGGTGAGGCCGTGGACCGTCATGCGCAGGCCGCCGGCGGCCGAGCTCGTGGCCAGAGTGAGGCGCGGCGCGAGCGGCCCCACCTGTTCTTCGAGGGCCGCTCGCGCCGCGTCGACCCCGACCGTGACGTCGCCGGCGTCGACCGAGGTGGCCGCCACACCCTGACCGAGCAGCTTGGGCCGGGTAGCCGGGTAGTCGCTGAGCCCGTCGAAGGCCGAGACGACCGTCGTGGTCGAGCCGATCTCGGCGACCAGGGCGTCGATGGGGCGGGCGGCGCCTGCGGCGCCGCCCGCCCCACGTGCTGCGTGTGATGCGATGGTCATGCGACCGTCGCTTGAGTGCGTGTGAGGGCGGTCATGTGCCGGCTAGTCTACCGCCCCCGCTCGCGCAACGCCTTGGCTCCGCTCATGCAGTGCCCTGACCCCGCTCACGCAGTGTCTTGACCATGAACGAGGCCACGTCGAGGCCCTTGGTGCCGCGACCGAAGCCCGCGTCCATGCCCCAGCTCTGGGCCAGTTCGCCGGTGACCTGCGTGCCGCCGGCGATCAGCAGCAGCTTGTCGCGCACGCCCTTTTCGACGGCGAGGTCGGCGAGCTTCTCCATGTTCTGACGGTGCATGTCGCCGTGGGTGATGATCGTCGAGATCAGCACCGCGTCGGCGGCGTGCTCGATGGCGGCGTCGAGCACCTTCTCGACCGGCACCGAGGTGCCCAGGTACTCGCAGGCCACGCCGAAGCCTTCGAGGCCGCCGTGCTTGATGTCGATGATCTCGCGCATGCCAACCGAGTGTTCGTCTTCGCCCACGGTTGCGCCGACGACCTTGAGGCCGTGCTCCTTGACGAAGGCGCGCACCTCGTCGGCCGACAGTATGTCGGGCGGCNNGCGGGATCACCAGGGTGGCCGGGTCGATCGTCACATCGAGGCGGCCCTTGACCTCGACCAGCGTGCCTTCGGCCGGGTGCATGACCTGCTTGTGGATGACCTCGGGATCGTTGAGGTTCATGGCCTTGGCCAGCTCGAGGGCGGCGAACTCGGCCACCCGCTCGGTGGCCGGCAGGAACATCGTCACCGTGACGATGCCGTCGCCGGCCCACTCGACCTCGGGCTTGATCAGGCCCCTCTCGCGTAGTTCGGCGGTGCGCTCGAGGCGCACGTTGACGTTGTCTTCGGGGTCGAGCTCGTCGGTGAAGGGCACCTTCTCGACGTCGCACAGCGTGCAGCCGCCGATCAGGTCGCAGGGCTTGTGGGTTTCGGCGGTCGCGCCGTCGCCCTTGCCGCCGCCGCCCTTGCCGCCGCCCTCGCCGTAGCCGGCGGGCAGGTGGTTGACGCCGAAGTGGTGGCAGACCGGCGCCATGTAGTCGTCGGCCCGCTCGACGATCGTGCCGGCGGCCACGCCGCCGTCGGCGAAGCGCACGATGCCGTCGTCGTTGGTCTCGGGGTACTCGCCCGAATCGACGAAGTAGCCCTGCTCGACCGCGGCGAAGTAGCCGCCGTCGCGCTGCATNNGTCGAGCTTGACGAACTCGCGCAGGCCGTCCATGCCGACCAGCGACTGGCGGGCGGTGTTGACGGCGTGCACGTTGTTGTAGTGCCAGGGCACGTTGCGGCCCTCGTCGGGGGTGATCGTGGACTGTATGTCGGCGCTCGTCAGGCGGCTGATCATGAGGTTCATGACGTGGCTGACGGTCGCCTCGCGGCTGCACGACTCCATGTAGCGCGTGTTCTGCTGGGCGCGCATCTTGTACTGCCCGAAGAGGTCGCGCAGNNGGCATGCCGGCCGCCACCGAGTAGGCGCAGTTGATGGCGTGCTGCACGAGCAGCTCCGGCATCACCTTCCACGCCTCGCGCGCCGTGGCGTTGGCGTTGTGGGCGCCGTCGATCTGGGCCATGCGGACGCTGGCCATGACGTGCTTGGCCACCGCCGCATCGACGAAGCTGCGATACATGTTGATGTTGCGGTACAGAACGTTGTACTGCGGGTCCTGATGGGCGCCGTTGACGCCCTCTTCGGCGAACATCACGGCCATTTCGGGACCCGCCACGCCGCTCACGTAGGAGTGGAAGTTGATCGGCCGGCCGACCTCGTCTTCGATCAGGTCGATGGCGCGCCGCGTGGCGCGCACCTGCTTGCGGGTGACGGCGATGCCGCCGATGCCCTCAGGGGTGCCCTCGAGCAGGCCGTCCATGTGGCTCTGGCCGGCGGTGCGGATCACCATCATGTGGTCGGCGCCGTGCCAGGCCGCCATGCGCATGCGGCGGATGTCGTCTTCGAAGCGCCCGCTGGCGATCTCGGTGGTGACCACGCAGTCGGGCTGCGGGTCGATGTCGCCGAAGTAGTGGGCCGCCGGCAGCGGCACGCTGTTGGCGAGGCTCTTCGAGGTCTCCTTGTAGATGAAGGGCCCGAGCTTCTGGTCGGCCACCGGCTCGCGCCAGTGCCAGCCCTTGCGCCGCGGGCGGTAGGTCGCGATGTCCTTGAGCAGCGCCTGCACGTCGAGCTTCTCGTTGGGCTTGAGGGGCAGGTCAGGCATGGAGCGCCCCCCACTTCTGCTCGACTGTCTCCCAGCCCTCGCCGGCGGCCAGACGGCGCGCGGCCTCGGGCGCGGGGCAGCGCCAGGTCGTGGCGCAGTGCGCCACGACCTGGCCGACCCCGTGCCCCAGCAG
>PKYM01000260.1:0-9436 GCA_003132645.1 Actinomycetota bacterium | reverse complement strand
GGTGAGGTATGGGTGCGGGCCAACTCGACGAGCGGCGCCACGATCTGCTCGGAAAGCGCCCAGAAGCGCGCCTCGAGCTGCTCGTCGGTGAGCCCGGCGAGGTGGGCGCGGTCCTGCAGGTAGGTGTCTTCGCGCATGGCGCTCAGGCCTCCCTGCCGGCGAGCTCCACGAGCATCGCCTCGACGTCGGCGGTGGTGGAGTTGGTGTCGGCGGCCAGGAAGGCGATGTCGTCGGCGGTCGGCACGTAGCCTTCGGGGGCCGCCTTGAGCGAGTTACGCACGTAGCTTCTGCGCATGCGGGCGACGTCGAAGTCGTTGGCCTGCACCTGCTCGAGGCGCTCGGGGATGACGATCACCGTGCCCGGCTTGTTCTGACGTGGGTCGCCGCTGCGGACCTCGACGCCCATCTGCTTGGCGAAGTTGAGCTGCGCCCAGTGGTGTTTGCCGGCGCCGGTGTACTCGGTCTCCTGGACAACGATGGTGGCCTCGGCGGGCAGGTCGCGGGCCAGCGAGACGGCGGCCGTCATGGCGGTGTTGCCGGCCGGGCCGCGTTCGAGGCCCTCGAGCTTGACCAAGGCCTCGGTCACGTAGAAGACCTCGCCCTGGGTGACCGTCAGATAGCGGTCGATGTAGCGCAGCGGGCGGGCCGCGTTGCGCGGCACGTCGGCGCGGTCGGGCCAGGTGGCAAACGGCACGCCGAAGCCGGTGTGGCCGGTCGTGAAGCTCTTGCGGTTGAAGTCGTTATCTGAGGCCATGTGCAGGCCCGACAGGTCGACCGAGGCGCTCACGATCTGGGTGTCGGTGGCGCCGGCCAGCTTGAGACCGCGGGCGGTGCCGGTCGTGTTGCCGCCGCCGGCGTGGGTGATGATGCAGGCGGTCGGGTCGGCGCCGGTTAGGGCGCGCATCTCCTGGGAGACCTCGAGCCCCAGTGTCTCGATGCCCGAGACGCCGAACGAGCTGTACAGCGAGGCCGCGAAATAGCCGGTCTCGTCGAGCAGCTCGACCATGTGAAAGAAGAGCTCCGGACCGACCGTCATCTGCACGACCTCGGCCCCGTAGGCCTCGCAGATGCGGGCCTTCTCGACGATCTCGGGCTGGCCGATCTTGCGGCTGTCGTAAGTCTCCTGGCAGATGATGCACTTGAGGCTGGCGCGGGCCGCCTGGCTGGCCACCGCGGCGCCGTAGTTGCCCGAAGTCGCCGCGATGACGCCCTCGTAGCCCTTCTCCTTGGCGACGTGGATGCTGACCGAGGCGCGGCGGTCCTTGAAGGCGCCGGCCAGATTGGCGGCCTCGTCTTTGACGAAGATCCGCGCGCCCTTGCCCGGTTCGCAGGTGGAGCGCACCACGTCGGTCAGGTTGTGCAGCTCGAGCAGCGGCGTGTGGCCGACCCCGGCCTTGGTCTGGATGGCGACGATGTCGTCGAGGCTGTAGCCGTGGGCGGCCATCATGCGTTCGTAGTCGAAGGCGATCGGCGAGGTCTCGAACTCGCTGTAGTCCATGCCCAGCGCGCGGCGCATGATCTCGCCGCGGCGGGCCATGATGGCGTCGAACTTGGTGGCCATCAGGCACCCCCCGTCTGGGAGGCGCGATAGGCGGCCAGCTTGGCGCGCAGGTCCTTGCCGATGTGCACGAGCTCGGGGATCGGCTCGCCGAAGGTGTGGAAGTAACCGGGGTTGATCGCCGACAGCTTGCCGGCGACCTTGCGGCCCGTCATGGTCTCGACCGTGACGGGCTCGCCGAGGGCCGCTTGGCCCTCGGCGAAACCCTTGACCCACATCATCAGCGGCTTCTCGGCGGTCTCCGCCGGCAGGTTTGTCGACCTGTCGGCGGGCTCGAGCAGCACGCACTCGACCTCGACCCAGTCGCCCGCGTGGGCTTGCTTGGTCTCAGTCATGCGGTCCTCTTTCGTTACCTGGATCCGTTAGTTGGACCCTTTACCTGGATCCGTTAGTTGGACCCGTTCCTGTTTTCCGTGTCCTGTTTGTCCGCGTCGGGTCTGTTACTTGGTCGGGGCGAGGAAGCGCGGCAGCGGCATGTCGACGACGGTCAGCATGCCGGGCTTGGCGTCCTTCATGAGCGGGATGTAGTTGCCGGTGCTCGCGTAGGTGCCCTTGCCGCCCGGGATCTCGGGGGTGTTGGCCATGTTGACCATGGGGTCACCGATGATCTTGATGTAGTCGCCGGTGCCCTGGTCGGCGAGCTCCGGATGGATCTGCTGCGGGTGGATCAGGTGGATCTTGAGCTCGCCATTCATGTAACCCTTGCCGACCTGCTTGCAGCCGGCGACCCAGCCTGCCGGCACCTTGACGTGCTGTGTGGAGCGCTCGACCTTGGTGACGATCGGCTCGCGGGTCTCGACGATCTCGTCGATCTTCCAGCCCAAGGCCTTGGCGATGAGCGAGATCGACTCAGGGAAGCCGATGTGGCCGACGATGCTGCCGTCGGCGACGCCCTTTTCGAACTGCTCGACCGTGGTGCCGACGCCCTGGCCGGTCATGACCGTGGGGCCGAACGGCGAGAGGTCGTTGACGCGCGAAGCCTCGATGCTGTCGACGCGCATGCAGATGGAGCTCCACATGACGATCAGCGCATCGAGCATGAAGCCGGGGTTGATGCCGGTGCCCAGGATGGAGACCTTGTTCTCCTTGGCGAGGCGGTCGAACATGTCGGCGCGCTCGGGGTCGCTGGCCCACGGGTAGGAGAGTTTCTCGGCGATGCAGATCACGTCGGCGCCGGACTTGACGGCGGGCACGATCTGCGGCTCGACCTCGTTCAGGTTGGACTGCGTGTTGATGCAGATGACGTCGGGCTTGGTGGCCAGCACCTTCTCGAAGTCGGTGGTCATCTTGACGTCACACGGCTGGCCGAGCAGCTCGCCCACCGTCTTGCCCTCTTTGGCCGGGTTGGTGACGATGCAGCCGGCCAGCTCGATGTCCTTGGGCCGATCGAGGATGAACTTGAGGAGCCCTTGCCCCATTTCGCCGGTGCCCCATTCGACTACCTTGATCATGTCAGTGCCTCCACGTCGGGGATGCCGTCGTTCATGAACGACGGAACGGATGGTGCGCGCGAGCGCCGCGTTGGCCGGGCCGCGATCACTGCACGGCGCAGCGAAATGCGGACGTGGTCAGAGCGGACGGTTGTCGCGCTGGTCAGGTGCGGAAGATGGCGCGGCGCGGCCGCGGCCGGAAAGGGTCAGGCGGGGGGCGGCTGGTCGACCTGGACGGGCGTCAATTCGGTGAAATCCGGTTTCGTCGCCCGCCTCCGTGGTCGATCGTGGGGTGGTGAGTTCGCGGACCCGATGGTATGGGGCGGCGAGGCGCAGGTCAACCGTGGGACCCGCGGGCGGCGATCCGGATCGCGACGGCGGCACGCCTTGCGGGCTACAGCGCCCCCGTCTCTATCACGATCACGTCGTCGGGCAGCTCGATTGCCTTGAAGGCGCGCTACTCGAGCAGCAGCAGGTCTTCGAGAGTGTAGGTGATGAAGTCGGATGAGGCCGCGCGCAGCTTCTCCACGGCTTGCCAACCCCAAGCCACCCCGACCGAACCGACGCCGGCTGCTTTCGCCTCCAGGATGTCGCCCACCGTGTCGCCGACATACCAGGGTTTGAGGCCGTCACCGTGATGTTCGCGGGCCAGCGCGATCTTGCGCACCTTGCTCGTCTCGGTGTCGGAGCCGATCACCTCGGCGATGCCGCCCACCCCGTGGCGGGCAAGGACGCCCTCGACGTGGGCCTTCTGACCGAGGCGCATCGACCGCCTTCACGACAAGGGCGCGCGCATGACGAGGCGGCGAACGCCGTAACGGCGAAAATCCTCGTCCATGCGCGCCACCCAGAGGGCGTCGTCCGCCGCGACGAACCCGAGGTGTTGATACAGCATCGTGGCGGCCACATTAGATGCGTTCACCAAGAGCCAGACGCAGTCGAAACCCTGGGCACGACCTGACTCGACGGCTCGTCGTACCAGGCGCTCGCCAATGCCTGTGCCCCGACAGCGCCCGACGACATGGAGCCCGAACAGCCACGGCCCGGGGAACCTCGATTGGGCATCGCCGACCAGCAGATACACCCAGCCCACGATCCGACCTCGCCTTACGCCCACGTACGCCACGACATTGGCGTGCGGTCCAGACTCCGGGTGACCCATCTCCGGTCGCCTCTCCGCCAAACGAGAACGCTCGCCTTCGGTCGCGCATCTGACCGTACAGTCTCCAGCGAGGACTCTCGCCAGCCGGCGATACCGACGGCTCCCCTGCAAGCGCAGCATCAGGCGTACGGCAATGGAGCGTAGGCGGAGTTTCGGCGTTTGTCGTGTGTCGGCTCGCAATTCCATCTCGGAGGCAGTTGCGGCGTCGGTGGGCCGGCCGAGTGATCCACCTCCGCCTGCGCGCCCGCCGGCCGCTCTCACGGCACGAAGGCCACGATNNGGCGATCTTGTGGGTGTTCGCCATCTCGGTGTTGGTGGCATAGCTTGTGTCCGAGCCCGGATCGACGCCGTGTGTGTCGATCCCCACGCCGGCGATCTGGCGGGCGCTCACCAGCCACTTCGTGGTCGCGCCGGCAAAGCCGGGAAAGTGCAGGTTGCCCTTGGCGTCCTGGTTGATGAACGCCTTCGGGTCGCTCCACTTGTCCTGCCAGCCGGTGAACATGATCACGAACGAGCCCGGCGCGATCGTGCCGTGCTTGGCCTCCCAATCGAGCACATCCTGTTTGGTGAGCTGGTAGTCGGCGTTGGCCGCCGACTGGGCGCGGGCGTCGATCACCACGGCCGGCACGACGCGCTGCTCAGGCGGGTAGCTGGTGATCGCCTCGGTGTTGCCGGAGACGAAGCTGTTGGGTGCGTTCATGTGCGTCGCGCTGTGCTCGCCGATGGTGAAGCTGCGCAGGTAGTAGCCATCCTTTTTCATGGTGGCGACCACCTTGAAGACGACCTTGGGGTCGCCCGGCCACAGGGGGATCCGCGGGCTGATCACGTGACTCAGGTCGACAACGTGCGAGTAGCCGATCGTCTTGCCGGCGGCCGGCGCAGCCAAGTTCGGCGTAGTCGAACTCGACGAGCCGCAGGCCGCCGCCAGCAGCGCGACTGCCGAAACGAGTCCGGCGACTGCGGCAAGGCGGCCGATGGTGCGAGGTGTCATGGCGATCCCCTTTTCACTCAGACGAAGCACTCCCGCGCTGGTCGATCCCGCGGGCGTAGAGGCTGACGCCGGCCGGCGTCGGGTAGATCCGTGCCTCCAGCCAGTCGCCACTCCCGACGGCCCGAAACTCGATGACCGAGGACTTCCCGAGCTCCATCGCCTCACGGACGGCCAGCGCCGCCGGCGTGCCGCCAGAGGCCGGCCAGATGTCTCCCGATCGCCGCCCGATGAGCTCGTCGCGGGTTTTGCCGACCAGGCGCATGGTCGCTTCGTTCACGTGCACGAAACGATACTCCCAATCGAAGATCATGAAGGCCTCGTCGATCTCTTCGAGCAGGGTGCGCATGCGGGCCTCGCGACGCGCCTTTTGCAGTGTGCCGCTGATGTCGCCGAGGCCGCTCTCCAGCGCCGCTGGCTCGTACCGCGCCACGCCTCTCTTGACGAGGCGGACCTCGAGGCCGCCGTTGCGGCGTAGTTCCATCTCGTCACAGAGTCGGGAGATAAGAAACAGGCCACGGCCGGTGTCGACCAGCGGGTCGGGCAACGTCTGGGCATCGAAGGCATCGACATCGAAGCCGGACCCGTGGTCTTTGACCGCAGCCAGCAGATCGTCGCCCTCGAAGCTCAGGCGGATCTCGATCTCCCGCCGCGAGCCGCTGTGGCGGATGGCGTTGGTGCAGGCCTCCTCGACGGCCAGCACGACGTCGTCGACGGGCGCCTGGTCGCAGCACACGAGAGTCAGGTAGTCGCGAACACGCTCGCGGGCGCGCGGCAGGCGAGAGGCTTCGGGGGCGACCAGAAAGCGCAAGCACGGTGGCACCGTCTGCGACGCGTTGTTCGACTGCGGCATAAGACTCCTGGTTTGGACCNNACGTGTCCACGCACGACCTTCATCGCGCCGGCGTATCATTCGGGGTGCGCCGAGCTTCGGGCAACTGACTTTCGTGCCGGCTCGGCGATCGACCGTCAGGTGATGCAGTGATGCCGCAACGAGATCTTTCAGAGCGAGAGGCCGCCGTCCTGCGCGGCATCGAGGCCCGCTTTGGGCCGCAACGCGGCGACGACCTGATGCTCACCGACGAAGGCGAAGCCGTGGTCTGGGTGAGGGACGGCGGCGGCAGCCCGCGGCTGGTGGTGAACCTGACGGCGACCTCGGCGGGGCCCACCGACGGCACGCTCCGCGACGAGCAGGCGCTGTTTCGTCGCCGGCTTGCGCCGCAAGGCCCTCAGGCGGCCGGCGAGGAACACGGGCGCGCCGTGGCCGGCGAGANNTCACCGCTGCTTACGAGAAGTACGCCCAGGCTCAGGCCATCCAGCCCACCCGCCACGAAGCGATCTTCGGCTGGGGCACCGCGCTCTCCCGGCAGATGGTGACCAAGCAGGGCGCCGAGGCCGATGCCCTGTTCGCGGCCGCCGGCGAGAAGTACGAGATGGCGCTGGCCAGCAAGCCCGACCTGCACGAGGCGCTCTTCAACTGGGCCGCCACGCTGTCCGATCACGCCAGGACGAAGTCCGGCCGGCCGGCCGACGCGCTCCTGAAGGCCGCCTGCGAGAAACACGAACGTGCCCTGGCGATCAAGCCCGACAAGCAGGAGGAGCTTGTCGCCTGGGGTCTGGCGCTCACCCAGCGGGCCGCCGCCAAGACCGGCAAGAAGGCCGACGCGCTGTTTGCGGCTGCGTGCGAGAACTACGAGCGAGCGCTGGCCATCATGCCCGACAGCTACGAGGCCCTGAACGACTGGGGTAACGCCCTCTCCCACCAGGCGAAGGCGAAGTCAGGCGACCAGGCCGACGCCCTCTTCGAAGCCGCCTGCGAGAAGTTCCGGCAGGCCCTGGTCATCAAGCCCGATATGCACGAGGCGCTTTTCAACTGGGGCACGACGCTTTGCCATCAGGCGGTGACCAAGCCTCGCAAGAAGGCCGACGCGGTCCTTCTGGCCGCCTGCCAGAAGTACGAGCAGGCCGCAGCTTTCAAGCCCGACAAGCAGCAGACGCTGCTGTTCTGGGGCAAGGCGCTGTCCCTGCACACCAAGACGAAGCCCGGCACGCAGGCCGACGCCGACTTCAAGGCTGCCAGCGAGAAGTACGAGCAGGCCTGCCGGCGCGCTGGGCAGACACCGCGTACGACAGGCGACCCCTCCCGGTCGCGCCGGCGTAGCGGCAGTCATCGGAGCCGCCGCTTACCGGGCGCCCGGCTTTAGTCCTTTGCCGCGTTGACCTCGACGCGGTCGCGGCCGGCCTCCTTGGCGTGATAGAGAGCGTCGTCGGCGAGCTCGACCGTGTGTCTTGGGTCCCAGCGGCCGATGGGTCGAGTGACCACGCCGACCGACAGCGTGACCGCCTCGCCGGCCGGCATGCCCGCCGCCGCGGCGACATGCGCCGCCCCTGCCCGCACGCGCTCACCGACGGCGAGCGCCTGACGTGCGTCGGCATTCGGCAGGATCACGGCGAACTCGTCGCCGGCGTAGCGGGTCACGACATCGCCCTCGCGGACGTTACCCTCGATCATGCGCGCCACTTCGGTGAGCACGGCGTCGCCCTGCAGGTGGCCGTGAGTGTCGTTCACCGGCTTCAAGTGGTCGAGGTCGACCATCAGCATCGACAGCGGCCGCTCGCTGCGGTCGGCCCGGGCGACTTCCTGTTCGAGGCGCCGGAAGAACTCGCTCTGGTTCAGAAGACCTGTGAGGCCGTCGCGGATAGCCGCTTGACGGAGTGTCTCGTGGGCGCCTGCCACTTGCCCGGCCATGTCGTTGAAGGCCTGCCCCAGCTCGTTCACCTCGTCGCGCTTCACCTGCGACACGGCGACGCGACGCTGAAGATCGCCGCCGGCGATGGCGTCCGCCGCCTCGGTCAGCGAGCTCAGCGGTCTGATCACCTGACGCGCCAGGATGAGCGCGATCGCCACGGCCACGGCGAGCGCCCCGAGGGCCGCCAGGACCGTGCCGCGCAGCAACTGACGCTGGGCGGCGACGATCGGCGCGCGCGCCTCGGCCACGACGATGCTCGCCCGCGCGCCGGCCAGCGGCAGCGTCCGCTGCGCTCCGCTATAGCCGCCCACCGCGCCGACCCGCCCTGCCGGCGCGCCGGCGACGGTCGCCACCAGCGGCAGGATCGCCGGATTGGTGACGGCAACGACCTTGCCGCCCATGATGAAGGCGATCTGCGAGCCCGTCGCCCGCGCGATTGCTTGAGCGAAGGTATCGTCGACCACCGTGGCGACGACTATCGTGCCGACGCTCGGCGCTCCGACGCTGTCGGTGATCACCGGCGCGGCGGCCACCAGCCAGAGCCGGCCGCTCCAGATGGCCCAGGTGGACGAGCCGCCCCGCGCGGCGTCGCGCACGACCGCCGAAGTCAGAATGGGCCGCCACAGCCCCGCGGAGCTCGACTCCACCGCGCCCCCGCTGTCGAGCACGGCCACGAGCCCGACACGGTGGCTCGCCAGTCGGCGCAGGATCACCTGGCGCCGCAGCCAGGACAGGTCGTGGCCGGCGACGTGCGCTGCAACGTCCGGCGAGCCGGTGTCGGCGGCGAGCTGCTGAAGCGCGGCGCGATGGTCGGCCAGGACGTTGCCGGTGACACTCAGGCGGTCGGCCGCGCGGCTGGCCGCGAGTTGGTTGAGGCTATCCGAGGTGGTGCGGTAGGAGATGATGAACTGCGCGGTCAGTGCCAGGACGGCAGCGAGCAGCACTCCGAGCAGGACCTTGGGCCGCAGCCGCGGATGGCGGGTTCTTTGAAGCAAGGAGGCCGGGCGGTCGCGCCCCGGCTCATCTGAGCTCGACGTCACGACCCATCTCTCTTGATCGCGTGCTCATATGTACGCGCACCGAGCATACCCCGTGACCGCGCCACACACGCGAGTCTCGACCTTGCCGGGGCGTGCCGGCTGCTCGCACGAGCGTGACACGAACACGCTTCAGACGAGCGCCTCGCGCAGGCGACTCTCGACCAGATCGCGCAGGGTCTGGTCGCATATCAGGCGGACGACCGTCGCCGCGCCGGCGGGGTCGGGCAGCGAAGCCAGCAGCACCTCGACAGCGACGACGCGCTCGCCGGCGGCCGCCTCGAAGGCGAGCGCGTACGCGCCGGCCTGACCGCCGTACCGCTCGCGCACCTCGTCGGGCTGCAGGTGAGCGTCGGTCTTGTAGTCGACCACGATCCAACCATCGAGCTCGTGATCACGGTAGACGAGGTCGATGGCGCCCTCGATCAGGACCTCACCGTGGCGCACGCAGACCGGCAGCTCGCGGTGGTGGGGGCGGCGGGCGGCGGCGCGCAGCGGCGCCGCCCGCCAG
>PKYM01000242.1:192-8094 GCA_003132645.1 Actinomycetota bacterium | reverse complement strand
CGGCGACCTCGAGCTCGTGCCGGCCGAGATCATGCGCAGCGTCGAGGCCTGGGGCGGCTGCATCGCCGGCGCGCTCGAGGAGGGCGACTACGTCGCCAGGCTCGAGCGCGCCGGCTTCGTCGACGTCGAGATCGTGCCGACGCGCGACTACGGCAAGGAGTATGGGGCCGACGTCGAGCAGAGCTGCGGCGTGGCGCTGCCCGACGGCGTGACCCTGCTCAGCGCCTTTGTGCGGGCGTCCAAGCCCAGGGGCTAGGGTCCCGCCGACCGCAGGGCTTAAGGACCGCGCGGCGCTCGCCTCGAGGGCAACGCCCTCGTGTTCTGTCAGGCGGTTCCGGGGCTGCCGGCGGGCGGGCCGTCGAACGTCGTGATCAGCGGCGTGCCGGCCAGAGCCGCGCTCAGCCGCTCGTAGTCGAAGGCGAGCCGCACGAACTCCACGGCGAGGCGGGCGGCGGTCGAGGCATCTGGGTCGATGAGCGCATAGCAGACGCGCCAATCGCCGTCTTTGGGCCGGCCGGCGCTGCCGACGTTGACGAACGCCGTGCCGGCGATCTCGCGAACGTAGGGGATGTGCGTGTGGCCAAAGACGATGGCCCTGGCGGGGTTCGCCCCGGCCATGCGGGCCATCGCCGACTCGGGCCGGTCTTCGAACAGGTACTCGTTGATGCGGCGCGGGCTGCCGTGCACGGCGAGCAGCTCGCCGGCGGCGGTCTCGACCACGAAACGGTCCTCGAGCGTGCGCAGGAAGGCGCGGGTCTCGTCGCTTGCCACCGCGTCGGTCCAGGCGAGTGACGCGGCGCCNNTCGTAGTTGCCCATGACGGTCGGGATGGCGCGCTCGGCCACGAGCGCGGCGACCTCGTTGGGAAACGGGCCATAGCCGACGAGGTCGCCCAGACAGATGATGTTGGACAGGCTCCGCGACTCTACGTCGGCGAGGATCGCCTGCAGGCCCGGCAGGTTGCCGTGCACGTCGGAGAACACGGCGATGGGACCCGTCATCGCGAGACGCTTGCCCGATGCCATCGGCTTGCCCAAGGGAGCCTCCTTGACCGCTCTGTGGTAGTACTCTACCCGGCCTCTGTCAGAAAGCAGTGAGCGTCGGCGATCATGAACGATTGCTGACGATAAAGAGAGTTGTATGTAATCTGCGGGAGTCGCCGGCGCCACGCCCCCGCCGCTCGTCGAGGTGCCGGTCACGAACGTTGTGAGGACGGCCTCCGTCACGAAGCCGACTCCAGGGACGACCTCCGACACCAAGCGGCTGGCCGAGTTCGTCCCTCAGCTCAAGGCCCTCGGTCACCCTACTCGGGCGGCCATCGTGGAGCAGTTGCTGGGCGGCGAGCGCTGCGTGTGCGAGATCACGGCGGAACTGGAGATGAACCAGCCGCTCGTCTCTCATCACCTGGCCCTGCTGCGCGACACCGGCCTCGTGTGTGCCCGAGGCGAGGGTGCGCGCACCTACTACTCGCTCGACTGGCAGCGGTTCTCGGAGGGGCTTCTGAACTTCATCTCGACGGTCGAGGAGTTCCACCGCCACGATCGCGGGTCGAGCAGCGTCTGCGGCTGACCGGTCGCGGCGTCGATGCGCCCCGGTTGAGCAAACGCCCGCCCGAAGCCGTCCGCTTTAGCTCGCCACCCGCTTGGCGACCTTCTTGCGCTCCTCGGAGCTCAGGATGTGCTTGCGCACGCGCACCAGACGAGGCGTGACCTCGACCAGCTCGTCGTCGGCGATCCACTCGAGCGCCCCTTCGAGGGTGAGCGTGCGCACCACCTTGAGGCCGGCGTCGATGTCCTTCGTGGACTGCCGGTAGTTGCCGAGCTGCTTGCGCTTGGTCGGGTTGCAGACCATGTCGTCGCCGCGTGAGTTCTCGCCCACGATCATGCCTTCGTAGACGCGCTCCATGGGGTGCACGAACAGCGTTGCGCGTTGCTGCAGGTTCTCGAGTGCGTAGCCGGCCGACTCGCCGCTCGCCTGGCTCACCAGCGAGCCGCGGTCGCGTCCCGGCAGATCGCCGGCCCAGGCTCCGTAGCCGATGAAGCGCGAACTCATCACGCCCAGGCCGCGGGTCTCGGTGAGAAACTCGTTGCGGTAGCCGATCAGACCGCGCGTCGTGATGGTGAATTCGAGGCGGATCAGGCCGGTGCGGTTGGCGTGCATGCCGGTGAGTTCGCCCTTGCGCAGGCTGAGCGCCTGGATCACGGTGCCCTGGTAGTCCTCAGGCACGTCGATGACGAGCTGCTCCAGAGGCTCCAGCAGGTGGCCGCGCGCGTCGCGGTGGGTGATCACCTCGGGCTTGGAGACACACAGCTCCATGCCCTCGCGACGCATCTCCTCGATCAGGATGGCCAGGTGCAGCTCGCCGCGGCCCGAGACCTTGACGCCGTCGGGGCGCCCCAGGTCTTCGACCCGCAGCGCTACGTTGACGCGCAGCTCGCGCTCGAGACGGTCCTTGATCTGCCGCAGGGTCACGGCGCGGCCGTCCTCGCCGGCGAGGGGGCCGTTGTTGACGAGGAAGAACATGCTGACCGTGGGCTCCTCGATCTCGAGTGGCGGCAGGGCCACCGCGGCCGGTTCGAGCTCGGGCGCGGCCAGAGTGTCGCCGATGGCGATCTCGTCGGGACCTGCGAGCCAGATGATGTCGCCGGCGGCGATCTCTTCGATCTCGCGGTTCTCGAGGCCGTGCGTGACCCAGAGGTGCGTGACGCGCGAAGTCTGGTCGCCCACGATCTCCCAGGCTTCCTCGTCGGGAGGCAGGCCGGGGGCGGGCGGCGGACCGGAAGCGACGACCGGTGAGTCGGGGCCATCGGGCGGTGCGCTGTGACGTGTCTCGATACGGCGCAGCTCGTCGCCGGCCCGCAGCCGGCCCTGCAGCACGCGTCCGCAGCCGATGCGGCCGATGTAGTCGCTCCAGGCCAGCGTGCTCACCTGCATGAGAAACGGCGCCTCGAGGTCGACCTTGGGCGCCGGCGCAGAGGCGACGATCGTGGTGAAGAGATCGGCCATGCCGGCCGCGGCGAGTTCGGCCCGAATGGCGGGCGAGAGCTCGCCGCTGGCGGCCAGGTGCGCCTCGCGCTCGCGTTCCTCGCGGCGGTACTCCTCGAGGTCGCTGACGATCCAGCCCTCGAGCCCCGAGCCGTACAGCACCGGGAAGTCGAGCTGCTCGTTGGCGGCGCCCAGCTCGACGAACAGGTCGAAGGTGGCGTCGAGGGCGCCCGACGGATCGGCGTTCGGCCGGTCGGCCTTGTTGACGATCACGATCGGCCGCAGGCCCAGGCGCAGCGCCCGCATGAGCACGTAGCGTGTCTGGGGCATGGGCCCTTCGTTGGCGTCGACCAGCAGCAGGACGGAGTCGACCATGCTGAGCACGCGCTCGACCTCGCCGCTGAAGTCGGCGTGACCGGGCGTGTCGATGATGTTGATGAGGTAGCCCTGCCACTCGACCGTGCAGTGTTTGCTCCGGATCGTAATGCCGCGCTCGCGCTCGAGGTCGTTGCTGTCCATGACCCGCTCCTCGACGTGAGCGTTGTCGCGAAACACGCGGGCGGCGGAGAAGATGGCGTCGATCAGGGTCGTCTTGCCGTGGTCGATGTGGGCGATGATGGCGAGGTTGCGGATGTTGCTGGCGGCGTGCATGGCTTTAGTCTCTTTCGCTTGGGGTGAGCCGTGAGGCGACGGCAAAGCGAACCGCGCCGGCGCTTCCGCGCCCGCGGCTCGCCACCTAAGTGTACACGGTCCGCGGCCACCCGGGGCGTAGCCGGCTGTGCGGCGCCGGCGACAGCAGGCTCACAGCTTGGTGAACATCTCTTAACCTGCCTCCGCGCATGGCCCGTCGCTGTCGAGGGCAAGAAGACGACCAGTTCCACTTACGAAAGAGGTGCGACGAATGTCCAGGAAACTACTCGCCGGCGCCGTGGCGGCACTGGTCCTCGCCCTGGGGGTGTGGCTGGNNAAGAACGGCGAAGGGGGCGGCTCCCGCAGGGAGCCGCCCCCTTCGCCTTGCCGTCGCGGCGCCGTCGATGCGTCGGCTGCCCGAGGCGGGCCGGACCGCCTTACTTCACGGTCAGCGCGGCATGCCCGACCGACGTCTGTGTATTGCCCCAGAGGTCGCTGGCGTAGACGTAGTAGTGGTAGCCGCCGCGTGGGAGCAGGCAGCGATACCTGGTCGAGAGGGCGACGTTCGGTGAGCGCCAACCGAGCGCGAGCGTCTTGACCACGCGGCCGGCCCGGTTGCGGATGCGGATGGTCACCTTCTCCTTGTCGTTGGCGGTCGTGTCGGACACGCGGTAGCGCAAGGTCGCGTAGCGGCCGCGCGTGATCTTGACGGCGGCGAGCGCCTTGGTGACCGGCCGGATGCCATCGGGTGTCGGCTCGCCGGCGAAGACGTTGAGGCAGACGTCGGCCGCGCACTCGGCGCCGACGTCCTCCCACGCCGTGCCGTCGCCGCTGGCAAAGCTCTCGCCGGCCGCCGCTGTCGCCTTGCTCGAGTAGCCCTGCTGGGCGCTCTCGAGCGGGATGGGGTAGCCGTGGCCCGGCGTCGTCAGCCGGACGATCACGTAGAACCGCACGCCGGCCGGCCGTATCGGCTGCGTAGCGAACGTGACGGTGTGGTAGCCGGGTACCGCGATGGTGCCTGAGGCGAGGCCCAGCCACGTGGAGTGATCGTCGAGATTCGTGCCCACGTAGATGTCGTAGGTGGTGTTCGGGCTCTGCGCATAGAACGACGCCGCCCCGAGCGGGCTGTCTCCTTTGGGCGTGAAGGCGGCTGCCATCCAGGCCGTGTCGCTCGGGTCCCCGTATTGGTCGCTGTACCCGTACTCATTGGTGAAGCCGAGCTTGTCGAAGCCGAAGTTTTGCGCGTAGTCGGTGGCCGATTCGCCGGTGAACACGGCCATCTGCGTACCGATGCGCTCGTCGTAGTAAGAGACGTAGAAGTAGCCGCTTTCGCCAAAGCCCGTACCCCAGCTGTTGCGCACGATGAAGGCGCCGGGGCCGGTCGGCGGCGTGGAGAAGTTCGCGGCGGGATAGGTGTCGTCCCAGCCGACGATGTCGACGGCGTGGTTGGGCGCCGCGCTGCCGGTGTAGCAGTACGAACTCTGCGCCGCATTGAAGGTTGACGAAGTCACCGACTGTTCGATGGCGCTGTCGACGCATATCCCGGTGTAGACGGGCCCGTAGTTCTGCACCGCCCACTTGATCGTGTCGTTGTCGGTCGAGCCGGTGCGGTCCGGCAGGAAGAGGACGTTTTGAACGTGGATGCGGTCGGCGGATGCCGCGACTGGGCCGTTCCAGCGCGCGAGCTCGGCAGTCGCCATGTAGAAGTTGCCGCCGCCATCGAAGCCGAGGTCGAAGTCCTGACTGGCGGCCAGGGCCAGACTGTCCTCGCTGAAGTCTTCGGGCTGCGCGGGCAGCAGGTACGATTCGAGCGACCCCAGGGTGGCAAAGGCCCAGCAGTCGCTGTGGACGCCCTGATTTCGCACGGACGGCAGCTTGCCGGCGACATCGCGCAGGTCGTAGGAGGGCGCGAACGAAAGCGGGCCCAGCGGCAGAGCGGCCTTGGCCCAGGAACGCGCATCGACGGGCGCCGGGGCAAGCGGCGCCAGGATGCCCCTGGCCGGCGCCTTCGTGGCTTGCCGGGCGTACTTGATGAAGGCCGGATCGAGCGGCGCGACGTGGCCGGCGGTGGTCGTGGCGTGGGCCGNNCCACGATCGCCAGCAGCAGATCGAGGATGGTGAATGGGCGATGAGAGGGTCTCATGTCGGCCTCCGACAGACGACGCAGATGGTAGAGCACGCGTAGTAATTCTCGGCCGCGAGCCCGCGTAACTGAAATCTGGGGTGACGTGTCGGGCTGACCGTCACGCGCCAACGGCGCCTGTGGGCGCGAGTCGCCCTGGTTTTGGGCATTCATCACCCAGGGACAATCTGGGGCGAAGGTCAGTGCAAGTTGGACCGACGTGCGAATCCGTCGTGCGTGCGGTCCATGAGTCGGCCGAAGGGAGGCTGCCCATGCTGTCGTCACTGCGTCAGCGCAAAGTTGCCCGTGTGCTGTTCGACGAGTCCCACGGCGAGGCCTGGAGCATCCGGCCCGACATCGCCGCGGCGATCCAGCCCGAACATCCGGCGGGATCGTCGTACGCGCTTGCCGCCGCGGCGCTCGCCGTGCGCGACTTCGAGGTCGCGGCGGTCACCGCCGCACCGCTGTCGGCGGAAGCATTGGCCGCTGCCGAGGTGCTCGTCATCGCCCATCCTTCCGATGCCCGCTGGGAGCGCACGGTCGGCGGCTCGCCGCTGCTCAGCCGCCCCGAGATCGACGCCATCGAGGAGTTCGTCGCCGCCGGCGGCGGGCTGCTCGTGCTGGGCGAGACCGAGGAAGACAAGTACGGCGCCAACCTGAACGAGCTGCTGACGCGCTTCGGGGTCGGCATCGACAACGTCGTAGTCGAAGACCACGAACGCCACAACGGCGCGCCGACGTGGGTCTTCGGCGAAGCCGACCGCGAGACCGACGAGCCCACCCTGCTGCACCTGGTCGACACGGTCTGTCTCTACCGCGCCGGCGCGCTACGCGCGCGCGACGACGGCGCGGTCGTGTTGCGCGCCGGCGCCGCGGCGCATCCCGCGGGCGCGCCGCTGCTCGTCGCTTTGCGGCACGGCGCGGGCCGGGTGGTCGTGGCCGCCGACTCCGACCTGTTCGGCGACGACGTGCTGGGCGAGTTCGACCACCTGCAGCTCTGGCTGAACCTGCTCTACTGGGTCGCCCTGCCGGCCTTCCGCGCCGAGCCGGAGCCGCTGGTCTCGGCCGCCCGCCAGGACATCGCCTGGGAGAAGCTGCGCGACGAGACCGACGCGCTGCGCCTGCTGCAGGAACCGAAGGGCGAGGTCGACCTGACACGACACGAGCTCGGCGCCGTGCGAGCTCACGTCGCCGGCATGACCGAGGCGATCGGCAGGCTCGGCAGTTACTTTCCCCACCAGCAGGCCTACCTGGCCCAGGTGGCGGTCGATCTGCGCCGCTGGCTTGACGAGGGTTGCGGCAAGCCCGACTTCACGACGTCGCTCTCGCTCTTTCGGCCCGAGGAGGATCGCCGTGACGGCATCGAGCACCTGGTCGTGTTTCCGCTGTACACGCCCAATGGCTCGCCCGACATGCGCTTCGAGGCGCTGATCGTGCGGACGCCCTGGCCCGACTTCATCGCGCGGCTGGAACAGGAACGTTTCGATAACCAGAAGTTCGTGCCGGTGCAGCTCGTGGACCATACCCGCGGCTACGACGGCGAGTGCGCTGTGCTGTTTCCNNTTTCGGCGCTCGACCGAGCGCGCGGCTGAGGTGCTGCGCATCGACCTGCCGCCCGACGCGGAGGCTTTGGTCAGCAACGGCGACCTGGCGCTGCAGACCTACATCCTCTGGGACATGATCCACGACCGCTGGCACAGCCATGGCGACCTGCCGTTCGACCCGTTCATGATCCGCCAGCGGCTGCCCTACTGGATGTACTCGCTCGAAGANNGCCTTCGCGCGCTACATGAAGTACGGGATCGTCTTCGACCGCATCCTGCGATTCCCGATCACCGGCAACCGGGTGCGCAATTACGACGGCCTCGGCGGGCAGCTCCTGTTTGCCCACCTGCACCGCGGCGGCGTCGTGCGCTGGACCGACAATCGCCTGCTGATCGACTGGGAACGGGTCGAAGGCGCGGTGGCCGAGCTGCGCGAGCGCCTCGAGGACCTGTATCGCCGGGGCATCGACCTGAGCAAGGTCTCCTACTGGATCGCGGCCCACGACCTGGTGGCCGAGTACGTGCGTCCGAACGTCAGCTCCCAGTGGCAGCGCGAAGGCCGGGTCTACTCCGACGAGGCCGAGCCGCGCGCCTGGATCGATCGCGTGCTCGACGACGAGTT
>PKYM01000242.1:0-146 GCA_003132645.1 Actinomycetota bacterium | reverse complement strand
CCGGGCGGCAGGGCGCGGTCGAGCCGCTCGAGCTCGTCGTCGCTCAGTGCGAGCGCCGCCGCGGCGACGTTCTCTTCGAGGTAACGGCGGCGCTTGGTGCCGGGGATCGGCACCACGTCGGAACCGCGGTGCAGCACCCAGGCGAG
>PKYM01000144.1 GCA_003132645.1 Actinomycetota bacterium | reverse complement strand
GTCCTTGAAGGTGACCTTGGGGGAGTCGACGCTGACGCGCTTGGCCCGGCTCTTGCCGAAGCTCATCACCTTGGAGCCGCCGCCCTGCATCTGGTTCATCATGAACAGCCAGAACCCGATGATGAGCACGAACGGCAGGAGATACACGAGCAGGCTGCTCCACCACGCGCTGCCCGGGTTCTGGGGGATAAGCTGCACGTTGTACTGCTCGATGAGCTGGGTCGTGGTCGTGGTGTCGGGATAGGCCACCTTGTAGTTCGTGCCGTCGTTCAGGGTGACCGAGAGACTCAGGTCCTTGGTGTTCATGACGACCTGCTTCACGCGGCCGTTCTGCAGGTCGTTGACGAAGCTCTGGGGCGTGCTGGCCGTAGGCACCGCGCCGGCCACCGGCGTGACCTTGTATTTGGAAAGCAGCGACGAGAACTGCGCCGGGTCGCTGAAGAGCACACCATAGACCGACGTCGTCGCGGCGGCCGATCCCGCGCTCGATGAGGTCGTGGAGCCCGAAGACGTTGTCGCGCCCGACGACGACGTGGCAGCCGACGAGGTCGCGCCGGAGGATGTCGTGGCGCTCGCCGAGGGCGCGGGCGTCGCGGTGCCGCCACCGGAGGTCGAGGAGGTCGCGGGAGCGGTCGTGGTGACCTGAGCCGCCATCGTCTGCGGGTCGACGACGACCTTCTGCACAACGCCCGCGGCGAGGTCGTTGGCGAGCCGCGACTCGGGCACGGTGCTCGGCACGTTGGCGACCACGAAGTGGCCGTGGTATTGCGGCTTGACGGAGCTCTTGGTGCCGTTCCCGGTGCGGTGCAGCGCCATCTGCACCACGATCGCCAGAATGATGACGACGAGGATCGGGAAGAACGCGCTCCGGATGAATCTACTCACGTCAACTCGCTCGACGAGGGGACTGGCATGCCGCCTGCGGCGCCCGGTAGGACGTTTGAGATTACCATACCCCTGAGGCTACGGCAAAGAACCCTCAGGCTCGCGTGAGCTCGGCGATCCCTCTTCCCGAACGCTCGCCACGTGATCGAGCGTACGGTATCGCTCGTCCCAGTCGAGCCCGTAGCCGATCGCGAACACGTTGGGGATCTCGAAGCCGATGTAACGGCAGTCGAGATTGATGCGCCGGCGCTCGGGCTTGGTCAGCAGGGCGCAGACCTCGAGCGAGGCGGGCTTGCGCGAGCGCAGGTTCTTGAGCAGATAGCTCAGGGTGAGGCCCGAGTCGATGATGTCCTCGACGATCAGGATGTCGCGGCCCTCGATGGGATGGTCCAGGTCCTTCAGGATGCGCACCACGCCCGACGAGTCGGTGGACGAGCCGTAGCTCGTGACCGCCATGAAGTCGATGGCGCAGGGCACGGTGAGAGTGCGGGCCAGGTCGGCCAGAAAGAACACCGCCCCTTTGAGGACGCCCACCAGCACGAGGTCCTTGCCTTGGTAGTCGGCCGAGATGCGCGCGCCGAGTTCGGTGATCTTGGCCCGCAGCTCGTCGCGTGCCACCAGGGTGTCGCCAATCGGGTCGATCACGTCGCCTCCGTTGCCTCTTCGAAGATATGCAGAGTATACGGCGTCCCCTCGGTCACCCGGAACGATTCGGAACTGCGGCCCGGACAGGCCCAGGCGATCTCGCCGTCCAGCTCGGCCACCACGGCCCGCGGTCTCCGGGCGCGCGGCACGCGGTTCGCCGCGAACAGATCGGAGAGCAGCACGTCGGCTGCCATGCCGAACGGACGCAGCCGGTCTCCACGGCGCGGGTGTCGCAGGACGATCTCGAGGTCGGGCCGCCCGACGGCAAGCCAGGCCTCGTCCGTCCTCTTCTCAAAGGCAGCGCCGGCGACGAGCTCGGCCCGAAAGCGGCGCTCGCAGAAGAGCTGCGAGGAGCCGGGCTTGAGGGCGACGGGCGGGCACGCATGCGTGCCCGCCCGTCGCCTCACCGAGAGCAGCTCATACTCGCGCACGGCCTCGTAGCCGCGACCCAGGGCGACCGTCCTCGACCCCGCGCTGGCGGACGCCAGTCGTTCGAGGCCTTGCGTGAGGCGGCGCGTGATCAGCGCATCGTCGCCCAGGGCGCAGCGTACGAGTCGCCGCAGGCAGAGCGCCCGCAGCCCGGCCGGCTCGTCCCCAAGCGCGCGCACGTCGAGCGCCCACGAGGGATCGCCGGTCGTCTGCGCGCCGGTCGTCTGCGCGCCGGTCGCTCGCTCGCCGGTCGTCCGCGCGACGGGCCGCGCGATCCGCGCCCAGGCCTCGTCTACTGCCGCCGCCAGCACGGTGTGTTCCTCGTCGGCCAGGGCGGCCGCCTCGGCGAGCGTCTCGCTGACCCTCGGGTTGATGCGCCGCAGCACAGGCAGCACCTCGTGGCGCACCAGGTTACGGCGGTAGTCGACCGTGCTGTTGGTCTCATCGTCGCCGTAAGCGATGCCGAGCTCGTGGCAGTAGGCCCGCAACTCGGCGCCCCCCAGGCAGAGCAGTGGCCGCGCGAGTCCCGCCTCGCGCGGGCGCATGGCGCGCAGAGACGACGGCGCGGCGTACTTGGCGAGACGGTAGAGCACCGTCTCGGCCTGATCGTCGCGGTTGTGAGCGGAGACCACGACGTCGGCCTCGCCACGAGCGACCACGGCGCGCGCGGCCTCGTAGCGGATCTGCCTCGCACGCTCCTGAAAGGCGCTACCGGTGGGCTTGTGCGCGAGGGCCACGACGTGCAGCGGCACGGCGAGCACCCGGCAGGCTTCTTCGACGATCTGCCTGTCGCGAGTCGACGCCGCGCCCCGGGTGGCGTAGTCGACATGCAAAGCCGAAAGCTCGAGTCCGAGGCCGAGCCGGCGGTCGACGCTGCCGACGAGGTCGAGCAGGGCCATCGAGTCGGCGCCGCCCGACAGCATGAGCAGGGCGCGCTCGCCGGGTCGCAGGAGCTCGCCGACGGCGACGAAGTCGGCCGCCCGCCGTCGTAACGACGCGACGAGACGACTCCGGTTACTCAGATCGCCTGTCATAAGCTGTCGGCGGCGCGAGACGGCTAGAACGACACGACCCGGTCGCTGCGCGCGACGAGGTCGGCGAGATCGTGGATCGTGCCGAGACGGACGCCCTCGACGACGTCGGACTGGGTGATCCCGCGAGTCTGGCAGCAGGTCCCGCACAGGGTCACCGCCGCGCCCTTGTCGAGCAGCTCTCCCAGCATCTCTTCGAGCGAGGCGTGAGCGCCGCGAGGGTCCTGACCGCGATGCGCCGTGTGCACGCCGTCACCCAGGAAGAACACCTCGACCCAGTGTTCCTTGACAAGCAGCGCGCCGGCCAGGCGCAGGGCGTTGTAGGGCAGCTCGCTGCCATACGGACTGCCGTTGACGATCAGCGTCGTCACCATGCTGCCTCTCCTTGCCGCCTTGCGGAAAACGGTGCGCGTGTCAGCATAGTACGCCGGTAGCGGCGCGAAAAACCGGCCAAGCGATCGGCGCAACAAAATAGGGCGCCCCAACGGGCGCCCCGGAAGGCTTTGGTAGCGGGGGCAGGATTCGA
>PKYM01000191.1 GCA_003132645.1 Actinomycetota bacterium | reverse complement strand
GCTCGCCTTCATGGCCCACCCGAGTCCGGGCACGTAGTCGACGGCGCGCCGCGCCACCGCTCTCATGCCGAAGCCCGAAAGGATCACGCCGAGCATCTCGACCGTGCGCTGCAGATCTGACTTGTAGCCGTAGGCGGCGCCGATGCGCAGCACCATCTTGAGCTGGTTTATGGTCATCACCGGCATGTCGGCGCCCGGCAGGAAGATCACGGCGCCGACCAGGGCGTTCTGGCGCGCGGTGGCATCGATCGTCTGGTCGATCACCGCCGGGCGCAGGGCCGGCAGGGTGGCGGCCAGCACGAACCCATTGTGGCCGACGACCTGGGCGATGCGCCGCGTGAGCGCCGACTTTGAGGCCGGCGTGCCGCGCGCGTGAAGCACGAACTCCTTGCCGGAGAGGCCCGCCAGCGCGGTCCAGGCGTGACGATCGACGGGCACAGCCTCGGTGTCACGCACCGCGGCGACGATCGCCGGCAGGTGGGCGGCACGACAGAAGGCCACCGTGGGCCCGAGCTCGGGCCTGACCGGCGCCTGGGCGTCTTCGAGAAACACGGCCACAGACCAGCTCGACAACGATCCCGGGCGGGTCGGAAAATCGGCCCGATCGAGGACGTCGAGCGCACCGCTGACGCCACCCGCCGCGGCGTCGTCGGCGCCCGCCGACAGCATGCGGGCAGCGTCGGCCAGCAGGTCGGTGGAACCGACCAGGCAGATGCGGGCCGTCGCCGGAGTGTGCTTGCGCACCTCGGCGACCGCCTTGAGGATCTTGCGGACGTCGTAGCTTGCCATGTGGTCAGCCGCCACTTCCCGCCAGTCGGCCCCGGAGATGAACGCTCTCGAGTAAGCCGACAAGCATCAGGTCTGTAATCAATGCCGCGCCGCCGTAGCTGACGAACGGCAAAGGGATGCCGGTTATCGGCATGATACCAATAGTCATACCAATGTTCACGAAGACCTCAAACAGAAAGATAGCGGCGATGCAGCCGGCGATCATGCTGCCGAGCAGGTCGCGCGAGATCGTAGCGATGCGCAGGGCGCGCCAGATCAGCACCACGAACAGGGCCAGAAGCACGGCCGCCCCGACGAACCCGTAGCGTTCGCCGATCACGGCGAAGATGAAGTCGGTGTGGTGCTCGGGCAGAAAGTCGAGCACCGTTTGGGTGGCCTGGTTGCCGCGGCCGCTGAAGGCCCCCGACCCCACCGCGATCAGCGATTGCGTGAGGTTGTAGCCCGTCGATTGCACATCGTGGCCGGGGTGCAGGAAAACGAACAGACGCTGCATCTGGTAGGAGTGCACGAGCCTGATGCCCGCCATCGGCAGGACCTTCAGCACGAGCACCGCGAGGCCGACCGCGGCGCCCAGCAACACGGCGAAATGCGTCCACGGCGTGCCGTAGAAGAGCAGCAGCGTGAGCATGAGGATGAGAAACACCATGGCCGTGCCGAGGTCGGGCTGACCAAAGACGAGCGCCGCCGGCACGGCCATGTAGGCCAGCGCGTAGACCGTCATGCGACGCAGACCGATGAGCTGCAGGCGGTCCGACAGGAAGGCGGCCAGGGTGACCGTAAGGATCACGAGCGCGAGCTCCGACGGCTGGAAGCGCACGAAGGGCAGCGTCAGCCAGCGCCGCGAACCGCGGGTCACGGGCCCCAGGGCGAACACCGCCGCGATCGAGACGAGGGCGAAGGCGTAGAGCGGCCACTGCCAGCGCCGGTAGTTCTCGTAGTCGAGCAGCGACAGCCCGGCGAGCGCCACGATGCCCACGGCCGCGTAGGCGACCTGATAGCGNNGCGTAGTAGAGGGGCGACGTGCCCACGTCGTGGCGGGTGGCGAAGTAGATCATCGCCACGCCGTAGACCAGCAACCCCGCCGCCGCGAGCAGCACGATGTAGTCGAGGTGGCGCAGGTACGAGCGCAGGTCCACGGGCGTCAGTCGCTGTGCACGGCGCCGGTCACCTGGCCGCCGCTGACATGGAACAGCGAGTCGTAGATCATGCGGGCGGCGGGCGCCGCGCTCACGCCGCCGTGGCCGCCCTGCTGGATCATCACGACGACCACGTACTGGGGGTCGTTGGCCGGCGCGTAGCTGCAATACCAGGCGTAGTCGCCCTGCCCGGCGACCTGCGCCGTGCCGGTCTTGCCGGCCACCGCCACCGGGTAGTGGCCGAACACCGGATACGACGTGCCGGCCGGCGTGGTAGCCGCCTCGTGGAGCGCGTTCTGGACGGTGGCGATGGTGCTCGCCGAAATGCCCAGGCTGCGCGGCTGCTTGAAGGGCAGGCGGCGCACGAGCTTGCCCTGCGAGTCGACCACCCTGACGCCGACGTGCGGGGTCACAAGGTAGCCGCCGTTGGCGAGGGCGGCGTAGGTCACGGCGGCCTGCATCGGGGTGGCTTCGAGGTTGCCCTGGCCGATCGCCAGGTTGACCGAGTCGCCGGGCTTCCAGAGGCGGTCGATGCGCCAACCTTTGGGGTCGGTCTTGCGGGTGTAGGCGGCATTCTTCCACTCCGGCGTGGGCACGAGGCCGGCGACCTCGCCGGGCAGGTCGATGCCGGTCGGATGGCCCATGCCGAGGCGCTTGGCCCAGTCCTCGAGACCCTCGCCTTTTTGCGAGTAGAAGTCGTAGCCGACGTTGTAGAAGTAGACGTCGCACGACTGCACGATGGCCTGCGTCAGATCGAGCGAGCCGTGCGCGCCCGGGTAGATCCAGCAGTGCCAGACCGCCTTGTCGAGTGTATGCGGCGGCGTGTAGGCGCCGGTGCAGTCGTAGGTCGTGCTCGCCGTGATGACGCCGTTTTCGAGGCCGGCGATGGAGTCGACCACCTTGAAGGTCGAGCCCAGCGCGTACTGGCCCTGCGTGGTGCGATCGAGCAGCGGGGTCGTCTTTACGTTGAGCTTCCTCCAGTGCTTGGCCGACAGCCCACCGACGAACCAGGATGGCTGAAACGAGGGCTCGCTGGCCATGGCGATGACCTCGCCGGTGTGCGCGTCGAGCACCACCGCGGCGCCGCCGTCGGCACGCAGCTCGTTGTTGGCGTGGGCCAGGTTGATGCCGTAGTTGACGGCATTCTCGGCGGCGCGCTGCACGCGGGTGTCGATCGAGAGCTGGAGGTTGTCGCCGGCCTGGGGCAGCGTGCCGCCGGCCACGACCTTCTTGGGCCGGCCGCTGGCGTCGACCTCGACGCGCACCGAACCGTCGGTGCCACGCAGCCACTTGTCGTAGGTGTACTCCACGCCCGACTGACCGACCACGTCGCCGGCGGTGTAGCCCCGAAACTGCGGCTCGGTGAGCTCCTTTGCGGAGATCTCGCCGAGCTGGCCCAGAAAGTGGGCGCCGAGCTCGCCCAGCGGATAGTCGCGCAGGTAGTTCTGGCGCACCTCGACACCGGGGTAGGCCAGGGTGTGCTCGAGCAGGTACGACACGATGCGCCGATCGGTGTCCTGTTTGACCGTCACGAAGTCGTACTGCAGGCCGAGTCCCTGTCTGACCTGGTTCCAGGGCACGCCCACTTGGTGGACGATCTCGCGCCTGATCTCGGCGGGCTTCATGCGCAACAGGGCCGACAACCTGATGACAAGCGGGCGAAGCTGCCCCGAAGGCACATCCATCGGCCGGATCCCGACCGCCAGGCCGGGGCGATTGTCGACCATGACGGCGCCACTGCGATCGAGGATCGTGCCGCGGGGGGCCAGCACGGCGACGGTGCGCAGACGATTGTCGTTGGCCTGGGAGACATACTGCTGAGCCGACAGGATCTGCAGAAACCAGAGCCGAAAGACGATGACGCCGATCAGGCCGACGGCGATGGCGCCGACAAGCACGACGCGCAGGGCCACAGAGGGCGGTTGCACCACGGGCCGGTCGCTGCGGCCTGTGCGGATCGGCCAGCGGCGTTCGCCGCGCCGGTTACGCCTCAGATATACGGACACGTCGTTCGCCTCTCAGCCACCAGCGCGCCACAAGATAGAGCGGCGTGGCAAGCAGGGTGTCGATCACAAGCAGCGGGATGACCCAGCGGCTCACAAGGTACGCCAGGGGCACCTCGCGCCCGAACAGGAACTGCGCGAGCAGCGACAGCGACTCGGCGATCAGGGTGCCGACGAACACCGAGACGATCGGTGCGACGCTGGGTGACAGGTCGGCCGTCTCGGCGTAGCGGCCGATCAGGTAGCCCACCACGACGAGGGTGAGCGAGCGCACGCCGGGCGGTTCGAACAGGGCGATCGAGACGATCCCCCCCGCGACGAAGCCGAAGGCGGCGCCGATCTCGGCGCCGCGCAGCAGGGCCACCACGACGACGAAGATCAGCACGAAGTCGGGGTTGGCCCCGAGGATGCGGATGTTGGCCGCCACCGTGGTCTGCAGGAACGTCGCTACGAGCAGCAGGACAAGCAGACGGCCGAGCTCAGAGGCGACACGCGGTCCGTCGCCGAGCTTGTCGATCGCCGGCAGGCGCTGGGCCATCACAACACCACCATCACCAGATCGAGTGTGTGGAAATCGACGTAGGGCGTCACCGAGATGCTCTGATAGAGCTCGACGTCCTGCTGGGCGACGGCCGAGACCTGGCCGATGGGGATGCCGCGAGTGAAGATCGAGCCCTTCATGCCGCTGGTCACGACCACCTGGCCGCTCACGACCTTCTCGGAGCGGTCGACGTACTGCAGCGTGACGTCGCCGGTGACGCTGCCCGCCACGAGGCCCTGAGCGCCGTTGGGCACGACCATCGCATCGACGTAGCTGTCCTGGTCTGTGATCAGGGTCACCTCGGAGGCATCGGGGGTGACCGCCGAGACGCGCCCCACGAGTCCCTGGCCGTTCACCACGGCGTCGTTCAGATGCACGCCCTGGTCGGTGCCTGCGTCGATCGAGACGTCCGAATACCAGGCCGTCGTCGAGCGCGCGATGACCCGCGCCTGGGCGAAGCGCGAACCCTTGGGAAACACCGCCGAGTCGCGCATCTGGGTCATGCCCTTGAGCTCACCGTCCTGTTGCTGGGCGACGAGCTGCTGGGCGACCTGGGCGCGCAGCTGTTGCACTTCGGTGCGCAGGGTGCGGTTCTGCGACTGCGCGCTGAAAAGCTGGCCCACCCAGTTCCAGCCGTCGCGAAACGGCTTGATCACCCGGGCGGCGCCCGACTGCAAGGGAGAGACGACGTGCATGGCCGATGCCTCGGCTCGATGCACCGGTCCGTTCTGCGACTCCCGGAAATACACCGTGAGCAGAGCAACGGACAGCACGAGCAGGGTGGCGACGACGATGCGCCGCCGCAGTGCACGCTTGCGAGCCACTAGAGGCAGACTGGCCTAGTACCGGCCTCTGGGCCTCGAGTTGCGCTTGCTGCGGGCAATGGCATCGAACTCCTCGAGATACTTGCCGGACCCAACGGCGACGCAGGTGAGCGGCGATTCGGCGAGGTGGACCGGCATCTGCGTTTCCTGACGCAGCCGCTCGGGCAGCCCCTGCAGCAGCGAGCCGCCGCCGGCCAGCATGATGCCGCGGTCCATGATATCGCTGGAAAGCTCGGGCGGTGTCTTGTCGAGCGTCGCCTTGATGGCGTCGATGATGGCTTGCACGGGCTCTTCGAGCGCGGCCCTGACCTCTTCGGATGTCAGCACGATGGTCTTGGGCAGTCCGGTCACGAGGTCGCGCCCGCGGATCTCGGCCTGCTCTTCTTGAGGCAGCGGGTGGGCCGAACCGATCTCGAGCTTGATCTCTTCGGCGGTCTGGCTGCCGATGAGCAGTTTGTACTCTTTCTTGACGTAGCTGATGATCGCTTCGTCTAACTCGTCGCCGCCGACCCGGATGGACTGCGAGACGACGATGCCGCCCAGCGAGATGACGGCCACCTCGCTGGTGCCACCGCCGATGTCGACGATCATGTTGCCCGTGGGTTCGGCCACCGGCAGCCCAGCGCCGATCGCGGCCGCCATGGGCTCTTCGATCAGACCCGTCCAGCGCGCGCCGGCCGAGTAGGTCGCCTCTTCGACCGCCCGCTTTTCGACGCCGGTCACGCCCGAGGGCACGCAGATGACGACCCGCGGGTGGGCCCACTTATTCTGGTTTACCTTGTTGATGAAGTGGCGCAGCATCTGTTCGGTGACGTCGAAGTCGGCGATCACGCCGTCTTTGAGCGGCCTGATCGCGCTGATCGAGCCGGGCGTGCGGCCCAGCATGCGCTTGGCCTCGGCGCCCACCGCATGGACTTCGCCCGAACGGTGGTCGATAGCGACGACGGACGGCTCAGAGAGCACGATACCGCGGCCGCGGACATAGACGAGGGTGTTGGCGGTGCCAAGGTCGATGGCGACGTCGCGCGCGCCGAAGCCAGTGAGGAAGTCGAAGAAACCGATGACCTGCTCCTTTCGATCCGGTTCAATCGTTCATAGTACACGCCGCCCTTTGCGGAGCCAAACAGCCGCGCGGGAGAAACGCTACGGCGCGGCGAACTTCGGCGGCGCCGCGAGCCACGAGAACGGCGCCACGCCGAAGTGCGCCAGGCCGTCGAGGGTGAGCGCCACGGGCAGGCCCACCACGTTCCAGTAGTCGCCGTCGACCGCGGTCACGAGTGCCGAACCGACACCCTGGATGGCGTAGGCGCCGGCGCGCTCGCGCCACTCCCCCGTCGCCACGTAGCCGGCGACGGCAGCGCGCGAGAGCGCCCGGAAGGTCACGGCGGTGCGGGCGTGCGCTGTCCAGGCGTCGCCGCCTGAGTCGAGCAGGCAGAGGCCGCTCACGACGTCGTGGCGCCGGCCCGCGAGGGCGCTGAGAAAGGCAGCCGCCTCGGCGGCGTCGGCCGGCTTGCCCAGCACGCCCTCGTCGAGCACGACGACCGTGTCGACGCCCAGGACGAGGTGACCCGGCTCGAGCGCGAGGCCGGCGGGAGCGAGGCCCGCGGGAGCGAGGCTGCCGGCAGCGGGCGCGAGGCCGGCGGACTCGCGCCCGGCCACGTCGCGGGCCTTGCCCACTGCGTTGGCGACGACCGTAGCCAAGGGGTCACCCGGCACCGTCGTCTCGTGATGGCGGCTGGGCGCGACCCGGAAGGGCAGCCGGAGCTGGCGCAGGATGGCCTCGCGCTGCGGCGAGCGCGAGGCCAGCACGACGAAGGGCGCCGGCCGCGACGGCGCGGCACCCCTAGACGAGCCCGTCCTCACCGAAGAACAGCTTGATCTCGCGGACCGCGCTTTCGGGGCCGTCGGAGCCGTGCACGATGTTCTGCTCCTTAGACAGCGAGAAGTCGCCACGGATGGTGCCGGGGGCCGCCTGCCCGGCGTCGGTCACGCCCAGCATGGCGCGCCCCACGGCGATCGCGTCGCGTCCTTCCCAGACCATCGCCACGACCGGTCCCGAGGTGATGAAGCTGACCAGCGACTCGAAGAACGGCTTGCCGACGTGCTCGGCGTAGTGGCGCTCGGCGAGAGCGCGGTCGATGCGCAGGGCCTTGAGGCCGCTCAGAGTAAAGCCACGCCGCTCGAAGCGGCCGACGACCTCGCCGACGAGGCACAGCCGGACGCCGTCGGGCTTGACCATGATGAACGTCTGCTCCACGAGGTGAATCCTTTCCGTCTATCGGCGACCAGGCGTGAACCCGGCCCTCTCGCTAGAGCGGGCGGTGGCGGCGGGTGCGCCTTGCGGCCCGCCGCCACCGCCCGCTTTAACCGCGGCGGGGCCGGCGCGGCCTGGCGGCCGCGCCGGCCCCGCCGCCCTTACCTGACTTCGAGCCCGAAGGTCTGCGTGGGCGCCTGCGTCTGCGGGATCTGCTTTTCGCAGTACGGGCAGATGCGCCAGTCGGGCTCGACCGGCCGCCGGCAGCTCGGGCACACCTCGCGCAGGCGCCGCATGCAATGCGGGCACACGAGGTAGTCGTCTTTGACCGCCGTCTTGCAGAAGGGGCAGCGCGCGTCGCCGTCGAGGCGCTGTTCGAGCATGCGCAGCTCGAGCTCGCGCTCGCGGGTGTCGTCGAGGTACTCGGGCGGGCGCAGGATGGCATACACGAACAGCCCGAACGGCCCGAACACGAGGCCGGTGAGCACGGCGACGATGATCACCACGCGGTCGTCGATGCGGCGTCGAGCGTCTTTGTAGACCCAGTAGGCGCAGGCCAGCCAGACGACCACGAGGAAAAACCAGAACATGAGCACGGCGAAGTGCCAGGTCGACGAGTGGAAGAAGTTCTTGATCGACCCGAAGGGGTCGGTCGAGTCGGAAGCACCGAGAAGCAGACGGTCTACCACGTGCTCTCCTTCTGCCACTGACGAGCCGCCGTGCGGCGCTCGGCTGCGACGGTCGCTTGGCCCCTGTGCTGCGCCCGGGGCGGCCGGTTTGACGGTCCGCGGTTCGTGACGGCCGGAATGACCCGGTCGGCCGGCGTACCGGTGCGGCCATCATACCTGACAGGAGTGTCCATACCGAAGAAGCCCCGGCCCTTACAGCACGTGGGTAACGAAGTAGGGACCGATGAGATAGCCGATAAAGAAGGCGACGACAGCCGCGGCCACCAGGAACAGCAGCCAGAGGAGCAGTCGCACGATAAGGCTTGACGAGCCTCGGGCCATGGTTGGCGCCTCCCTGAGGTTGCCAAATCGCGCGCTAGTATACCCCACCGCCCCTCGGCTCGCCGTCCCCGCGTGTTCCNNCGGCGTCTTCGCGTGTCGCGGCGTCCCCGGGCTCGCCGTAGCCGAGCAGATCGGCGAGATCACTGAGCAGGTAGAGCGAGCCGGCGATCAGCACCGACCCCTCGCGACCGGCCAGACGCCGGGCGAGGGCGACCGCGGCTTCGGGTTCAGGCTCCTCGTAGACGGCGCCAGACCCGAGCGCCTCGACGCGACGGGCAAGCAGCCCCGCCGTGAGGCTGCGCGACTCACTGGCCTGGCTGCAGACCACGATGTCGACGAGCGGCAGGAGCAGGCCCAGCATCTCGTCGACGGCCTTGTCGGCCATGATGGCAAAGACCCCTACCCGGGGCGCCGGGCGAGCGAGTGCGGCGAGCGCGTCGGCGAGCGCGGCGAGCCCATGCGGGTTGTGCGCGCCGTCGGCCACCACGAGCGGCTCGTGGCCGGCGATCTGCAGGCGGCCGGGGACCACCGTGGCCGCCAGGGCGCGGCGCACGGCCGCGGGTGCGAGACCGCCGCTCAGCAGGCGACAGGCGGCGACGGCAAGGCCGGCGTTGACCGTCTGGTAGAGCGCCGGCGTCGGCACCGACAGATCGACGAAGCGCTCGCCTTCCAGCGCGACCGAAAAGCGCTCCGGCCGGCCGGCGAGACGCACGTCGCGGCCGAGGAAGTGGGCGCGCGCCCCGAGGCGCGCGCAAACGTCCTCGGCCGCCGCCTCGAGCCCTTCCAGGGGACCGAACACGACGTCGGCGCCGGGCGCGATGACGGCGGCCTTTTCGGCGAAGATCAGCTCGCGGGTGTCGCCCAGCACCTCGGTGTGCTCGAGGCCGATCGTGGTCAGCACGACGACCGGAGCGGCCAGCACATTGGTGGCGTCGAGGCGCCCGCCGAGGCCGGCCTCGATGGCGGCCGCCTCGACCCCCGCCGCGCGCAGCGCGGCGAAGGCGGCCACGGTGAGCACCTCGAACTGCGTGACGGGGCCGAGCTCGGCCGGCAGCGTGCGGCTCTCGGCCGCAACGAGCTCGACGGCATCCCCGAGCGCGTTCGGCGCCACCGGCGCGCCGTCGACCAGCACGCGCTCCTCGAAGCCCGCGATGTGGGGCGACAGGTAGGCGCCGCTGCGCAGGCCGCTCGCCGTGAGAACAGCGGCGGCGTAGCGCGTGGTCGACGACTTGCCGTTGGTGCCGACCACGTGGATGGCCCGAAACGAGCGCTCAGGATGGTCGAGACGCTCGAGCAGGGCGGCCACGCGCTCGAGCCCGGGACGCATGCCGAAGGCGGCCAGCGAGTGGAGGTACTCCTGCCAGTCGCGAGGCTGCGGCTCGCTGACGCCCACGGACGGCGCCTTAGGAGAGGCTGCGCACGCGGGCGGTGAGCTCGTCGCGGTCGGCCAGGTAACCGGCCAGCTTGGCCCGCTCCTTGTCGACTACCGCCGGCGGCGCCTGCGCCACGAAACCGGCCTTGGCGAGCTTCGCCTCTGAGCGACGCACCTCGGTCTCGAGCTTGTCGAGCTGGGCGCGCAGCCGCGCCAGCTCTTCGCCGCGGTCGACGCGCGGAGCACTCACCGCGAAGCGACCGCCCGGCACGAGCACCAGGCTCTCGTCGCCGCCACTCTTGTCCGCGGCGGCGATATCCATGCGCGAAAGAGCCCGAAAGGCCTCGCCAAACGAGCCGTAGAGCCCCGCCGCAGCGGCGCCGACCGCGCCGTCCGCGTCGGCCACGAAGGCCGCTCCGAGGATCTGGGACGGCGGGATGCGCTGCTCGGCGCGATAGACGCGCAGCGCCTGGATGGCGGTCTGCACCTGAGCCAGCGCCGCTTCGTCTTCGGGCGCCAGGTCGTCGGGTCCGGCGAGCGCCCAGGCGCGCTCGAGCAGCGGTGCCGCGCCGTAGTGCGAGGCGATCTCCTCGGTCACGAAGGGCAGGAACGGATGAGCCAGCCGCACCACGCCGTCGAGCGCGAACAGGGCGTGACCGGCAGCCGTGGCGCGAGCCTGGGCGTCGTCGCTGTAGAGGCGCGGCTTGACCAGCTCGAGATACCAGTCGCAGACCTCGTCCCAGACGAAGTGGTAGAGCTCGTCGACCGCCTCGGAGAAGTTGTAAGCCGCGAGGGCTTCGCGCACGGTAGCCGTGGCGCGCGCCAGGCGGCTCGTGATCCAGCGGTCGACGAGTTCGGTGTCGGAGCGCGCCGGCTGGGCTCCCTCGGCGACCAGCAGCACGAGCCGACCAGCGTTCCAGAGCTTGTTGGCGAAGTTGCGGCCCATCGCGATCTTCTCTTCGGAGAAGCGCACGTCCTGGCTGCTCGACATGAGCAGCAGGCCGAACCGGGTGGCGTCGGCGCCGTAAGCGTCGATCATCTCGAGGGGATCGATGCCGGTGCCCAGTGACTTGCTCATACGGCGGCCGTCGGCGGCCTGGATCACCGAGTGGATGTAGACCTCGTGGAAGGGCACGTCGCCGACGAACTCGAGGCCCATCATCACCATGCGCGCGACCCACAGGAAGATGATCTCGCGCGCCGTGGAGAGCAGGTTGGTCGGGTAGAAGTACTCGAGGTCGGCGGTCTCGTCGGGCCAGCCCCAGGTGGCAAAGGGCCAGAGCGCCGAGCTGAACCAGGTGTCGAGCACGTCGGTCTCGCGGCGCAGGGCCGTGCCGCCGCAACGCGGGCAGCTCTGCGGCTCCTGCTCGGCGACGATCGTCTCGGCACAGCCCTCGGCTTCGCAGTACCACACCGGGAGCTGATGGCCCCACCAGAGCTGCCGCGAGACGCACCAGGGCCGCAAGTTCTCCATCCAGTCGATGTAGACCCGGCCCCAGCGTTCGGGCACGAAGCGCACGCGGCCGTCGCGCACCACCTCGGTGGCCGGCTCCTTGAGCTCGTCCATGCGCATGAACCACTGCAGCGAGATGAGCGGCTCGATGTGGGTGCCGCAACGCTGGCAGGTGGCCACGCTGTGAGCGTAGTCCTCGACCTTCTCGAGCACGCCGGCCGCCCGCAGGTCGGCGGTGACGCGCTCACGCGCCTCGTCGATCGTGAGCCCGGCGTAGGGCCCGCCCTCGGCCGTGATGCGACCGTCGGGGCCGATGGCCTGGATGGTCGGCAGCTCGTGGTCGCGGCCGATGTCGAAGTCGGTGAGATCGTGGGCCGGAGTGATCTTGAGGGCGCCGGTGCCGAATTCGGGGTCGACGCGCTCGTCGGCGATCACCGGCAGGCGGCGCCCGAGCAGCGGCAACACGGCGGTGCGGCCGACCAGCGCGGCGTAGCGGGCGTCGCCGGGGTTCACGGCCACGGCGGTGTCGCCCAGCATCGTCTCGGGCCGCGTCGTGGCGATCGTCAGCGAGCCGCCGCCCTCGAGCTCGTAGCGCACGTGGTACAGGTGACCCGCCTCGTCGACGTACTCCACCTCGAGGTCGCTGATCGCCGTGCCGCAACGCGAACACCAGTTGACGATGTAGTGGTCTTTGTAGATGTAACCCTTCGCGTGCAGGGCCACGAAGACCTTGGTCACCGCCCGCATGTAGCCGGCGTCGAAGGTAAAGCGCTCGCGCTCGTAGTCGCAGGCGCAGCCCAGGCGCCTTATCTGCGCGATGATGGTGCCGCCATACTCGCGGCGCCACTCCCAGACGCGCTTGACGAACTCGTCGCGGCCGAGGTCTTCTTTGCTCAGTCCCTCGCTGCGCAGCAGCTTTTCGACCACGTTCTGGGTGGCGATGCCGGCGTGGTCTGTGCCCAGCAGCCAGCAGGCGTTGTCGCCCAGCATGCGGTGGTAGCGGGTCAGGGCATCCTGGATGGCATCGTTCAGAGCGTGGCCCATGTGTAGCTTGCCGGTGATGTTGGGCGGCGGGATGACGATCGAGTAGGGCGGCCGGGCCGGGTCGGGTTCAGCGTGAAACAGGCGCTCGTCGAGCCAGCGCCCGGTCCAGTCGCTCTCGACCGGCGCCGGGTCGAACCTGGTCGTCGCCTTCAGGTCTCTGGTCTGCTCGGTCATCGGATCTCGCCTGGCTTCGGTTGTCGGAAACTTAACGCACGCGCCCGCCGGACACGCCGAGACAGTATACCCGGACAGGCTCACGACTGACGAAGGGGAGCGCGAGGCGCGGGGCTCGCGAAGGGGCCCGCGCGACGCGGGGCTGACGAAGCGCGAGGCGAGGCGAGGCACTGACGAAGCGCGCCCGACGCTCGGGGTGGCAGACGCCCAGACAACGAAAGGGGGCGGGGCAGCTTGCCGCCGCCCCGCCCCCTCACGGGTTCGCTTGCGCTCGTGCCTGCCCTCTAGGCCGTCTCTTCGCCCAGTTGCAGGGGAGTCGTGTCGTCGGCTTCGGTGACGAGGGTCGGGTCGAGGCCCTTCTCGATCGTCTCTTTGGTGATCACACACTTGCGCACGTCGTGGCGCGAGGGCAGCTCGAACATGACGTTGAGCAGCGCCGTTTCGATGATGGTGCGCAGGCCGCGGGCGCCGGTCTGGCGTTCCTGGGCCTTCTCGGCGATCGCTACCAGGGCGTCGTCGGCGAACACCAGCTCGATCTCGTCGAGGCTGAAGAACTTCTGATACTGACGCACCAGCGCGTTCTTGGGCTCGGTCAGGATCCGCACCAGCGAATCCTTGTCGAGGTAGTGCACCGCCGAAATCACNNCACCTTGGTGAAGATGTTGCCGACATCGCGCTGTTCGGCCGTCACGATGTCGGCCATGAAGCCCACGCCCTGGCGTCCGACGCGGTGCTCGATGATCTTCTCGAGGCCGGCGAAGGCGCCGCCGCAGATGAACAGCACGTTGGTCGTGTCGATCGTCAGGAACTCCTGGTGGGGGTGCTTGCGGCCGCCCTGCGGCGGGACGCTTGCCACCGTGCCCTCGAGGATCTTCAGCAGGGCCTGCTGGACGCCCTCGCCCGACACGTCGCGGGTGATCGAGGGGTTGTCGGCCTTGCGGGCGATCTTGTCGACCTCGTCGATGTAGATGATGCCGGTTTCGGCCTTCTTGACATCGAAATCGGCCGCCTGGATGAGCTTGAGCAGGATGTTCTCGACATCCTCTCCGACGTAGCCGGCCTCGGTCAGCGCCGTAGCGTCGGCGATGGCGAAGGGGACGTTGAGGATGCGGGCAAGAGTCTGGGCCAGCAGCGTCTTGCCGCAGCCGGTCGGTCCGAGGAGCAGGATGTTCGACTTCTGCAGCTCGACCTCGCCGTCGGTGGCGCTCATCGCCTGGATGCGCTTGTAGTGGTTGTAGACCGCCACGGAGAGGATGCGCTTGGCCTCGTCCTGGCCGACCACGTAGTCGTTCAGGATGGCGTGGATGTCGCGCGGTTTGGGGAGCGTGTCGAGGTCGAGTGTGGCCGGCACGGCCAGCTCTTCGTCGATGATCTCGTTGCAGAGATCGATGCACTCGTCGCAGATGTACACGCCCGGGCCGGCTATGAGTTTCTTGACCTGGCGCTGCGACTTGCCGCAGAAGCTGCAAAGCAACTGGTCGTTGCTGTCGATAGGTCCTGCCACTCGGAAACCTCCTATCGATGCGAGATGACGTCGTCGATAATGCCGTACTCCTTGGCCTCTTGAGCGGTCATGAAGTAGTCGCGGTCGGTGTCGGCAGACACCTTCTCGACGGTCTGTCCGGTGTGCTGTGCGAGGATCTCATCCAGGCGCTGACGCACCTGGATGACCTCGCGCGCGTGGATCTCGATGTCGGCCGCCTGGCCCTCGAACCCGCCGATCAGCTGGTGGATGAGGATCTTCGCGTTGGGCAGGGCGAAGCGCTTGCCCTTGGCGCCGCCGGCGAGGATCAGGGCGCCCATGCTCATGCTCATGCCGACGCAGATGGTCGAGACGTCGGGCTTGATGAACTGCATCGTGTCGTAGATGGCAAGCCCCGAGTACACCGAGCCGCCGGGACTGTTGATGTAGATGCTGATGTCCTTGTCGGGGTCGTCGGACTCGAGATGGATGAGCTGCGCCACCACGAGGTTGGCGATGTCGTCGTTGATGGGCGTACCGAGGAAGATGACGCGTTCAGAGAGCAACCGCGAGTAGATGTCAAAGGCACGCTCGCCGCGGCTTGTCTGCTCGATCACCATCGGGACAAGTGGACTCACTATCGGATCCTCTCCTTTCGGTGCCCGGCCTTTAGCCTTCACCGAGGCATCGCAGCTACTCGTTGTCTGCCTTGCTCGGGCGCCCCCTGGGCGCCGTCGCCTGGTCGGTCTCGCCGACCTTGTTCTCGCTCGTGGCCTCGTTGGCCTTCTAGGCCTCGTTGGCCTCATCGGCCTGCTTAGCCTCGTCGGCCTTCGCAGCCTTCGCAGCCTTCGCAGTTTTTGCCGCTTTCGCGGTCTTCGCAAGCTTCCCCGCCTTGCCTGCCTTGCCGCCTTTGGCGGCCTTGCCGGCCGGCTCTTCGCCTGCCGCCTGCGCGGCGGCGGCGTCGGTGGGCTTGGGGCTCACCGCAGTGGCCTGCTCGACGAGAAAGTCGATCGTCTTGGCGATGACCAATTCGTCGCGCAGCAGGTTTTGCCTTCCGGAGGCGTAGACGTCGAGCACGAGCTGATCGGGGTCGCGCTGCAGCATCTCGGCGTCCTCTTTGATGCGTTTTCGCAGATCGTCGTCGCTCGCCGTGACCTGCTCGGCATCGCGGATGGCGGCCAGGACCAGGCCACGCTTGACCTCGGCCTCGGCCCGCGGCTGCAGTTCGGCTTCGGTCTCCTCTTTCGTCTTACCGACCGCCTCGAGATACTGCGGCATCTCGAGGCCGCGCTCGCCGACCGCCGACTCGAGCTCGTGGTAGAGCTCGTGGGCCTGGCGCTCGACCATCGCCGGCGGCACCGTCACGGTCGCGTTGGCGACGGCCGCCTCGACCACCCGGTTGCGGTACTCGCGCTCGACCGCCGTCTCGCGGGCCGTCGTCATGCGGGCGCGCAGATCGTCGCGCAGCTCGGCCAGTGTCTCGAACTCGCTGGCCTGCGTGGCGAAGTCGTCGTCCAAGGCCGGGACGATCTTCTCTTTGATCTCCTTCATGGTGACCGCGAAGGTCACCGGCCTGCCCTGCAGCTCCTCGGCGTGGTAGTCGCCGGGAAACTCGACCTCGAAGCTTGTCGTGGAACCGGCCTCGAGGCCCACGAGGTGCTCTTCGAAACCGGGGATGAGATTGCCATCGCCGACCTCGAGCATATAGTCCTCGGCGTGGGCGCCTTCGAGCGGCTCATCGTCGACCGTGCCAACGAAATCGATCTGCACGAAATCGCCCTTGACCGCGGCCCGTCCTTCGACCGGCTTGAGGCTGGCAAAGCGTTCCTGCAGCATGGCGAGCTGGGCGTCGATCTGACCCTCGGTGATCTCGACCTCGTCTTTTTCGACTTCGAGGCCGGTGTACTGGCCGAGCATCGGTTCGGGACGCACCTGGACCTTGGCGGTGAAGGCGAACGGCTCCTTGCCGGTGAAAGCGCTGAACTCGAAGTCGATCTCGGGCACCGAGACCGGGTCGAGCTCGGCCTCATCGACCGCGCTCTCATACCACTCGGGCAGGAAGTCGTTGAGGGTCTGGTTCAGAACGTACTCTTCGCCGAGCCGGCTGAGGACGATCTGGCGTGGGACCTTACCCTTGCGAAAGCCCGGTATGGTCGTCTCGCGAGAGAGACGGGAGATAGTGCGCTCGACCTTGGCTTCAACGTCGTCGCGTGGTACCTCGACCGCGAGCTCGACCTCGTTCTCTGCAACCGGCTTGACCTCTGTCTTCACCTTGGAGTCTCCGTTTGTTCGGTTATTGCCCTTGCTCCACGCCCGGCGAACCCCGTTCGGGGGGCCTCGGGCTCGTGGGACTGAACGTGTATGGTGCGGGTGAGAGGACTTGAACCTCCACGGGCAAGCCCACCAGATCCTAAGTCTAGCGCGTCTACCAGTTCCGCCACACCCGCAGGCGTTGTCGGCGAGAAGGTGCATGGGGTGAGGGACGGGATTCGAACCCGCGGCCACCAGGGCCACAACCTGGAGCTCTACCAGCTGAGCTACCCCCACCACGTTGTCCGCTGACACTGTGGCGCCCGCCTATAAGAGCGGCGTGTAAGGATAGCACGTCGTGAACACGGGCGTCATGGACGGACCGGCGGCCGCGAGCGACCTCTCTGAGCCTGCGGACGGGCTCGCGTGCTACGATTCAGGATGTTCGCAGCGGGCGCGCCCGCGACGGTCAAGACCAGTTCGTTCAAGGGAGTCAGAATGGCGAGCATCACATGAGCTTGACCATGCGTGTCGTGGTGATCGTCGCCTGGATCCTCGCCGCCGCCGTCGTCGTGAAACTGATCGCGGCACACTCCTACGGCATCGCCGTCATCGCCCTCGTGTTCCTGGGGTTCGTGCTGCTGTGGGTCTACGGCAGACGCGGCAGGGTGGGCCGCAGCGGCAGGTAGGCAGCGAAGCAATGGCATTGCCGGGCGCAGACCCTCACGAGGCAGAGCGTCCGATCGCGCGGATGGAGGCGACGTGAGTGACCTTGTCACCAAGTTCCACCCGATCCTCTATGTGTCCGACCCCGCCAAGGAGCGCGACTTCTATGAGCTGTTCGGGCTGCGCACCACCTACGAGGGGCCGGAGTACGCGGGCTTTCTGGCGGTGGGCAACGATGCGGTCGAATTTGGCTTGTCGGCTCAGCGAAGCAGCCCGCCCGGGATGGTCCGAAAGGTCGTAACCTGGCAGCTCGGCGTGAGCGACGTTGACGCGGTGATCGGGGTCTGCGAGCGGGAGGGCCTTCACTACGAGGTTACGACCGAGCAACCGGCGACCGACTGGTGCTACCGCACGGTCGCGGTGCGTTCACCGAACGACATCGAAGTACTCTTCGAGGGCGAAAACGAGGGCGCGCTGGGCGAGTGATGGCCGATCTGTTCGCTCGTCACAAGCCGGACGACGCCTGGGAGGAGGTCACCTAGCTCCGGCGAGGGGACTTCCGCTTAGCGGCAGGGCCGCGTGTCGTTAAATGCAGGATTTCTGGCGCGCCCGGCAGGATTCGAACCTGCGACCCTCGGATTAGAAGTCCGACGCTCTATCCGGCTGAGCTACGGGCGCGCGCGTGACGACGGAACGAGGAGAAGGAAGTGGAGCGGGAGACGGGTCTCGAACCCGCGACATTCAGCTTGGAAGGCTGACGCTCTAGCCAACTGAGCTACTCCCGCTCGCACGCGGTGACTAGCTGGTCGGGACGGGCGGATTCGAACCGCCGGCCCCCTGCTCCCAAAGCAGGTGCGCTACCAGGCTGCGCCACGTCCCGCGCCTGCGGCGGAGTATACCACCGTCGCAGACGAGCTCCGGCGCGAGAGAGACAAGACAGCGCGCCCGGGCCTGGGGGCAGGTCCAGGCGGTCGCCACGACGAACTCTGCCCTTGTCATGAACGCAAGCGTCACCACCTACAGAAACGGGCGGCGAGTCGCCGAGTCGCTGCCGCTCGATCGGGCCTTCGAGGTCTCGCGCGAACCGGATACGTTCGTGTGGATCGACCTGCCGCACCCCCACGAGGACGTCCTGGAATCGCTGCAGAGCGCCTTTGGCCTGCATCCGCTCGCGGTCGAAGACGCGGTCCACGCTCGCCAGCGTCCGAAGATCGAACAGTACGAGGGCTTCTTCGCGCTCGTCGCCTATGCCGCCGCCGTGTCAGAAGAGCGCATAGAGCTGCGTGAGATCACCGCGTACATCGCGCGCGACTTCGCGATCACCGTCCGTCACGAAGAAGCCGACTATCTCGCGGACCTGCGCACCAGGCTCGATCACGCCCCGGAGGAGCTCACCCACTACGCCGGCGGGTTCTTCGGCTATGCCTTGCTCGATCATGTGGTCGACGGCTATTTCGTAGCGATCGACGAGCTGCAGGACCGGGTCGAGGCGCTCGAAGAAAGACTCGTGTACGGGCCCAAGGCTTCGACCGGCACCGGGCTCGAAGAGGCCTTCACGGCACGGCACGACGTCATTCTGTTTCGCCGTGCGGTCGCCCCGCTGCGCGAGGTCCTGAACGTGTTGATGCGCCGCGATGAGGCCGTGCTCGCCGCCGAGCTCAACGACTACGTGCGCGATCTTTACGACCACGTCGTGCGCATCTCGGAAGACCTCGACACGGCTCACGACCTGATCTCGGCGGCGCTCGAGGCTCACCTTTCGGTGGTCTCCAACACGCTGAACGAAGTCGTTCTGAAGGTGAGCGCCTGGGCGGCGATCATCGCCCTGCCCACGGTGATCGCCAGCATCTACGGCATGAATTTCTCACGCATGCCGGAGCTGCACTGGCATCTCGGGTACCCCTACGCGCTGGGGTTGATGGCCTGCAGCGGCCTCGCCCTGTACGCGCTCTTCAGGCGCCACCACTGGCTCTGACCCGCCGTGTCACGGTCTGAGCTGTCAGCCTGGGTCGCAGGCCTGAGGCGCAGGCGCAGGCGCGGCTACTGCGCGACGATCGGCAGAATGAGCTTCTCGCCCGGCCGGATGTCGGCCCCGGCGAGGTGATTGCGCCGCTCGATTAGGAACACGAGCCGGCGCGTGTCGTGGTTGCCCGCGTAGGCTCGGTTTGCCACAGACCAGAGCGTGTCGCCGTTGCGCACCGCGTAGGTGTGCTCTGAGAAAGCCGCGGGGTTGCTAGTGGCGTTGGCGACCCGGGTTCCGACCCAGACGGCCACGACGAGAACGAGCACGAGAAGCGCCAGACGGCTGAGGCCGCGCAGACGGCGGCGGCGCGTACGCCGCCGCCGCTCGGGGGAGAACCGTCTGCGCGACTGGGCCGCCTGCTCCCGCGCGGAAGCGACGGCGCCGTTCGAGGAGCCGGCGACAAGGCCATTGCGGCTCGGTGCGTCGGTCATGTGCACCGGCTCCTCGTCTCTGAAGACTGTTCGCTGACCAGTTCCGCGCCGCAGTCGCGGCAGGTGACCACGACGCACTCGGCGCCGGCGACAGGGTCGCCCTGCGGCGAGGCCGCCCACAGCTCGCGCGAACCACACCACACGCAGGCGCCGCCGGCCTGATTGCGTACGAGCACGACGAGCTCGTCGACGGCAGCGGCCAGGGTACGGACGGGTTCGGCGAACGCGACGACGCTCATAGCCTGCGCAGCACCCCCACAACCTTGCCGACCAGCTCGACCTGGTCGAGGATGATTGGTTCATACAGATCGTTGGCGGGCTGCAGGCGGATGTGGCCGGCTTCGCGGAAGAAGCGCTTGGTCGTAGCTTCGTCGCCGACCAGCGCAACGACGATCTCGCCGTTGTCGGCCGTCGCCTGGCGGTGGATCACGATGAGGTCGTCGTTGTGGATGCCGGCGTCGATCATGGAATCGCCTTCGACGCGCAGCAGGAAGTCGTCGTCGCTGCGGCGCAGCAGGGCCGGCACCTCGATGAAATCTTCGATGTTCTGCTCGGCGAGGATGGGCGTGCCGGCGGCGACCTGGCCGATCAGCGGCAAGGGCCTGAGAGGCCGCGGCTCGTCGACCAGTTCGAGCGCCCGCGGCTTGGTGGGATCGCGGCGGATGAAGCCCAGCCGTTCGAGGTTGCCGAGGTGCACGTGGACCGTGGACGGCGACGACAACTCGAGCTCGCTGCCGATCTCGCGCACCGTTGGCGGGTAGCCGTTCGCGTGCGTGAACTCGCGGATGAAGCCAAGCACCTGTTCCTGTCGTGCTGTTAGACCAGTCACGCCCTCTCCCTTGTCTCGAACGTGTGTTCGTGTGGACTGTAAGTCTGAACACATGTTCGTGTCAAGGGGCATGCTACAGAGGGGGTCGGACGGAAAAGTCCGCACGCGTGACGCAAGGGCGAACGCGCCGCCTGCTTCGCCGCGCCTCGCGAGGCGCGCCGCTTACGACAGCAGCGTGTCGAGGATCCTTGCCTCGAGCACCTGGGCGCGCGTGAGCTGCGGCGCGGCCAGCACCTCCTGGGCCACGGCGGTCACCGCGTCCTGGGGCAGGAGGCCCACGACCTCGCTCTCGCGCACGCTCGCCCCGGCGGCCTCGGCCCGGCTGCGGACCGCTTCGAAGGCGGTGAGCACCGACGTGCGCCGATAGTCGGTCAGGTTCATGGAGACCTGAACGCCGTCGTCCAACTCGAGACCCATCGCCTTGACGCANNTCGTGCGAATCGAGGTTGACGTTGTAGGCGATCAGCGCCGGGCGGGCGCCGATGGCTACTGCACCCGCCCGAGGATGGACCGCCGCGGGACCCTCATCGGGGGCGCGCTCCGGGTCGCGGCCGATCGCCTCGCGCAGACCCTCGAACTCGCCACGGCGCACGTCGGCGAGGTTGCGCCGCTCGGGCCGCCGGGCGGCATCCTCGTAGAAGTAGACCGGGATGGCAAGCTCAGCGCCCACGCGGGCGCCCAACCGCCAGGCGGTCTCTATGCAGACCGTCATGTCGTCGGCCCGGACCGGCACGAAGGGAACCACATCGGTGGCCCCGAAGCGCGGGTGGGCGCCCTCGTGGCTGGTAAGGTCGATCAGCCGGGCGGCAGCGGCGATGCCGCGAAAGGCGCCCTCCCCGGCTGCCTCAGCCTCGCCCACGAAGGTGATCACGCTGCGGTTGTGGTGGCCGTCGCTTTGGCGGTCCATCAGGGTCACGCCCGGCGCGCCGGCGATGGCGGCCACGATCTCGTCTATGACCTCGGGCCGCCGGCCCTCGGAGAAGTTGGGAACACACTCGATCAGGGTCACGTCTCGTCCTTGCTGTCATGACAGGGTACGCCGCGGCGAGCCGCGACCGCGCCGCCCACGACGACCAGGGCGGCCAGGTTGACGCCGAAGTGGTAGGGCAGCTCGTGGCGGCTCGTGGCGTCGAGCACCACGAGGTCGCAGGCCTTGCCCGGTTCGAGGCTGCCGACCTCGTCGCGCAGGCCGACCGCGGCGGCGCCGCCCAGGGTGGCCGCACGCAGCGCCTGGGCCGGCGTCAGGCGCATCTCCTGGCAGGCCAGGGCGATCATCTGCTGCATGTTCTCGCAGTAGCAGGTGCCGGGGTTGAAGTCGGTGGCGAGCGCCACCTCGAGCCCGCCGTCGAGCATCTCGCGCGCCGGCGCGTAGGCCTGATGGAGCGTGAAGCTGGTGCCCGGCAGCACGACCGCGACCACGCCGGCGGCGCGCAGCGCCGCGATCTCTTCGAAGGTGGCGTGCACCAAGTGGTCGGCCGAGGTGCAGCCGAGCTCGGCGGCCAGCAGGCCGCCGCCCGAGCGCGCCAGCTCGTCGGCGTGGATCTTGAGCCCGAAGCCGAGCCTCTTCCCCGCCTCGAGCACCCGGCGCGACTGGGCCACGCTGAAGGCGCCCTCATCGCAGAACACATCGACGAAGTCGGCCTTGCCGCGCAGGGCGGGCAGCATCTCGTCGCAGACCAGATCGATGAACTCGTCGTCGCGCCCGCCCAGCTCGGCCGGCGTGAAGTGGGCGCCCAGCAGCGTGAGGCGGCGGCGGGTCGGATGACCCGCCGCCGCCGCGGCCAGCATCTTGGCTTCATGGTCGGTAGTGAGCCCGTAGCCGCTCTTTACCTCAAGGGTGGTCGTGCCGTGGGCCAGGAACGAGTCGAGCCGCTTGAGGGTGACGGCGGTGAGCTCCTCGAGGCTCGCCGCGCGGGTCGCGGCCACGGTCGCGTTGATGCCGCCGCCGGAGCTCAGGATCTGGGCGTAGCTCACGCCGCCCAGCCGGGCCGCGTACTCGTTGGCGCGCGAGCCGGCGAACACGGCGTGGGTGTGGGCGTCGACGAAGCCGGGTAGCACGCAGGCTCCCGCGGCGTCGAGCTCGACGGCGCCGGCCCGCGGTTCGACGGCGCCGGCCAGGTCGGCTTCGCGACCGACCCAGACGATGCGTCCGTCGCGCGCCGCCAGGGCGGCGTCGGCGATCACGCCGAGGCCGTCGTCGCCGGGCAGAGCCTCGGCGCCGACGGCCGCCACGGCCGCCGGCGCCAGGGTCACAAGCTCGCCGGCGTGACGCAGGATGAAGTCGGCGGGCCGGCTCACGATACCGGGTCGCTCACGAGCGCGCCATCGGCAGATCGAGACCGTACTCCGCGGCCGCTTCGAGCGCCTCGGGGTAGCCGGCGTCGGCGTGGCGCATGACCCCGGTGCCCGGATCGCTCGTCAGCACGCGGCGCAGACGCTCGGCCATCATCTCGGTGCCGTCGGCGACCACCACCATGCCGGCGTGCAGGCTCTTGCCGATGCCCACCCCGCCGCCGTGGTGGAAGCTCACCCAGGAGGCGCCGCAGGCCGTGTTCAAGAGGGCGTTGAGGATGGGCCAGTCGGCGATCGCGTCGGAGCCGTCGCGCATGCCCTCGGTCTCACGATAGGGCGAGGCCACCGAGCCCGAGTCGAGGTGGTCACGGCCGATCACGAGGGGCGCCTTGACCTCGCCTGAGGCCACGAGGTCGTTGAAGACCTCGCCCATCTTGGCGCGCTCGCCGTACTCGAGCCAGCAGATACGACAGGGCAGGCCCTGGAAGTGGACCTTCTCGGCCGCCATGCGCATCCAGCGCGTCACCATCTCGTTGTCGGGGAAGGTCTCCAGCACGGCGCGGTCGGTGCGGGCGATGTCGGCCGCATCGCCCGACAGAGCCGCCCAGCGAAACGGCCCGTTGCCGCGACAGAACAGCGGCCGGATGTAGAGCGGCACGAAGCCCTGAAAGGCGAAGGCCTCGGCGTAGCCGGCCGCCTGCGCCTCGCCGCGGATGTTGTTGCCGTAGTCGAAGACGTGCGAGCCGGCCTTCTGAAAGGCGACCATGGCCTCGACGTGAGTGACGATGGCGCTCACCACGCGGCGCACGTACTCGTCGGGGTCTGCGGCACGCAGCTCGGCGGCCTCGTCTAAGGTCATGCCGTTGGGCACGTAGCCGTTGAGCGTGTCGTGGGCCGAGGTCTGGTCGGTGACCAGATCGGGCGTGACGCCGCGCCGCACCAGCTCCGGGTAGACGTCGGCGGCGTTGCCCAGCAGGCCGATGGAGAGCGGACGTTTGGCGTTCACGGCTGCCGCCGACCAGCGCAGAGCCTCGTCGAGCGACTCGGTCGACTG
>PKYM01000331.1:538-2950 GCA_003132645.1 Actinomycetota bacterium | reverse complement strand
TCAAATGGCAGGCCAATGTGCCAAAGCTTACAAACTTGGCTGGGGCCCGCTGGCCAGCGCGGACAAGACGGGGGGCGACCACGGTCGTGCCCTTTGTTCACCATGGCCAAGCCTGCCCTCCGAATCGCGACGCTTTTTCGCACGGGCCGTCGAATCGGCCTGAGCTGCTTCTCCTATAGTGGTTGGCAAGGCACAATGGTCACAGGCAGAGGTTTCACAGCACTCTTCTCCGCTCGCGCCCGGCGCTTGGCGTCGGTGCCCGCGGGCTCTCTGTCGGCCAGACCCGCGCAGGTACGCTCGCGCCAGGAAGGGACAGACACGATGGCACTCCGCAGCAAAGAAGACTATATCCAGAGCATCGCCGACCTCGATCTCGAGATCTACCTGTTCGGCGAGAAGGTCGACGATTACGTGAACCACCCCATGATCAGGCCTTCGCTGAACTGCATCGCCATGACCTACGAGCTCGCCGCCAAGCCCGAGTTCGAAGACCTGATGACCGCCACGAGCCACCTGACGGGCAAAAAGGTCAACCGCTTCGCCCACATCCACCAGTCGCCCGACGACCTCATCAAGAAGGTCAAGATGCAGCGCCTGCTGGGCCAGAAGACAGGCTCGTGCTTCCAGCGTTGCGTCGGCATGGACGCCATCAACGCCCTCTACTCGGTGACCTGGGACATCGACCAGGCCAAGGGCACCGACTACCACCAGCGCTTCCGCGGCTACGTGCAGTTCATGCAGGATGAAGACATCGTGGCCGACGGCGCCATGACCGACGTCAAGGGCGACCGCGCCCTGGCACCCCACCAGCAGGCCGACCCCGACCTCTACCTCCACATCGTCGAGCGCCGTGACGACGGCATCGTGGTGCGCGGCGCCAAGGCTCACCAGACCGGCGCCTGCAACTCGCACGAGATCATCGTCATGCCGACCGTCGCCATGCGCGAGGGCGACGAGGACTACGCGGTCTCGTTTTCGACGCCGTCGAATGCGCCCGGCATCTTCTACGTGTACGGCCGTCAGGCGTCCGACACGCGCAAGCTCGAAGAGAACGAACTCGACGTCGGCAACGCGCAGTTCGGCGGCCAGGAAGCCCTGATGATCTTCGACAACGTCTTCGTGCCGTGGGACCGTGTCTACATGGCCGGCGAGGTCGAGTACTCGGGCGCCCTCGTCGAGCGCTTCGCCGGATTCCATCGCCAGAGCTACGGCGGCTGCAAGGTCGGCGTCGGCGACGTGCTGATCGGCGCGGCCGCCCTGGCCGCCGACATGAACGGCGTTCCCAAGGCCAGCCACATCAAAGACAAGCTGATCGAGATGACGCACCTGAACGAGACCCTGTACTCGTGCGGCATCGCCTGCTCGGCCGAAGGTACCAAGCTGCCGTCGGGCAACTACCAGATCGACATGCTGCTGGCCAACGTCTGCAAGCAGAACGTCACCCGNNTCAGCGCAGGACCTGTTCTCCGAGAAGACCGGCCCTTGGGTCGAGAAGCTGCTCGCCGCCCAGTGCGACGTACCGACGCTCGACCGTATGCGCGTCATGCGCCTGGTCGAGAACCTCACCCTCGGGGCCGCGGCGGTCGGCTACCGCACCGAGTCCATGCACGGCGCCGGCTCGCCGCAGGCGCAGCGCATCATGATCGCCCGCCAGTCGAACATGGAGCACAAGAAGCAGCTCGCCCGTGACCTCGCCGGCGTCGGCACCTCACCCGAGGCCCAGAAGGCCAAGCTCCGCAAGCCTGCCGCGGTCAGCTGACCGGCATCAGGCCGACACTGTCGAAGCGGTTGTGCGAATCGTGTTCTGCGGAGGCTGCAACCCGGTGATCGATCGCGTCGCGCTGGCCGACGAGCTCAGGGGCGACCCTGAGCTCGCCGGCCTCGACGTCGAGATCGACGTCTCCGGATGCTCGCGCTCGTGCGCGGCGCAGCAGTTGCTCGTCTCCGAGCGGCCCGACGTCGTGGTCGTCGCGGGCTGCCACCTCGACGGCAGACCGCTCGACCCCGCCGAGCTCGCCGCCGCCGTCAGGCGCAAGCTCTTGACCTCGAAGGAGTGACCGACATGGACTGGAAGGCCGACTACACCCGCAAGCTGACGACCGCAGACGCCGCCCTCAAGGTCGTGAAGTCGGGCGACCGGGTGGTCTTCGCGCACGCCTGCGGAGAGCCGCTCGAGTTGGTCGACGCGCTCGTGGCGCGCGCCCCCGAACTGCGCGACGTCGAGATCGTCCACATGGTCGCCATGGGCAAGGGCGACTACGCCAAGCCCGAGTACGCCGAAAGCTTCTACCACAACTCCCTGTTCGTGGGGGCCAGCACGCGCGATGCGGTAACCATGGGCCGCGGCGACTACACGCCGGTCTTCTTTTCTGAGATCCCGGGGCTGTTCACGGGCGGCTACCTGCCGCCCGA
>PKYM01000331.1:0-500 GCA_003132645.1 Actinomycetota bacterium | reverse complement strand
TCAATCCTAACATGCCGCGCACCCACGGCGACTCGTTCATCCACGTCAGCGACATCGACGTCATGGTCGAGAGCGAGGCGCCGATCGTCGAGCTCCAGCCGCCCCGGATCGGACCCGTCGAGGAGGCCATCGGCAAGCACATCGCCAGCCTCGTCGGCGACGGCTCCTGCCTGCAGCTCGGCATCGGCGGCATCCCCGACGCCGTCCTGCTGTTCCTGCACGAGAAGCACGACCTGGGGATCCACACCGAGATGTTCAGCGAGGGCGTCGTCGACCTCTACGACGAGGGCGTGATCACCAACGCGCGCAAGACCCTGCACCGCGACAAGATGGTGGCGAGCTTCCTGATGGGCACGCGCCGGCTCTACGACTTCGTCGACGACAACCCGGCCGTCAACATGTTCCCGGTGAGCTACGTGAACGACCCCTACATCATCGGCGAGAACGACAACGTGGTGGCCATCAACTCCGCCATCCAGGTCGACCTCATGGGTCAGGTC
>PKYM01000354.1:219-3057 GCA_003132645.1 Actinomycetota bacterium | reverse complement strand
GCGATCTCGACGCCGATCGCCGTGACGTTGGCGACATCGTCGTCGACGACCTCGTTCGGCAGCCGATAGGCGGGGATGGCGAGGCTCAGCATGCCGCCGGCCTTGGGCGCCGCCTCGAAGATCTTGACGTCGTAGCCCTTGCGCGCGAGCTGCCAGGCGGCGGTGAGGCCGGCCGGACCCGAACCGACCACGGCGACCTTCTTGCCGTTGGGCTCGGGCCTCTCTGGCGCCTTGGGCTCAGCCTGGCCGTAGCGCTGGTCGGCGATGAAGCGCTTCAGGCGGCGGATCGGCAGTGGACCCTCGATCTCGCCGCGCGTGCATTCGTCCTCGCAGGGCGCATAGCAGGCGCGCCCGAGGCTGCCCACCAGCGGTGTGGTCTCCAGCACGAGGTCGAAGGCCTGATCGTACTCGCCGCTGCGCACCCGGGCCACGTAGCCGTGCGCCTTGATGCCGGCCGGGCAGTTGTAGGTGCAGGGCGAGACGCCGGCGCGGTCGATGACCGCCTTCTTGGGCACCGCCTGCGGGAAGGCGATGTAGGCCGCCCGCCGCGACACCATGTCGGCGTTGAACTCATCGGGCACGGCCACGTTGCAGGCCATCTCGCACTGACGACACCCGGTGCAGGCCGCTTCGTCGATGAACTTCGGCTTCTGGCGGATCACGGCGTGGTAGCCACCGTTACCGTCACTGCGAATGCCGTCGACCTCGGCGTAGGTGAGCACGTCGATCATGGGATGGTGGATGGTGGCAGCCATCTTGGGGGTGGAGATGCAGCTCGCACAGTCGAGCGTCGGGAAGACCTTGCTGAGCAGGATCATCTTGCCACCCACGCTGGCCTGCTTTTCGACGACGAGCACCTTGTAGCCCATGTCGCCGAGCTTGAGCGCCGACTCCATGCCACCGATGCCGCTGCCGACCACCAGAGCGTCGTAGTTCATGCTGCCGATGCCTTTCGGGAGGGGCCGAGCTTGGTCAGGGACGCGGAGAACTCGTGCATGTAGTTGGTGAACGGCTCGGCGCAGACCGAGCAGATGGCCGCCATGCGCAGTCGCTGCGGCTCGTAGCCGTTATCCACGAGCAGCGTCTGCGCATCGGCCATGATCTGCGAGGTGCGCGCAGAACAATCGGACAGATAGGCGCATTCATCGCCGTCAGCCGCGACGAAGACGCCGTCGAAGCCCTGCTGGACCGCGTAGAGGGCCCAACCCGGCTTGATGCCACTCGTGCAGGGCAGGCTGATCACCATCACGTTGGGCGAGTAGTGCATGTGCGAGCTGCCGGCCAGGTCGATGCCCGGGTCGGAGATGTTATTGGTGGACAGCACCAGGATGCGGGGCACGAAGGCCTCGTCCTCGACTGTCTGAGGCTCCGCCATCACTACTTCATCTTCTTGACGTACAGCTTCATGAAACTGGGCTCCTCGACCACGCCGAGAAACTCGTGGCCCATCTTCTTGCACCAGGCGGGGAGGTCTTTCTGGGTGCCGGTGTCGGTCGCCTGGACCTCCATGACGCCACCCACCGAGACGCTCGGGATGCCCTTCTTGGCGGCCAGGATGGGGCCGGGGCACGAGGTGCCGCGCGCGTCCACTACCTTCTCTACCTGGATGGTGCTGAGGTCTTCTGACATAGTCCTCTCCTTCGCGACGGTGGGGCTTGGCGCCCGGTCCTGCTGCTTGTGCTTGTGAACTTTTTCGCAAGGGGCGGCGTGAAAAACGGCCGCTCGCCTGTCGTTGGGTTGGGGTCTTTTCGCTGGCTCGCTTGCTGGTGTCTTAAGCCGACGACGGCGTGGCGGCCGGCCCTGAAGCAGGCGTCGGCGCTGTTGGCTGTGCCGTCCCGAGCAGCTCGGCGGCCTGCAACGACTCGCCCTGCGCCTGATGCTGCTCCACAAGCGCCTGGCGGATCAGGTCGCACGCCTGCATGAACTTCTGGTTGGTGACGTGGTAGTAGACCGTCTGGCCTTCTTTGCGCGACGCGACGAGCCGGCTCTCCTTGAGGACGCGCAGGTGCTGCGACACGTTGTGTACTGAAATGTCGATCTCGACCGCCAGGTCGCCGACGCATTTCTCGCCGTCGCCAAGTGCATGCAGGAGCGCCTGGCGGTGTTCGTTGGCCAGCGCCTTGCAGAGCTCAGCGTGCATGCGAAAGACCGGCTTGAGGTCTGCGGTTGAAGCCGTGGAGATGTTGTCCGCTATTTGCATACTCTCTTATATACTGCATTCAGGGAGCGCGGTCAATCGGCGACGCGCCGGACGCGCCCGTCGCGCCTGGACGTTTGGCATGATATACCCCTGGGGGTATACTACCGGACCACCAGCCAATCGACTGACGGAGTCTCGCCCATGATCGTCGTCAACGACCGCTTCTGCCCCCAGAACCACGCCTGTCCCGCCGCGTCCACGTGCTCCCAGGGCGCCATCGTCCAGGACGACATCCACTCGGCGCCCCGCATCGACCACGAGTCGTGCACCGAGTGCGGTGTGTGCACGAACGTGTGCCGTGTCTTTTCGCTCGTGCCTGACGAAGCGCCGGTCGGAGTCTAGCCCGACATGTCGGGCCGTCTCCGTGGCCGGCCGCGGAGACGGCCGGCCACGCCGCCGGAGCGGATCGTCGCCGGCATGGGAACCATCTGACAAGAAGGGATACGGGAACTTATGAAAGGCACAGCAGATGTGCAGGCCGGGATCTGCGGACATCACACGACCGTGCAGGCGGAGACCGCCGACGGTCGCCAAGTTGCGTTCACCATCGAGACGACCTGCGATAACATCAAGCGCTTCGAGACACGCCTGGCCGCCGAGGGTCCGGTCGACGCTTACAAGGAGATCAACCCCAGGGC
>PKYM01000354.1:0-135 GCA_003132645.1 Actinomycetota bacterium | reverse complement strand
AAGGTTAGGGCTTGGTATCCATGCGGCGGCCGAGGAGCAGACTCCACCGGTGATCGACGGGCCAGCCCTCCCCACAACACCTGCGATCCGTCGCAGCGACGATCTCGCGGCCGCCCTGGCGCTGGCCAGGGCGGC
>PKYM01000210.1:1209-4430 GCA_003132645.1 Actinomycetota bacterium | reverse complement strand
GCTACGGCGGCGACGAGTTCGTCGTGCTCATGCCGGCCACCGACGAGAAGGGCGCCGAGCGGGTGGCCCTCAAGGTCGACGAGGCGATCGCGCGCCACAACGCCGCGGTTGAGGAGCCGGCGCGCCTCTCCGCGAGCGTGGGCAGGCACACCGCCGGCGCCGCCGATATCAACGACGTGCTCCATGAGGCCGACCGGCGGATGTACGCGATGAAGCGGTCGCGCGGGCGCGACTAGCAAGCGAGGGCGCCGGCCGGCGGCCGGCGGGCTCCTCGTCCTTCACGCCCAGCGCTTGACCGCTGCGTCCGAGAGGCGGTCGGCGGCTTCGTTCAACCGCAGGCCGACGACGTCGAGTCGCCGCAGCAGCTCGCGGCACTTGAGGACCTCCATGGTGAGCTCGCCGCTGAAGAGTCGCGCCAGCTCGATGTGGTAGAGGCGCCGGACCTCGTTTGCCGACGTCTTGGAGAGCATGGCAGCCTGGCTGGTCTCTTTGGGGTCCCTGGCGATCGTCTTTACGGCCCGGTGCAGGTCGCCGACCCCACTCGCGGTGGCATCGAGCAGGCTCAGGAACTCGTCGGCGGCCTCGACCTTGAAGAGGTCCCACTCGCGCACGAAGTCGCGCAGATTGTCGAGCACGTCGTCGATCGAGCGCGACAGCCGAAAGAGGTCTTCGCGGTCGATGGGTTCGACCAGCACGCCGGACAGCCTGGCCACCAGCTCACCCCGCAGCGCGTCGCCCCGTTGCTCGATCGCGCTGATCTGCGCGTGCGCGTCGCCCGGCGCGATCGTGCCGTCTGCCAGCGCACACGCCACCTCGCAGGCGGCGACGGTCTCAGCGAGCTGGCCCTCGAGCGTGGCGATGACGGCCAGGCGGCTGTGCAGGCACTCGCGGACCGCGGCGTCCACGGTCAGGAAGAGGTGGTCTTCGCCGAGCAGATCCAAAAGACCGCTGCGCCGGAACACGTCGATCACCGGGGTGCCCGCGTGGGCGAAGACGATGTCGCGCCCGCTGTCGCGCAGGATGCGCACCAGCCGCTGGAGGGTGTCGGCGGAGGTCACATCGACGTCGACGGTCGACTCGAGGCTCCAGATCACGACTCGCGGAGTCGGCTCGGTGACGTTCAGAAGCTCGTTCAGGCGGTCCACGGCGAGCCCGGCGTTGGCGAAGTAGAGTTGTCCGTCGAGGCGGAAGATGAGCAGGCCGGGCAGGGTCTCGTTTTCCGGGTGGCGGGCGATGTCTGTGTAGTAGGTCGGCTCGTCGGGTACGCGACCGAGCACGGCGGCGTGCGGCCGGCTGGAGCGGTAGAGCAGGATGACGAGTGAGAGAGCCACCGCAACGCCGAGACCGCGCAGCACGCCGAACGTCAGCACGCCGACCAGGGCGGCCAGCGCCGGCGCGGCGTCGATGGCGCGCACGCCGGCGATCCGTCGCAACGCGCTCACGTCGACCAGGCGCCACACCGCGCGCACAACGACGGCTCCCAGGATCGCCTCGGGCAGGTTGTGCAGCACGCGGGTGATGGAGAACACCGCCACGAGCATGACGCCGGCGCCGATCAGACTGGCCATCTGCGACTTGGCGCCGCTCGTATCGTTCAGGGCCGAACCCGACAAACCGCCGCTGACCACGATGCCGCCGAAGGCCCCGGAACCGATGTTGGCGAGACCGAGCGCGACCAGCTCCTGGTTGGCGTCGATCTCGTAGCCGTGGCGGATGGCGAAGGTCCGGGCGCCGCTCAACGCTTCGGCGTAAACGACGACGGCGATGCCGGCGGCGCTCGGCAGCAGGCCGAGTGCGTCGGAAAGATGAACGTCAGGCAGCCGGGGCGCCGGCAGGCCGCTGGGGATGGCGCCGACCAGGGCGACTCCGTGGGCGCCGAGGTGCAGGGTGACCGAGACGACGAGGCCGGCCACGAGGACCGTCAGCGCCCCGGGTATCACAGGCCAGCGCCGCACGGTAAACAGCACAGCGAGTGCGCAGGCGCTCAGGACGGCGGTCGTGAGACTCGTCTCGCTCAAGTGGGTGAGCTCGCTCCAGAGCATGCGAAAGATGTCGGTGTAGGTCGGTACCTGCAGGCCGAGAAGCTTGGGTATCTGGCGCACGATGATCGTCAGCGCCAGGCCCATGACGTAGCCGGCGACCACCGGGCGGGCGAGGAACTCCGAGATGAAGCCGAAGTGGGCGATGCCGGCGGTCAGGCTGAACAGGCCGACAAGAACCGCGACCATGGCCACCAGCTCGGCCGCCTGCACGGGGCCGGTGGCGCCGTGGGCGGCTACGATCGCCGCCGCCATGATGGCGGCGGTCGAGGTCGGCGAGCAGGCGAGCTGGCGCGACGTCCCGAAGAGGGCGTAGATGACCATTCCGGCGAGGGTCGCATAGAGGCCGGCCTGGGGCGGTACGCCGGCGATCTGCGCGTAGGCCATGCTCTCGGGCACCAGCAGGCCGACCACCGTCAGGGCTGCGAGGGTGTCGTATCTCAGCCATGGTCGGTGGTAGCTGCGCAGCCACGCGGTGATCGGCAGCCAGCGTTGCAGTCTCGACCGCGGCGCGACGCGGGCGGCACGGCTTGGCCGAGAGCCCGGCTTGCGTGAAGAAGTGCGCGCGCCGCTCATGGACATGACCTTATCTGTCGTCCTTTTCCTATGAAAGTGCCAGAGTCGGTGCTGGGCAAGAACTGGAGGCGCGCTGACGCTGGCCCGACCGGGCGGTTCGGCCGATCGGCGCTCACGCCGCTGGTGTCGTATGATCGGAAGAGCGGCAGCGAGAGGGAACAAAGGAGAGCGCATGCACCTGTTCCGCGACGTGCAGGGGCCCTACATGGCTCACTTTCACGCCACCCACCACGGCGACCATACAGAGCTCTTCTGGGAGACGCGCAACACGCCCGCGCTCAGCTGGCGGGTGCTGCGCTCCGAGGTGGAGTTCGCTTCGACGGCCGATGTGCTCCCTGGCGGTCGGCAGGTAGTGGTGATGCAGGGCACAGACACCCATCTCTCAGATCTGGACGTTGCCGGATCGACCCACCACTACTACACGGTGTTCGCCCAGGACGAGGACGGCGGCTGGCAACGCCAAGCCGAGATCAGGATCGCACCGCACGAGCGCTTCTTCTGGCGCCACTCGAGTGCGGAAAGACACCTTGACGCCGAGCGCGACCTGCAGGCCGATGCCCGGTCGATCACGCCCGGCTATGCCGCCGACGAGGCCAGGATACTCAG
>PKYM01000210.1:0-1111 GCA_003132645.1 Actinomycetota bacterium | reverse complement strand
ACTGCCCTGGTGCAACCTCTCGTCGGCGCCCACGGCGATCGCGGCGAGGCGCGCTGGCTGCTGCCCGCCGGGCTGGTCCTGGCCGGTGCGGGCATCGGTGCGGTGGGCCTGACGGCCAGCTTTCCGCTTACCCTGATCGCCGCCATCGTCTGCAGCATCGGCGTGGCCGCCTACCACCCGGAGGGCGCTCGCTGGGCACGGTTTGCGTCGGGCAGTCGCGTGACGGCCAATATGAGCGTGTTCTCGGTAGGCGGCGGTCTGGGGTACGCGGTGGGCCCGCTGCTGGTGGCGGCCGTGCTCTCGCCCCTGGGCCTGCACGGCACGATGATCATCGCGCTCGTGCCCGTGGCCGCCGCGGCCGTCGTCGTCGCGGCCCTGAGCCGCTTCCGCCAGCAGACTCGGGATGGCCAGGAGGCGCACCGGCTGGCGGCATCCGCGTCGGAGTGGCGCCCCTTCGCGACCCTTGTCGCGCTCTTCTGCGTAGCGAGCGGCGTCACCACCGGCCTGCTCACCTACGTGCCGCTGTTCCTTGTCCACGCACGGGGCACGACCCCTGGGGTGGCGAACGTCATGACGGCCATCCTGCTCGCGGCCGCGGCGGCCGGCACGCTGCTCGGTGGCCTTGCCGCCCAGCGGCTTGGGCGGCGCTTCGTGCTGCTTGTGCCACAGCTTGTGCTCGTGCCGGCCATCGCCCTGCTGCCCAGTCTGGGCTACGGCGCCATGATCCCCGTGGTGATCGTCATCGGCGTCGCCATGAACGCCAACGTGGGCGTCGCGCTCGTGCTGGCCCAAGAGTACCTGCCGAGACGCATGGGTCTTGCCACGGGGCTCACCATCGGCCTGTGCAGCGGCGCCGGCGGACTTGTGGTGGCCGCTCTCGGCCTGCTCGGCGACGCGGCAGGTCCGGCGTCAGTGATCTACGCGATGGCGGTCCTGCCCATAGTGGTAGTGGCGCTGGCGGCCCTGCTGCCGCGGCCGGCGGCCGCTCCGCCCGGCACGCTGTGGGGCTGGCGCCGGGACCGGGTCTTTTAGCAACTGAAGGCGAGAGCCCGGCGGTCCCTACTGCAGCGTAGCGCCGTGCCCCAGGGTCAGCCAGTAGCCGTTCAACGCG
>PKYM01000196.1 GCA_003132645.1 Actinomycetota bacterium | reverse complement strand
TCGCAGACCATGTCCATATGCCCCTGGACGATCACCGCGGGGGAATCCTCGTATCCCGCGGTGCCGGGTTTCTTGATGATGACGTTGAGGGCTTCGTCCTGAAAGACTTCAAGCTTCCTCTGCCTGGCAAAGCCGACCAGGTAGTCGCTCGCCTGCTTTTCGTTTCCGGAGCATCTGGGAATCCGGGTGAGCTCCTCGAAGTAGTGAAACACCGCTTTTGGATCCAGGTCCTCTAGCATCCGCACTGGCACCTTTCTGTCTTTCCGCTTCTCTCGGCCGGTAGGCTATCGCAACTGACCGCCGCTCGCTTGGTGGGATGCGACGAGATGGCGCTGAGGGGGCACACGGTCGCAAACAGGAAGCAGCCCTGACAACGGTCTTCCTCCTTCCTGTCCCAGGCCGGCGCAATCGCTGTGACGAATCCCGAGGCCGCGAGGAATGGAGGTCGCGTGGGCGGGGCGAGAGCTACGGTGGACCCATACGACATAACAGGAAGGACGGGGGGCAGTCCAACGTTTAGTGCCGAGGTGAAGACCCTCGCGCCTCAGGCTCAGTGCAGTCTCTGAGCCCGGCGCCGCCGGCATGGTCGGCGGCCAGAACTTCAGGCCGGGCCTGAAGAACGTGACGGGCGGGGTCTCCAAGCCGACGTTGGTGAGAAGCTGGTGCAAAGGCGTAGGGTTGCCGGTCGAGTGCGGTGGGCGTCCCAGGTCTCCTGCGAGCAGAGGAACGCATGAATCGGCCGGTCCATTCTGTACGATGTGCCACCTGCGCCGATCTGCCTGCGATCCGCGCCGCTCTGGCTTGGGCGCTCGAATGGCGTGCCCCAGTCCCCTCGCAAGACCCAGAGGCAGTCGTTGAGCAGACCGGTCATGCCTATCTCCTCGAGGAGTGGGGAGGCGCGGGCGACACGGCAGCGGTGGCCGAGATCGAAGGCCGAGCGGTCGGAGCCGCCTGGTATCGCCTCTGGACGGATGCCATGCACTCGTACGGCTACGTCGATGCCTCGACTCCCGAGCTCGGCCTTGGCGTGGATCCCCGTTTCCGTCGGCGCGGCATCGGGACGTCGCTTCTGGCCTCCCTGCTCGCCCGTGCTGAGGAACAGGGTGTGCGGTCCCTGTCGCTGAGCGTCGAGCGCGACAACCCCGCGGTGCTCCTTTACAGGAAGCTCGGGTTCGAGCGCCACGCCGACGTCGCGAACGCCTGGGCGATGGTGAAACGGCTCGATGTGTTTAGTCGGACTAACCGGCTTCCGTGAGGTGGCCCTTCAGCCTTTCGGAGACGGCGACCACCGCTACGTCGTCACCAAACGCGGCGCCGTTCGCGGCTTCGACTTCGGCGAGCACACGATCGAGCGTTTCCCCATCGAAGCGATCACTGGCGCTGCGCTGCAAGGTGCGCATCAGCCCGGTCTCGCCGTAGCGCTCGGCTGACCCCGGCGTCGCCCTGCCCTCGATCAGGCCGTCGGTGTAGAACAGGAGCGTCCAGTCGCGGGGCAGCTTGACGGTGGTCGGTCGACGGCTGCCGCCCTCTTCGAGGCCCAGTGGCAGATGTGGACGCAGACGGACACGGCGCACCGCCTTCTCCATCAGAAGCGGCGGGGGATGCCCGGCCGAAAGCAGAGCCGCGCTGCGTGACGCGGGATCGATCCAGGCCAGCACGGCGGTAGCGAACAAGTCTGGGGCATGATGCGCGGCCACCACCTTCTCGAGGCTGCTCATGATCGTGAAGGGGTCGGCCCCGCTCAGGGTGAGGGCTTGCCAGCCGGCGCGTAGCTTCGCGCCCAGCGCGGCCGCGTTCGGGCCATGCCCGGCCACGTCGCCCAGGATGAGGGCGAGTCGCCCGTCGGGCAGAGGCAGGACATCGTAGAAGTCGCCGCCGAGCAGAAGACGATCCTCCCCGGGGCGGTAGGCCATGACGACCGTGAGCGCGGGGTGGTCCACGGGCAGGACGGGCAGAAGGCCGGTCTCCAGCGTCGCGTGCAGCCCGGCCACTTCGGCGCGTGCGTGCGCTCGTCGCGTCTCGAGGAGAGCGATGGCCGCCTGGTCGCCGAAGCGCTGCATGACGGCCATGCGTTCATCGTCGGGTCGCTGGGAGACCTGCTGCCAGCCGAGGGCGAGCAGGGCCAGCGGCTCTTCGCCGACGCGCAGGGGCACAAAGACGACGGCGTTGCCGGGGAGGAGTGAGGCGAGGCCCGGCGTGGCTCCGGGGGCGAGGGACTCGATCGAGCGCGCGCCCGTGACGAGGGCCGGGCGCTCGAGCGCGACCAGCCGCGCGAGGCCGGGATGGTCCTCGAGCGACAGACGGCCCACCGCTTTGACCGACGCGTGCGGTGCGACCGCCACGGGCCGTAGCGTCGCCTCCTCGACCAGAAAGAGCGCCGCGGACAGACAGTCGAACGAGCTGAGCGCGGTCCGGCAGACGTCGTCGGCCACCTCGCCGAGGCTCTGGCCGCCGTGGAACGACGCCGTGGCCTCGAGCAGGTGCTCTGCCGTCTGACGCACCGCCTCTGCCTGGGCGAGGGCGACCGAGGCCTCCTGCCGCTTACCGACCTGCTCATGGAGCGCCTTGGCGATGGTCCCGGAGGAGATGGCGGCAAGGACCCACATCCCTGTCGAGACCGCCGTCGCCAGAAACGACGTGTCGGCTCCCAGATTGGCGATCGTGGCGAAGAAGATCCCACCGCCGACAAGGGCGGCAAGAGAGCCGACCAGGGGCCCGGCGAGTGTTCCCGCGACGACCGCGGCCAGGGCCATGAAAGAGACCGCGATCCCCAGCGTCGCATCCTCCGTGCGCGCTGGGCTGAGGGCGCCGAGCACCGCGAGCTCCGCCAGGGCGGTAAGGAGGAGAACTACCCAGCGATGCGGCTGCAGGGCGTCACCGAGGGCCACCAGGCTGCGCCGCAGCCGGCTGCCGAAGGTCTTGCCCTTGTTTGCTGGACCACTCTGGAAGTGAGACAAGCGGGCCCTCATCGTGTCGGGTCATGTGCGTGCAGGCTCAGGCGAACCTCGGCAGCCGATGGTTGTCTCGGCAGGATACCATCGGCTGTGTCGCGCCGGGGTCAAGGACGAAGGTGACGGTCGTCGCGTCTGGTGGCGGCGCTGGCGCGCCACTCGCACGCTTTCCCTGATGGTGGGCGCAGGGAGGTCAGGCGCTGCGGCGGTCCGATCCGGGCTCAGCGCCGCGGGTCTCGGGCGGCGCCGCTTTCGGCTTCGTCTGCGCGGCGCCGCAGCCGCCCCGGCCAGGCGCTGGTCCGGCCGAAGACCGTGACCAGGGCCGGCACCAGCAGCGAGCGCACGAAGAACGAGTCGATCAGCACGCCGACGAACAGCAGGAGCGCGAGCTGGTGGAACGACTGCAGATCGACCAGTCCCAGTAGGGCGAAGCTCAGCGCCAACGCGAGCGCCGCCACGGAGATCGCGCGAGTGGCACGTGGCACGGCCTCTTCGACGGCCCGGCGCAGCGGCCTGATGCGGGCCTGCTCCCAGATGCGTCCCATCAGGAAGATGTTGTAGTCGGAACCCAGTGAAACCAGCAGCACTGCGGCGGCAAACGGCACGAAGTAGATGATGTCCGGCTGATGGAACAGGCCCCGGAAGACGTAGGTCGTGAGGCCGAACGACGCCGTCAGCGCGAGGATGCTCGCCGCGAGCAGGTAGAGCGGCGCGATGAGCGCTCTCAGGAACACGATGAGCAGCACGAGCTCGACGACGATCACCGCGGCGCCGACACGGCGCAGGTCGGAGACCGTGCGCACCAGGGTCTGCTGGGCGAGTGGGGTGTCGCCGGCGTAGGCCACGCGAGCGCCGGCGAGCCTCGAGTGGGCGAGCAGCGCAGGCATCGCGGCGCGCATGGCGTTGTACGCGCTGATCCCGGCACTGCCGAGCGGGTCGCCCTTCAAGACGACGAGAAACCGCGCCGCGCCGCCGTCTTTGGCGACCGTAGCCCCGGCCGTTGAGAGGCCGGCGGCCCCGAGAGCCACGCCGCCGAAGAACTGCTCACGCGGCCCGAAGACGCCCGCCACGCCGGGCTGGCGGCCGAGCTGGCTCTCGAGCGCCACAAGCGAGCCGCGCTGGGAGCCGATCGCCGGTTTCTGCACGATCACCTCGGTCGGCGAAAGTATGCCGCGGGCAAAACCAGCGCTCGCCGCTGCCGCTGCCCGCGCCGGCTCGCTCGACGCTGGCAGGCCGCTGGTCAGCCCGAACCCGAGATGCGCCCTGCTGATCCCAGTCGAGGCGACGACAAGGAGCGCGACGCCGACTACGGTCACAGTGACGCCGACGGGCCGCCACGTGGCGAGCCGCGCGAAGCGCGCCCTGAGGGAGCGCCGGGCCGGCACAGCCGGCGGCCGAGCACGCTCGAGCCGCGCTTGCCTGCCCAGCCGATCGGGGGCGTGCGGCAGAAACAGCAACCGGCCGAAGATCGCGAGCGTGGCGGGCACGAAGGTGATCGCCACGGCGAGACCGATCAGGACGGTCAGCGCCATGCCCGGTCCCAGGGCGCGAAAGAATGCAAGCGAGGCGGCCAGCAGGCAGGCGGTGCCGGCGGCGACCATCACGCCGGCCGCCAGGATGGTCGGCACGAACTCGCCGGTCGTGGCGCGCGCCGCTGCCGCGCGGCGCATGCCGGCCGCGAGGTGCCGTCGCACGCCGGACAAGAAGAAGATCGAGTAATCGGTGACTATGCCCAAAAGCAGCACGATCATCAGCGGCTGTAACTCCTGCGGTGCCGACGTGCCCGTGCGCTGCCCTACCCAGGCGACCACGTGGGCCGCGACGACGTAGGCGACGATGCCCGCGGCCAGCGTGACGAGTGGTGCGCCGATCGAGCGGAAGGTGAGACCGACGATAAGCCCGATGAGCAGGACGGTGGCGATCTCGATCAAGGTGAGCTTGCCGAGGATGGCGTTGCCCTGTTCGAGGCGGGCCGGGATGACGCCTGTCACCCCCACGACCGAGCTCCCCGGCGTCCCGGCGAGCTCGCGAGCGTACTGCTGGGCGCTGGCGACCTGTACGTTCCAATCGAGGGCGGGATCGTAGACCAGGTAGGTGATGACAGTCGTGCGCGTCTGGCGCGAGGCGGGCACGAGCCCGGGCTGGTTGACGATCGGCAGAGCGCCGAGCAGGCCCGGCGGCACAGACGCGGCGCTATGGTTGTCGACGGCTAAGGCCTGTGTCGCGCTCGCTAGAAGGACCGACGCGGGCAGGCTGCTTTGAGCGTGCTGAACGACGGCCACGCGGCTGATCGCGGGCACGCCGAACAACCGTGCGTCGAGCTGTTGGGCGGCGATGGCGGGAGCGTTGGGCGCCGTCAGGTCGCCCAGAGCCCCAGATGACTGGGCGATCGATGGTAAGTGCACTGATGCCCACAGCGCGAAGACGATCCAGACGATGGGAATGACGTAGGCGAGCGGCCCAGCCACAAGCCAAGCGAAGGCGCGCGCCGCAGCGGCGGGCACGGGTTCGACGGGCTGCATCGGGCGGGGAGTGTTCGAGAGGTCGACTGGGAGGTCAGACTGGTCGCCGCTGCTACCGCTCATGCCGGGTGCCTACCCAGTCGCGGCAGGTGCGTCTCCGTTTGCCGGAGCGACTCGAGAGTCTCAGCCGAGTCTTTAACGGCGCCGGTGCGCTTGGGCTGCGTCGCCCGCCGGCGATGATCGCCTTGAGTCGCGAGGGGCCAGGGCCGCGCTCAGCCGTCGACGATGAGGCCCTGGAGCGGACCCAGGAGGCGGCGCGACTGGCGCGAGAGGTGCGGCAGGCGGGCCAGCCGATGGGTCATCGGCTGGCCCGCCTGCCGCCGCTGCGCCTGCTCGTCGGCGATGGGCCGCCAGAGCTCGTCTACGACGAGCTCTGGCTCGCCGTCGATGCTCTCGCGCGGGAGCTCGAGGTGCTCCGCCCAGATGCGCAGCCGTGTCTCGCGCACGAGACGCTCGTCGCAGGTGACGATGTTCACCTCGGTGTCGTTGAACAGGGAGTGGTCGTTGAGGTTTGCCGAGCCCACCGTGAGCCAGCGATCGTCGACCAGACCGACCTTGGCGTGCACGTAGACGGACCGGGAGAGAGCTCCTTCGTGGGCGTACAGGGTGGCGGCCAGGAAACGTCGGTCGCGGTCTGAGTCGAGCAGCGTGCCCAGCTGGCCGCGCGTGTCGTCTCCACCGTTGTTCGGCCGCGATGGCAGTACGAGGACGAGCCGGAATGCGTCGCTCGGCGGATGCAGCAGCTTCTCGCGCAGGACGGCGACGATCTCGGGCGACCAGAGGAACTGGTTTTCGAGGTAGATCAGACGCTCGGCTGACCGCAGCGCGCGCAGGTAGGCCTCGAGGATCCCAAACTCGCCGTCGGGTCGCCCCCGGTAGATCCGGTCCGGGACGGTGACCGCGAGCTGCGCGGCGGTGTCGCCCACGGGATCGGGCGAGCGCCCAGCGGCCAAACGTTCGCCGGTCACCTCGTGCCAGCGAAACCGGAAGTGCTCGGCCACGTCGCCGACGATGGGACCGCGCAGTTCGACCGCCACGTCGTGCCAGCCGACGCCGCCGCGCAGGGGGTGGTCGTTCGTGTCGAAGCGGTCGCCATGGAAGTCGGTCAGGTCGATACCGCCCACAAAAGCGATCTCGTCGTCGACGACGACGAGCTTCTCGTGATGGGTGTGCAGGGGACGTTCGTGGTCGTCGAGCGCGCAGTGCAGCGGCACGCCGGCGCAGAGCTCGTCGCGCACCTCCCGCACCTGACGGCGCCAGGGAAGAAACACCGGCAGCGGCGCACCGGCCCACAGCAGTACGCGCACATCCACGTGCGATGCGAGCTCTCTCAGCAGGCCGCGCAGTACGACCGGGTCAGGGCCGCGCGTCATCTGCAGCCAGGGCGTCAGATACCAGCCGGCGACGAGGATGTGGGATCGCGCCCGCTGCATCGCCTGGGCCATGCGCGGCAGCGCTTGAGCCCCGTCGATCAGCACCTGCACGGAGTTTCCCGGCCGAGCGGGCGGACCGCCTTCGATCCACAGGCTTCCCGGCCCAGGCTCAAGGGCGTGCGTTGCCCCAACGCGGCGCAGGCGGCGCGCGTGACGGCCTTGGACCAACTCATCGACGCCCTTGCCGATCTGGTCGTCAAGGCGGTCGGCAAGCTCGCCGAGAGCATGGAGTCCTCCTGCGGCGCCGGGGCGCCCGTGCTGCGCTGCGGGCATGTCGTTTTCGCTTTCGGGACCGCTGGACAGTGGGGGAGGTGTTCCCGAGAACTGGCGGTACACGACGGTGAGCGCCGTTGGGAGCGATCCTTCGCGTCGGCGGCCGACCAGAAAAGCAACCTCTTGTGCACTGTGGTAGCCACGGAGCGGGGGAGCCACTCTTTCCGTCAAACGTGGTTACGGACGCTTATAGTGCGGTACGAGCCACTAAACTTTGGGACGGTGCGCGACTCCGGACAAGAGCGGCGCTGCCCTCCATCGAGTCCTTCGAGAGGTGATCATGATCATCATCGTGCAGCACAAGGTACGTGACTACGACACATGGAAGCCCGTGTTCGACGAACACGAGGCCACCCGCAGGCGCTACGGCGCCACCGGTCACGAGCTCTACCGGAGCGTCGACGATCCCAACGAGCTCACGGTCGTCAACCACTTTCCTTCCAAGGAGCAGGCCGAGGCGTTCGCCGCCGACCCGTCCCTGAAGGTGGCCATGGAGCGCGGCGGCGTGATCAGCGAGCCGCGCATCACCTGGGCGCGTGAGACCGAGGTAACCGACTACAAGGCGAAGGCGGCGTAGGTCGGAAGATATCAGCCGGCCGAGCGGGTGGCGCAGCCGCCCGCTCGCTGTGCCGGCTTGGTCATCTGTCGGGAGTCTCCAGGCAGGTGGCCCGACTTTGAGAGCGAGAATCCGTCAGGCGTACACGCGGTCTTTGCGCGACCGCCGATCAAAGGAGAACAATCCATGTCGACAGAAGATGACGTCCGCAAGGCATCAACACAGTTCTACGCGGCGCTGAGCAGCATGATCGATGGCGATGCGGCTCCGCTGGGTGGCATCTGGTCGCACAGCGCGACCGTCACGACGATGCATCCGATCGGCGGTCGGCAGGTCGGGTGGGACGAAGTCCGAGGTTCGTTCGAGCAGGTGGCTCATCTCGCCTCGGGAGGCCACGCCGAGCTGCGCGACCAGAGTATCCAGGTTGCTGGGGACATGGCCTACGAAGTGGGTGTCGAATCCGGGCAGATCACGATTGCCGGAGAGCAGGTCGCCGTCGAGCAGCGCGTCACGAACGTCTATCGTCGTGAAGCGGGACAGTGGAGGATCGTTCATCACCACACGGATTTGTCTCCGGCGATGCTGGGCATTCTCAGCCGCTTGCAGCAGGCCGCGTAGGCGAGCTTCAGNNTCATCCGCGGGCGACATTGATGGCTCGAGCGACGAGCATGGCGGCGATGACCAGTGAAAGCGTGTCCTCGACACCCATCACGAGCTTCGCTCGCTGCGAGTAGGGCATGGCGTCGGTGGGCGAGAACGCGGTCGCGCTGGTGAGCGACACGTAGAGGTAGTCTGGGAAGGTCGGTTTCCAGTCGGACGGGGCGAGTCCCTGCTGGTCCTGTTGCTGCTGCGGGAACACGAGGTCGGGATAGTCTCGGCGTCCCTCGGCACGGGCCTCAGGCCCGCCGCCGTCCAGCTCCCAGTAGATGAGGGCGAAGACGGCGACGTTGACGATCCAGAGCGCGGCCCCGGCGAGGAGAAGGCCCGCCGGGCTGAGCTTCGATCCCACGAAGACCCCGCGCACGAGCAGCACGACGCTGACCGCATTGGCGATGACGAGCACGGCGACGAGCCCGACGGAGAGCACTCGCAAGGCTCGACCCGGCTCCGCCCGGGACGGCAGGTAGACGGCCACCGAGGCCAGCAGGAACACCCCGGCGACGGTCGGATACGCCCAGACCGGTCGCAGCGAGAGGCTGGCGGCTACCCACGTCTGGCCCGCGATGATGATGACGGCGGCCGCGAATGCCGGCCACCTCGATGCGGCTTTGCTGGGGCGTCGCCACGATGGCACGAAGTCGCCGGCGGGCGGGTGTCTGTCTCCGGGGTGATCGCGAGGCGGCTCAGAGGTCATGATCGGTCCTCAGGAGTGAGCTGCGACAGCCGCGTCTGCCGCCGCCACGGCGGCTGCCTTGGCCTGGGCGATGCCGCCGGCTTCGGTGGGCTGGTCGTCTGAGAGAACGGCCACCAGAAGCACCTGCCCGTCGTGGCGGATCACGCCGATGCTGTTGACCACCCAGAGTTGCGGGTCGGGAAGCCAGCCATTCTTGACGGCGGCGAGCGTTCTCGGCGTCGCGGCCGCGGTGACGCCCCAGGCCTGGTCGGGCTCCACGTGGCACATCAGGCTCAGCTCGTAGGACCGGGAGGCCGCGTTGAGTGGGGAACGGGACGACGTGAGGTCGGAAAGCAGCTCCAGCTGGTCGGGGACGGTGGTCTCGGTCAGGCCCCAGTAGTAGTCCTCGCCCGGCGTCGTGTGGCGCAAGCCGAGTTGGGCGTTGGCCTCGGCGATACCGTCCGCCGCGCCGACGTCCCCCCACAGGTCGGTCGCGGCATCGTTGTCGCTCTCCTCGATCATCAGCGTCGCGAGTTCCTGCTCGTTCTCGCTGAGCGGCGTCCCGGCAGCCTGATGGCGCACCATCAGCGCGGCCAGGATGTCGGCCTTGACGATGCTCGCCGTATGGAACTGGCGCCCGCCGCCGTAGATCGCCTTGAGACCGGTGGTGCGATCGACGAGGCCCACGGCGGGATTGCCGGTGTGCTCCTCAGGACTCGCGCGAGCGCGGCTGTGAGTTCCCGGTCCAGGGTTCGGACGGAGACGGCCGTGCGGGCGACCGTCCCGGAATCGTCGGCAAGCGCTGCTCCCGCCGCCGTGGCTCGCGGGCTGGCGACGGAGCTGCGGCCATCCGCCGGGTGTTGCGGTGGCGCGCTGTGGTCGTGCGCTCGCACGGCGGAGACGGTAACCACCGCAGGCGCGGCCACCAGCGCCAGAGCAGCGACGAAAGCGCGCCGTCTGCGCACCGCCCGCCTCCGTCTCGCTGGAGCCCCTCTCACCTGCGTCTCCTGGGCATGAGCCTGGCCCTCCCTGAGCGTTGCGCCCAGGGCGACCGCCCCGTCGGTTGCAACTCGCCTAGCTTAAGGGCCGGGCAGTCGACCGTGCAAGCGGGCGCTCGAGAATCGGCCGCACGATCACCGCCTGACGCCGCGCTAGTAATGCTCCGTTAGCTTGAGCAGGTCTTCGCTGTGCCGCGGCGAA
>PKYM01000286.1:161-2972 GCA_003132645.1 Actinomycetota bacterium | reverse complement strand
CCTCGCCCGCGGCGAACTCGCGCACCGCCGCGACCGCCCGCCGCCAGCGGGCGAGCAACGCTGCCCGATCGCAAGCCGGGTCGGGCGCGAAGCGCCGCGCCGGACGCAGCAGCGCGTGGACCTTGGCGGCGTCGCGCCACAGTCCCACGGCGAGGCCGGCGAGGCAGGCGGCACCCAGCGCCGTGCACTCCGGCTCGGCGGCGCGGGCCACGGGTATGCCGAGGATGTCGGCCTGGAACTGCAGCAGCACGTCGTTGACCGAGGCGCCGCCGTCGGCCCGCAGTTCGACCAGCTCGAGGCCCGAGTCGGCGATGGCGGCGACCAGGTCGGCGACCTGGAAGGCGATGCCCTCGAGCACCGCTCGGGCCAGGTGCGCCGGCGTGGACGCCAGGGTGAGACCGAGAAAGGCGCCCCGGGCATGGGGGTCCCAGTAGGGCGCACCGAGGCCGGCGAGGGCGGGGACGAAGACCCCGCCCTCGCCGGCCTTCACCCGCCCCGCGAGCTCGCCCGACTCGCCCGAGGAGCGCAGGACGCCCAGCGAGTCGCGCAGCCAACCGATCGCCGCGCCGCCGACGAAGGCGCTGCCCTCCAGGGCGAAGGTCCGCCGTCCGCCGCGCTGCAGGGCGACGGTGGAAAGCAGCCTGCTGGGCGAAGCGACCGGCTGCGCGCCGCTGTGGGCCAGCAGAAAGCAGCCCGTGCCGTAGGTGACCTTGGCCAAGCCCGGCGCGTCGCAGCCCTGACCGAACAGCGCCGCCTGCTGGTCGCCGCACAGGGCGGCGATGGGCAGCGGCTCGCCGAAAAGCGAAGCCTGGGTCTCGCCGATCACCCCGCTCGTGTCGACGAGCTCGGGCAGCACCGCGCGGGGCACGCCGAACAGCGCCAGCAGCTCCTCGTCCCAGGTGCCGGTGTGGATGTCGTAGAGCAGCGTGCGCGAGGCGTTGGTCGCGTCGGTCACGTGCAGCCGACCGCCGCTCAGGTTCCAGACGAGCCAGGAGTCGACCGTGCCGAAGGCGAGCTCGCCGCGGCGGGCGCGCGCGACGCCGTCGTCGATGTGCCCCAGGATCCAGCGCAGCTTGGTCGCCGAGAAGTAGGGATCGAACACGAGCCCGGTCCGCTGGCGCACGAACGGCTCGTGGCCGGCCACGCGCAGCTCGCGACACTCATCGGCCGTGCGGCGATCCTGCCAGACGATGGCCGGCGCGACCGGCAGGCCGCCGGCCCGTTCCCAGACGATGGTGGTCTCACGCTGGTTGGCGATAGCGACCGCCGCCACCTCCGCGGCGCTGTAGGGACTACGCTCCAGCGCCTCCCGGGCCGTGTCGCGCTGCGCCGTCCAGATCTCGAACGCGTCCTGCTCGACCCAGCCCGGCTGCGGGTAGGAATGGCCGATCTCACGCTGGGCTGACGCGACGATCCGCCCACCGCGATCGACGACCACGGCACGCGAGCTCGTCGTGCCCTGGTCGAGGGCGAGGATCACGGTCCGAGCGCTCATCCCAGGGCGACCTTCAGCCGCCGCAGGCCCTCGTCGAGCATGCCGCGCGGGCAGCCGAAGTTGAGCCGGGCAAACCCCGGGGCGGCGCCGAAGGCGCCGCCCTCAGAGAGCGCCACGCCGGCTTGCAGGCTGGCCTGGACCGGGTCCTCGCCGCCGTGCGCCGCGCGCCACTCGCGCGCGTCGAGCCAGGCGAGGTAGGTGGCCTCGACGTGGGTGGCCGTCACGCCGGGCAGCTCGGAGGCCACGAAGGCCTCGACGCGCTCGGCGTTGCCGCGCAGGTAGGCCACGAGCCCGGCCAGCCAGTCGCCGCCCTGCCGGTAGGCGGCCTCGGCGGCGACGATGGCAAAGCAGCCGGGGAAGGGCAGCAGCCCGGCCCCGGCGGCCGTGAAGCGCCGCCGCAGCCCCGTGTCGGGGATCACGGCGAAGGCGAAGTTCAGGCCCGGCAGGTTGAACGTCTTGCTCGGCGCCATGAGGGTGACGGTCAGCTCCGGCGCACCCGCCGCGGCGAGTACCGAAGGCACGTGGCGCGCCGGCTCGAGCAGCAGGTCGCAGTGGATCTCGTCGGACACGAGCACGAGCTCGTGGCGGCGGCAGAACTCGACCACGCCGGCTACCTCGGCGGCGCTCCAGATACGCCCCAGCGGGTTGTGCGGATGACAGAACAAAAGTACGCGTGTCTGCGGCGTGACCGCCGCCTCGAGCTCGTCGAGCGGCAGCTCCCAGCGCCCTCGCGCCAGGCGCGCGGGCGCCGTCGCGAGCTGCCGCCCCTGCAGACCGGGCGCGTCGAGGAAGGGCGGGTAGGCCGGCACCACGGTCAGCACGGTCTCGCCGGCCGCCGCGAAGGCGCGGCAGGCCAGATTGAGGGCGGGCACCACGCCGGGCAGCCAGACGAGCCACTCGGCCGCCACGTCCCAGTCGTAGCGCGAGAGCAGATGCTGCCGCACCGCGTCGGTAAGCGAGTCAGGCACGAGCGAGTAGCCGTAGACCCCGTGAGCGGCCCGCGCCTCAAGCGCCGCGACGACCGCCGGCGGCGCCGGCAGGTCCATGTCGGCCACCCAGAACGGCAGCACGTCGGGCCCGTAGCGATCCCACTTGTAGCTCGCCGTCCCGCGGCGCTCGACGACGACGTCGTAGTCCACCATGCACTGGCCTCCGTTGGCTCAGACTGAGATGGTATCGTACGCGAGATGGACACCGTAGAGCGCCGTCCGGCCGATCCCGCCCTCCCACCTCCATCGTTTTTAGCCGCGCTCGTCGCGGGGAGAACCTGACCGCCAACGACATCAACACCCCACCGCAAACGACCGCGACACCTG
>PKYM01000286.1:0-144 GCA_003132645.1 Actinomycetota bacterium | reverse complement strand
CTCGTCCCGGGCATGGACGGCATCGCCCTCCTGCCCGGCGAGATGGGCGACGTGAGCGCCGACCTCGCCACCGGCGGAAACGCGAAGCCGAGCACCGACGGCTGCACTATCTACGTCGACTGCAAGGGCGACATCGAGGGCGCC
>PKYM01000106.1 GCA_003132645.1 Actinomycetota bacterium | reverse complement strand
GCACCGCTCACGAGCGGTGCTCCCCGACGAGCTCGACGAAGACCTCCTCGAGGCTCACCTCATCGGCCTCGAGACGGCGCAGCCCGAGGCCGGTCGCGGCAATCACGCCGGGCAGCTCCCGTTCGGCTACCACCAGGTCGCTCACCGTCAGGCGCAGGGTGGCGCCGTCGCGTTCGATCAAACCGACCCAGGGTAGCGAGACGAGCGCCTGGGCGAGGCGTGTGGGGTCGTCGACTTCGACCAGCAGGCGCTGCCCGCGTCCGTGGCGACGCTTGAGCTCGTCGATCGACGCCTGCTCCACGACGCGACCCCGATCGAGTATCGCGATCGTGTCGCAGACGCGCTCCACGTCGGCCAGGATGTGGGTCGAAAAGAACACCGTGGTGCGGCCGGCCAGGGCGGCGATCATGTCGAGGACCTCCTTGCGGCCGATCGGATCGAGCGCGCTCGTGGGCTCGTCGAGCAGCAGGAGCCGGGGGGCGTTGATCAGGGCCTGGGCGACGCCCAGACGCTGCTTCATGCCGCGCGAGAAGGTGCCGACGCGGGCCTCGACGCCGCGCAGACCGGCGAGGTCGAGCAGGGCGGCGACGCGGGCTTCGAGGGCCTGCGGCTCGAGGCCGAACAGGCGGCCGGCGAAGCGCAGGAACTCGGGCGCCGTCATCCACGGGTAGAAGCCCGGCACGTCGGGCAGGAAGCCTACCTGCGACCTGACCTCGTTGGTCGCGCGCTGCACGTCGTGGCCGAGCACCGCGGCGCTGCCCGCGCTGGGCCGGGCGAGGCCACCGAGGATGCGCAGCGTAGTGGTCTTGCCGGCTCCGTTGGGGCCGAGAAAGCCGAAGATCGCGCCGGCCGGCACGGTCAGATCGACGCCATCCAGGGCGGCGTGACGGCCGTAGAGCTTGGTCAAGCCGCGCAGCTCGACAGCCATCGGACTCGGCGCCCCGGGCACAGGCGACGGTCCGGGGGTCGGCGTTTGCGGAGGCGCGGTGGAGATCGAGCCGCTCACCGGCGCTCCGGAGGCGCGGGGGAGATCGGGCCGTTCAGCGGCTGCTGTGGGTACGGCCCGTAGAGCAGCTCGACCGCCGCTCGGGCGCGCTCGCCGGCGGGCCGCTCGTCGGCGCCGGTGTTGTCGGCCAGAGGCGCGTCGATGCGGCCCACGGCGAAGTAGGCCAGCGGCCCCAGGAAGTTGACGAGCACGATCAGCGCCACCCAGATCCAGCGGTTGTGAAAGCGAATGGCGGCCGACTCGCGCGGGATGACGTTGACCAGCGCGAGCACGAGCAGGGCGTAGTTGACCACCGTGAGAACGATCAGCACGGCCCAGATCGCGGGGCTGAAGTGAACATGAATCCCGGTCGCGATGGTCACGAGTGCTATCCTAGCAGGCCATGACCGAGCCTTCCGACCTCAAGCCCGCCTACCTCATCTGCGGTAACGATCAGCCCAAGGTGCGCCGCAGCGTGGCGCGTCTGCGCAAGCGCGTCTACGCGGAGACAGGCAGCGATCTCAACCTCAGCCTCTTCGACGCCCACAGCCAGTCGGTCGCCGATGTCCTGCAGGCCGCCGACACCGCGACCTTCACGTTCGGCACGCGTCTGCTGCTGGTGGCCGGCGCCGACTCCTGGAAGGCCGCCGACCGCGACCGCATCGCCGAGTACCTGAGCGACCCGGTGCCCGGCGTGTGCATCACGTTGGTCGGCGAGACGTTCCGCAAGACCGAGCGCCTCGCAAAGCTGCTCGAAAAGAGTGGCCAGGTTCTGCGCTACGACCTGCCCAAGCGGCAAGCCGACGTGACTGAGTGGCTGAGAGGGCAGGCCAAGTCGCGTGGCGCGCGCCTTGGCGGGCCAGAAGCCCGGTACCTGCTCGCCCAGGTAGGCGACGACTCCAACACGCTCGACAACGAGCTCGCCAAGCTGGCCGCCTATACCCTGGGCCGGCCGATCGCCGAAGCCGACATCGACGCGGTCTGCTCGCCGACGATCGACGCCCGCATCTATCAGCTCACCGACGCCGTCGGGCGGCGCGACGCGCCGGGCGCGTTCGGCGTTCTCGAAGAGCTGTTTGCCGGCAGTGGCAAGAGCGCCGGCGAGGTGGCCCGCTCCACGCTCTACTCGCTCGTGCGCTACATCGGGCAGCTCTCCACGGTGATGGATCTGCCTCACGAGATGCCGTCCTCCGAGGTCGCCGCCACGCTCGGCATAAAGCCCTACACGGCGCAGAAGCTGCTCGAGCAGCGCAGCCGCTTTGAACGTCACGCGCTCGATCGCGCCCTGGCGGCGCTGGCCGACGCCCAGGCGGCGATGGTGGGGGGCAGTGAGCTCGACGCGGAGTTCAGCCTCGAGCTCGCCCTCGGCAAGGTGCTGGCCGCGCGCTAAGCGTAGGTGCTGGCCGCGCTGAGCGGCGCGCTGAGCGTCAGCGGCGAAATCGGCGGGGCGTCGGCCTGCCGGAGTCGGCAGGCGGGGTCGACAAGAACCAGGCGTGCGGAGTTCCGCGTGCGGAGTCGGTAAGAAGAGGGCGCCAGCGGGGTCGACAAGAAAAGGGCCCGCGAGGTGATCGGCGGGCCCGGGACGTTGGGGCGTTGGTCTTAGGCCGTGTGGCCGGCGACCATGCGCGCGGCGCGGCTCTTCTTGTGGGCCGCGTTGTTGGCATGGAGGACGCCCTTGGAGACAGCCTTGTCGATGCTCGAGGTGAGCTCGGTGGCTACGAGCGCGGTGGCCGCAGGGTCGTCGCCGGCGAGGCTGGTTTCGAGCTTGCGAAAGAGGGTGTGGATGCTCGACTTGACCTGTCGGTTGCGAAGCCGCTGCTTGACGGCGAGGCGCATGCGCTTCTTCTGCTGCTTGATGTTGGGCACGTTGGTCCTATCGTGGTCGAGGCTCACTGCTCGATCCGAGCAGGCGTGTGATGGTAGCACAGCCGCCGCGAGCCGGGCAAGCGCGCGGGTCTGTTAGACTGAGTCGCTGTTTTGCCCGCTGGGCGGCGCGTTCATGCCTGGAGACCCTCACCGCCTGACTGAGAGCATACCGCGTGACTGAACGACAGAAGAGGCTCGCCTGGGCGGCCGTCATCGTGGCCGCGGCGACCGGCATCTCACGGGTCGTCGGCGTCGCCCGTGAGATCCTCACCGCGAACGCCTTCGGCGTGAGCGTGCAGTTCAACACCTTCGCCTCGGTCGCCGTGATCCCCAACCTCATCCGCCAGCTCGTTGCCGACGCGGCGATCAGCGCGGCCTTCGTGCCGGTCTTCACCGGCCTCTTTGCCAAAGGCGAGCGCGAGCGCGCCTACAAGCTGGCCTCATCGCTGCTCAGCTTCATGGTGGTCGTGGTCGGCAGCGCCACGATCGTGCTCATGCTGGGCGCGCCGCTCATCGTGCGGATCTTCTTTCCGCAGTTCGCGGGTCAGCCCTACATCAGCCACCTCGCCGTCGAGATGCTGCGCATCCTGCTGCCCACGGTGCTGCTCTTCAGCGTCTCGGGCGTGGTCATCGGCGTGCTCTATTCCTACGAGCGCTTCACCATGCCGGCTGTCGTGTCGATCGTCTGGAACCTCGTCATCATCGCCTTCATCGTGCTCTTTTCGGGGCACGGCTCGCTGGGCATCTACGCCCTGGTCTGGGGCACGTTCTTCGGTACGGTGGCCCAGCTTCTGCTGCTGCTGCCGCCGCTGCGCAACGTCGACCTCAAATGGCGCCTGAGCTTCGAGTGGCGCGACCCGCTGCTGCGCCGCGTGCTGGTGCTCATGGTGCCGGTCACGATCACCCTCGGCATCCTCAACTTCAACGCTCTCGTCGACTTCTTCTTCGCCCAGTTCGTGAGCGACCACGCGGCGGCCCAGATCAACTACGCCTTCCGCCTTTACCAGCTCCCCCAGGGGATGTTTGCGATCACCATCGGCACGGTGCTGTTTCCGACTCTGTCGCGCTACGCGGCCGATCTCGACATGACGCGTTTTCGCGAGACGCTCTCGATGGGCGTGCGGCAGATCTTCTTTGTCTCGCTGCCCTTCGTCGCCTGGTTTGTCGTGGTGCCCCACTCGATCGTGCAGCTCATCTACCAGCATGGCCAGTTCGTGCCCGCCGACACCGCGGCCGTGGCGCCGATCCTCGCCTACTTCACGCTCGGCATGGCCTTCGCCAACGTCAACGTCATGTTCAACCGCGGCTTTCAGAGTCTGCAGCGCCCCTGGCTGCCGCTCTACGTGGGGCTCGTCAACCTGGCCTTGAACGTGCTGCTGGACTGGCTGCTCTACAAGCCGCTGGGCGCCCGCGGCATCGTGTTGTCGACCTCGATCGTGTCGGCCTTCAATTTCGTCGCCCTGCTTGTGTTGATGCGCCGCCAGATCGAGTTCGTCGACGGCCGTCGCATTCTCGTGAGCCTGGGAAAGATACTGGTATGCTCGGCGGCCTTGGCCGTGGTGAGCTTCGCCTTGTGGCACGGTCTGCGGTCGTGGGCCGACAGCGGCCTTGTGGGGCTGATCGTGGTCGTCACGGCGGTCTTCGGCGCCGGCGGCCTGGTCTACCTGGGAGCGGCCCGGCTGCTGCGCGTCGAGGAGCTCTCGGTCGTGAAGCTGCTCATGCGTCGCGGCCGCGGGCGCCACGCGCCGCCCGAAGAGACCGAGGCGGTGCCGTGAGGTCGCTCGCCGTCACGAGACGAGCCCCGTCCGTGAGATCGGTCGCCGCCACGAGACAAGGCGCCGTCCGCGAGATCGGTCGCTGACGCGAGCCTCTGCTACTGTAGGACTGGAATGGACCTCGATCACATCCGCAACTTCTCGATCATCGCCCACATCGACCATGGCAAGTCGACGCTGGCCGACCGCATCCTCGAGCTCACCGGCACCGTGCCGGCGCGCGACATGAAGGAGCAGCTGCTCGACAGCATGGACCTCGAGCGCGAGCGCGGCATCACGATCAAGGCGCAGGCCGTCCGCATCGCCTACCGGGCGCGCAGCGGCGAGTTGTACCAGCTCAACCTGATCGACACTCCCGGCCACGTCGACTTCACCTACGAGGTCTCGCGCTCGCTGGCCGCCTGCGAGAGCGCCGTGCTGGTGGTCGACGCCACCCAGGGCGTTGAGGCGCAGACCGTGGCCAACGCCTACCTCGCCCTCGACAACGACCTCGAGATCATTCCCGTACTGAACAAGATCGACCTGCCGGCCGCCGACATCGCCGAGACCGAGCTCGAGGTCCACGAGCTGACCGGCGCCACCCACGACGAGCTGCTGACCGTGTCGGCCAAGACGGGCGTCGGGGTCGAGGAGGTGCTCGAGGCCGTGGTGGCCCGCACGCCGCGCCCCGCCGGCGACCCGGCGGCGCCGGCGCGGGCGCTGGTCTTCGACTCGCAGTACGACCAGTATCGCGGCGTGGTCGCCTACGTGCGGGTGATCGACGGCTCGTTCAGCCGCCACGAGATGGTGCAGATGATGGGCAACGGCCAGAAGGTCGAAGTCGAGGAGCTCGGCTACTTCGGGCCCGAGATGGTGCCGATGGAGCGCCTCGAGACCGGCGAGGTCGGCTACATCATCACCGGCGTCAAAGAGGTCTCCCGGGTGCGTGTGGGCGACACCATCACCGCTCTGCGCCACCCGGCCAGCGAGGCGCTGCCGGGCTACAAGGTCGTCCACCCGATGGTCTTCTGCGGCCTGTTTCCGACCGAGGGCGACAAGTTCGGCGAGCTGCGCGACGCGCTCGAGAAGCTCACCCTGAACGACGCCGCGCTGTCGTGGGAGCCCGAGACCAGCCAGGCGCTGGGCTTTGGTTTTCGCTGCGGCTTTCTGGGTCTGCTGCACATGGACATCGTGCGCGAGCGCCTCGAGCGCGAGTACGACCTCGAGCTGCTCACCACGACGCCCAACGTCGAATATCACGTCTTTCAGACCGACGGCGCCATGGTCCAGGTGCGCAACCCCGCCCAGATGCCCGAGGCGGTGCGCATCGACCGTGTCGAGGAACCCTACGTGGCCGCCTCGGTGGTCCTGCCCAGCGAGTTCGTGGGCACGGTCATGGAGCTCTGCCAGGGCCGGCGCTCCGAGTTCGTCGACATGAAGTACCTCTCGCCCGAACGTGTCGAGATGCACTACCACCTGCCGCTCGCCGAGATCGTGCTCGACTTCTTCGACCAGCTCAAGAGTCGTACGCGCGGCTACGCCTCGCTCGACTACGACTTCTGGGGCTATCGCGAGGGCGACCTCGTCAAGCTCGATATCGTGCTGGCCGGCGAGCCGGTCGACGCGCTCTCGCTGATCGTGCCCCGCGAGCGCGCCCACCTGCGCGGCAAGGCCCTGGTCGACAAGCTGCGCCAGAAGATCCCGCGGCAGCTCTTCGAGGTGCCGGTGCAGGCGGCCATCGGCAACCGCGTGGTGGCCCGCGAGACCATCAAGGCGCGCCGCAAGGACGTCATCGCCAAGTGCTACGGCGGCGACATCAGCCGCAAGCATAAACTGTTGGAAAAACAGAAGGAAGGCAAAAAGCGCATGAAGCGCATC
>PKYM01000155.1 GCA_003132645.1 Actinomycetota bacterium | reverse complement strand
TTGACCTCGAGCAGGCTGTCGCCCTTGAACTGGATGTTCACGAACCAGTCGAGGTGGAGCGTGCGGCAGATGTGGCGCGAGACCTCGACCAGATCGGGCCGGTCGACCGTCCTGAAGGCCATCGCCAGGCCGGTGTCGACGGCCTCGCGCGTCTTGACCTGGGCGAGCACGATCTCGCCCTGGTCGATCAGGGCGTCGACGGTGAACTCGACGCCCTCGACGTACTCCATCAGCATCAGGGTCGGAAACGGCGCGACGCCGGCGAACAGGGCGGCGAATTCGTCGAGGGTCATGTAGAGGTTGCTGGGGCGCTCGTGCAGCAGGACGTGCACCTTGTCGATGTCGGCCGAGAGGATGCGAAACCCGCGCGAGCCCTTGCTCACCGGCGGCTTGAAACAGACCGGCTTGCCCGGGTAACCGAGCCGACGGGCGCCGGCGATGAACTCATCGAGACTGGCGGGCAGGAGCAGCGTGGGCTGCGGCACCGGCGAGCCGCGCAGCGCCTCGTGCATGACGGCCTTGTCGTTGCACAGGGCGATCGCCCCGGGGCTCGCCACCAGTGTCTTTGTGCCGAGCCGCTCGAACGCGGACCTGTGGGCGGCGACGGCGGCCACCTCATGGCTCGACTGCACGAGCAGTATGTCGGGGCGCTCGCGTTCGACTATGTGCAGCAGGGCGGGGATGTAGTCGGGCGAGGCGCCGGCCGGTACGGTCTCGAAGCCGTCACACAGGAACCTGCCGATGGCGTCGGGCCGCGCGTCGACGCCGAAGATCGTGATCGCGCGCTCGCCGGCGGCCTTGAGCATGCCGATCAACGTCGCGGCGCCGGGGCAGCCGGTCGCCGTGAGGACGAGCTTGAGCGGTCTGAGTGGCACGGGCCTCTCGCTTTGGTCGGCCGGCGCCGGGGCCGGCGCTAGATGATCCAGCGGTAGACTTCGAAGACCTCGGCGTAGTCGCAGCCGACGTCGATCGCGCGCGTGAAGGCGACGTTGCGGATGTAGTCCTCGCGGACGTAGTTGCGATGCTGCTGCGACTTGTAGCAGGCGAGGGCTTCGACCTTCTTCTGCACGTGGCGTTCGTCGAGTCGCACGTAGGCCTGGTGGTTGAAGTTGAGGTTGTTCCAGGGGATCTCGTAGGCCAGTACGGTGGTGCGCTTGAAGGCCCGCAGACCCTCCTGGGCGATCGTCTGGTGGTCCTGGTGCAGATCGACCAGCGCGGGCATGAAGACGCAGTCGGGCTGCAGACGCTGCTGCAGGACGATGAGCTCTTCGAGGATGTCCTGACGGACGGTAGGAAACGTGCGCACCTCGAAGTCGTAGACCAGCAGGTGAGCCTCGTCGATGCCCAGAAGCTGCGTGGCCTGGCGGACCTCGGTCTTCAGGATGTCGCGGGGAAAGTCGGGCGGCACCGAACGCGCCGCCGTGCTGAAGGCGGCGTAGGTGACGGCGGCGCCCGACTCGATCAGGCGGGCCATGGTGCCGCCGCAGCCGAACTCGCCGTCGTCGGTGTGCGGCGCGAGGACCAGGACGTTGCGGAACTGCTCGGCATTCATGGGACGGCCTGCCTGGTCGGTGTGGTCGGGCTGGTCTGCTCGCCCGCGGGCCCGGCGCCGGCGCACCCGCGCCGGGCAGACTCCCGCGGAGTCGCGCCCAGGAGTCTATCAGACGGGCCGCGACGGTCCTCGTCGTGTGTCGCGCCGGTCACCCGACTCACCACCCGGTCTCCCCCGCGAGCGTCTTCCAGCGTCGCACCAGCTCGCCCGCCGGCAGCAGCGCGCCGCCGTTCCCGCGTGCCCAGTCGAGCAGGTCCCAGTAGACGTCGCCGTACCCGTGGCCGGCCTGCGGATGGAAACGGTTGTGGTGCCACAGCACGGCCGAGCCGCCGCCGGTCTCGCGCAGCCGCTGGGCGACGGCCAGGGCCGCCTCGCGCGCCTGGGGCAGCGCCAGGCCGCGGTACTTCACGTCCTGCAGAGTCGAGTCCATGAGCGCGAGCGGCAGCTCGACTATGTCGAGCTGCCGCTCGCGGGCCACGTCGTAGGGGTGGAAGGGATGCGAGAACCCGCAACGCCAGCCCTCGTGTTCGGCGAAGGCAAGGCTCGTGTCGTAGGCGAAGCCCGCGTCGTCGAGCATCGGCAGCGTGTCGTGGTAGAGGCATTTCAGATAGTGGTAGCGCACGCCGGCGACCGTCGCGCGCGCCCGTTCGGCGAGTGAGGCGTGGTCGGCCTGGAGCGCCGCCGGGTCGTGGGCGTCGCGGTGGTTGCCGTGCAGGCCGATCTCACGCTCGTGGGTGGCGAGCAGGCGCAGCAGGGCCGGCACGCGACGCTGGTAGACCTCGGGCTGCAGGCCGTCGTTGGGGTGACTGTGGCCGGCCAGCACGAAGAAGGTGGAGCTCGCGCCGAGACGGCCTTCGCGCTCCAGCAGCGTCAGGACGGTGCGGTAGGGGTCCTGGCCGTACGGCCCGTCGCCGGCGACGCCGAGGCGGGCGAGGTCGCTGCGCACGACGTGCCCGCGGGGGAGGCGGCCGCCGCGGGCGGCCGCGGCGAGGTCGTTGCCCGTAGCCAGCAAGCCGCGCAGTATCCAGCGTCTGAGGTCGTCGACGTCGTGGGTCAGGGCGAGCGCGAAGCGCTCGTCCGCGCCCCACTGCGGCGGCTTGAGCGGCGGCCGGCCGAGGGCGGCCAGGCGCGCATCGACCAGGCCGCGCACGACGCCGACATACTGGTCGACGGGGGGCCGCCCGATGGCGAGCAGCGGTTCGGTAGCGAAGGTGCTCGCGGCAAAGGGGAAGCGGCCGTGGGCGTCGCGCGCCGGTGAGGTGAGCTCGTCCCAGGCGGCCAGCAGCACGAAGGCCGAGGCGACGAGGTCGAACGGCACGGCAAACGACGGCGCCGCGGGGTCGCCGCCGTCGGGCGTGACCGGGAACGCGCCGGCGAGGCTGACCGCGCCGACGTCGATGGCGGCGAAGGAGCCGCCGGGTAGCGGTAGGCGCGCGGCGATCAGCTCGTGCGCCTCAGGGGAGAGCGGCAGGGTGGGCACGCCGGGCAGGGGCCGGGCGGCGTAGGCGAGCGCACACGATGCGGCGCGGGCATCGTCGGGGCCACAGTCGTACAGCACCTCGGCGCGCGCGCCACAGGCGGCCAGCAGGGTCGTGAGCACCCAGGCGGCCTTCCGTGCCAGCGGCGGCGGCGCGTCGACGCCCACGGTGACCACAGGAGGCATCACCGCGAGGACCGCGAGGCCGCGCGGCAGCCCGTCACAGCTCGACCTTGGGCGGCCCGGCGGGGCGGGCGCCGCGCCCGCCCCGCCGGGCCCACGCGAGCCCGGCGAGCCGGGCGCTGGCGAACACTCCGGGCAGCGGGTCGGTCAGCGAGTAGAGGCCATCGACCTTCGTGCCCGGTAGCGAGCGCGCCCACGCGAGCGGCGAGGTCTCGTGGCGCAGCGTCTCGCGCAGCGTGTCGGGCAGGTCGCGCGACGACATGATCCACTTGCGCCCGTCGCGCTGACGGGGCGCCTTGAACGGGCGGCCGATCGCGTCGCGATAGGCGGCCAGCGAGAGGTTCACGCCGCAGGCCGTCGCCAGCGAGTGCCACAGCCAATGCCGGGCGTTGACCTCCATCAGCCTGAAGCGGCCGTCGCGCGGATCGCGTTTGAACTCGACCTGCGAGACGCCGTGGAAACCGAGCTCCTGGAGCAGGCACAGCCCGGCTTCGGCGAGCTCGGGCAGCCAGACGCTCTCGGCGAAACGCGCCGTGCCGAACTGGCGGGGGTGCTGGCGCAGCTTGCGGCCGGTGAACACGGCGAGCGGCTCGGAGTGGGCGTCGAGGTACGAGCCGACGCTCCAGAGCTCGTCGTCGCCGCCGGGCACGATCTCCTGGAGCATGAGCGTGCCGCAGTCGCTCACGCGCTCGTACACCTGCTCGAGCTCGGCGCGCGTCTCGATGCGCAGCACCGGCCGGGCGAAGCGCTCCTTGAAGGCCAGCGACTCGACCGGCTTGAAGATGGCGGGGAACTCGAAGCCGGCCGCCGCGGCGGCGAGCTCGGCGGACGAGCTCACGAACTCGGTGCGCGGCGTGTCGACGTCGACCCGCCAGGCCGCGCGCAGTTGCTCCTCCTTGTCGGCCAGGCGTTGCATGGCGTCCCAGCGCGAGAAGGGGATCGCATACCAGGGCTCCAGGCGATCAGCGTTGCGAGCCACGACCCAGATGTACTCGTCGTGGGTCGGAAACACGACGGCGCGCTGCGGCAGCCGGCGGCCCAGACCCTCCAGGAAGACGAGAAACGCTTCTTCGTCGCGACGCGGGTCGGGGCAGAGCATGCCCGCGGCATACCGCGAGTGAAAGCCCAGCGCCCGGGGGTCCGTGTCGAGGGCGATGACCGGGACGCCCTGGCTGCCGAGTCCGCGGATGATGCCCAGCCCGTTGGCATAAGAGGACTGCAGGACGACCGCGGGCGGCGTGGCGCGAGCCCGGTCCAGGGTACGGGCCAGCTTCATGTGCTCGTGGCCTGCGGCGCCGGCGGGCGGCCGCGCCCGACCACCGTGTCGTAGATCTCCTTCTGGCGGGCGGCGTTGCTCGCCCAGGTGAGGCCGGTCACGGCGACGCGGCCCTTCTCGCCCATGCGGCGGGCACCGTCCGGGTCGTCCAGCACGCGACCGATGACCTGCGCCAGGGCTGCCGGATCGCGGGGCGGCACAAGGAATCCACTCACTCCATCCTCCACGAAGTCGGCGGCTCCCTCGCCGGCACAGGCGACGACGGGAGTGCCCTGCGCCATCGCCTCGGTATAGACGAGACCGAAGGCCTCGTCCCGGCTCGCCAGGACGAAAAGCTCGGCCCGGGACATCATAGCAAGCACCTCGTCGTGCGGTATGCGCCCGAGAAAGTGGACGCGGTCTGCCAGGCCGATGCGCCCCGCCTCGGCGGCGAGCTCATCGCGCAGCGGTCCGTCACCGGCGATCGCCCACTGCGTCTCGCGCCGGGGGTCGCCGCCGGAGTCGCCGGCGCCGCCGGGCGCCGCCGGCGACAGACGGGCGAGCGCTTCGAGCACGGCGGCGTGACCCTTGCGGGCGATGAGGTAGCCCGCCGTGAAGAGCAAAGGCACGCCGGGAGCGAAGTCGGCCGGCGCCACCGGCGTGAGGCCGAGGGTGCCGTTGGGCACGACGAACAGGCGGTCAGGCGCGACGTGCGGCGCCAGGAGCCGGGCCACGGCGCTGGAGACGGCCGTCACGGCCCGCGCGCCGGCGAGCACGCTGCGGGTGGCGGCGGCCACGCTCCCGCCGTTGCGCAGGTGCTGATAGACGTCGGCCCCGTGGACGGTGACCACGTACGGTATGCCGAGCGCCGCGGCCAGGCGTCTGGCCGCGGCGCCGTCGGGCATGGCCTGGTGGGCGTGCACGAGATCGAAGCCGCGAGCGCGCAGGTCGGGCACCAGTCGGCGGAGGGTCAGGTCGAACAGGGCGCCGCTGTGGGCGAACAGGGCGCGGCGGGGAAGGGCGAGCACGCGGGGATACTCGATCGTGATGCCGTCGCGCACGGTCTGACGGGGCGTGAGGCCGCGTCGTCGCAGGCGTGGGTCGAGGCGCCACAGTGCCCGCGGCGCGAAGCCGATCGGCGAGATCACGTGGACCTCGACGCCGGCCCGCGCCAGTTCGCGCACCTGCTCGTGCACGAACAGGTGGCGTTCGTGGCCGGGGGCCGGGTAGAGGTGCGAGACGACGAGGACCTTCATGTCTTGACCGCCCCGAGCCCACCTTCGCGGTCAGGGCTCATCACGGGCTCGCGGTCAGGGCTCAGACCGCGTTCGTGGGCGCGGCGGGCGACGGCGAACACCAGGCCGAACAGGATCCACAGGGGGGCAAAGCCGACGACGGTGCTGGGCCCGAGGCTGCCGACGATGAAGCCGACAAGCGAGAGACCGGTGCCGGCGGCGATGATCGCGAGGAAGGGGTCGTCGAGAGACCCGCGGCTCGCCTTGGCCACCCGCAGGCAGACGGTCAGCAGGCCGACGTAGAGGAGCACATAGAGGGCGAACGCCGGCAGCCCGCCGTCGACGAAGACCTCGAGCCACCAGTCGTGCAGGTTGGCGAATTCGGCCGGCGGGGACGGCAGTGCCTTGACGAGCGGCTCGGCGTTGCCCGGGCCGACTCCCAGAAAGTAGTAGCGCCGGCTCACGGTGAGGCCTGCCTTGGTCAGACCGATCCGGACGCCGCCCGACTGCTGGCCAGCCCCGGCCGTCGGCACGAGCGACTGCACCTGGAACTGTCGCGCGATGGGGTTCTGCGATGAATTGAGCACGAATCCGCCGAGCGCGACGAGGGTCACTATGCAGACCACCACGATGAGCTTGCGATGGCGCACCCAGCGCTGCCAGACGACCCAGCCGGCGCAGGCGAGCGTGCTGAGGCCGATCGCGATGAGGCTCGCCCGCGAGCCCGTGGCGAGCAGGCAGGCCAGGCCGAGGCCCATGCCGGCGAGGGCCAGCAGTCTGAGGCGCAGGCGGCTGAGCAGCAGCGCGAGCAGCAGGAACGGCCAGACCATGGCGATGAACGTGGCGAAGTCGTTGGGGTTGAAGAAGAAGCCGGTGGCGGCGAAGGCCAGGCTGCCGCGCGCCGAGACCGCCGAGAGGGAGGACGACAGGTGGTGGCCCGTCGTCGCCTCGACGACGCCGATGAGCACGGCCGCGCCGTAGCCGATCGCCAATGTCGTCATGAGCAGGCGCAGGCGGCGGTCGGACGAACCGGCTGCCGCCACGGCCGCGAGCAGGATGGCGTTGGTGGCCAGAATGAGCAGGTAGCGCAGGGCCGCGCCCTGGTATGGCGCCCACAGCAGAGAGATGAGCAGCCACGCATACCAGGCCGCCAGCAGCGCCACGAGGACCCGCGGGCCGAGGTGCGGCAGCCGTCGCGTCGAGCCGTACACCACGATGGTGGCCGGCACGAGGGCCACCAGCAGCAGGCGATAGGCGAAGATCTGGGCGTGTCCCGGGAGGGCCGCCGAGGGCCCCACGATGGCGGCCAGCGGGAGCCAGATCACGATCCAGTCCGTGAGGCGTCGCAGGCCCAGGCGAGGCACGGCGCGCCGCAACGCGACCCAGAGTGCAGCCACGATCAAGGCGACCACGAGCGCGGCCCCGACGCGCGGCCGCCGGTGCAGCTCGCCGGTGACAAGCAGGGTCACGACGATGCCGCTGCCGGCCAGCGCGACGAGAACCGGTGTGGTCAGTCTCGTCGCCGGCGGCCGTGGTCCGGCCACCGCGCCGCCGCTGGGGGTGTGGTCGCCACCCGCCACGTCAGTCACGGCTCGAAGCGACCATCTCACCAAGCAGCGTGGCCAGGCGCTCGGTGAGAACACGACTGTCGTAGCGGTTCACGACGGCGGGGTCGGGTGGTGCGATGCGGCCGGCCCGGGCAGCCTTGACGAAGCTCGCGAGCGCCTCGGTCAGGAGCCGGTCGGGCGCCGCTCGACGGGCTCCGCCGGCTTCGTCGAGCAGTGCCGCCGCCGCCGAGTGGTCGGGCGTGACGGCGAAGATGGGTCGCCCGGCGCACAGGTACTCGTAGATCTTGCCGGACAGCGACTCAGGGGCCAACCCGGTCACCAGCAGAAGGGCTGCGGCTGAGCGCTGGAAGCCCAGCGCGCGAGCGTGCGAGCCGAACGGCTCGACCCGGACGCGATGCTCTATCCCGAGCGCCGCCGCGTGGGCCAGGAGCCGTCTGCCGTCGACCCCGACGAAGGTGACGCCGACGTCATCGGGCAGAGTGGCGAGCGCGTCGAGGAAGGCCGCGACCTGGTGGTCGCGGCCGTACAGTCGGCCGGTGTGGACGAACCAGAAGCCCGGCGGCGCGGCGATCGCGTCGCAGGCCTCGCTACCGTCGAAGCCGTTCGAGAGCACCGTCACCCGCGAGGCCAGCGGCGGGTAGCGGCGGCGCAGATCGTCGGCGATCTGTTCGTTGACGGTGGTCACGCCGGAGGCATGGCCCAGCGACCAGCGCTCGAGGGCGAAGTTCGCCCGACGGTGGGCCGGCGTGGGGTAGACGCGAAACTGGCGCGTCGGCCAGGGGTCGCGGTAGTCGGCAAGCCAGGGCAGGCCCGACAGCGCGGCGATACCGGCGGCGGCGAGCTGGGTGCTGCCCCGCGGCGAGCTCGAAAAGATCGCGTCGAAGTGCTCGTCGCGGACCAGTCGCAGACCGCGAACTATGGCGAGCGCGGCCCAGGCGACGTAGGGGTCGGGCACGAACAGCCAGCGGTTGGTCAGCTCGCGGCGGGCGGTCCGCTGGTCTGGCCCGGGTCGCGAGGGCAGAGGCGAAGCGCCGACGCCGCCGTGGCCTGTGTCGCGGCCACGCCGCCAGCCGGCCCAGGCGGCGGTCGCCCGGCGCGCGGCGCCGTACAGCGGCTCGGGACTGGGCGTCACGGTGCGCACGACCCGCAGGTCGGCGGGCGGGGAGACGGGTCCGCTAGCGCGACAGGTGAGCACGGTCGCTTGCCAATCGAACTCGGGCAGGTAGCGCAAGAAGCGTAGCTGGCGTGCCGTGCCGCCGCTTGCCATGGGGGGAAACGGGTTGGCCACGAAAAGGAGCCGTCTCACGGATCGATTCCGACGCGAGCTCGCCGGGCTGGAGACACACGAAAGGGGTACATTCGTTTATCTTACCTGCTTGAACTTGGCGCTACGGTTGCGGCGTCACTCTACCGACAAGCATAATGTATGGAATCGTCCCGAGACGCGGGATGCTCAAAACCGACGCGAGGGTTGCCGGGAGCATGGTGCCTAAACAAGCTACGCAGACCAATGCGCGCCGCCTCGCGAGCAGGTTGGCGCTCGCCTGTATGCTGCTGGTCGTCGTCCTGACGCTGGCCGCGGCGCCCGCCGGTGCGGCGACCACCACCGCGACACTCGCCTCGGCGACCGCCACCCAGACCACCCCCACGAGCTCACTCACGCCGCCGGCCACCATCAGGGTGGCCCGCCGTTTCCCGGCCAACGACCCGACCGGCGTGATCGTCGCCGTCGACACGGTCGACTTTCGTACCTACTGCGTGCGCGTGCTCTCGCACGAGTGGGCGCCGCCCAGCGCGTTCTCAGACGAGGCGCTCAGAGCCGGCGCGCTGGCCGTCAAGGCCTACGCCTGGTACTGGGCCACGCGGCCGACCAAGCTGAGCGACGTCGCGGCCTGGGGCGCCAACGTCGACGACACGACCAACTATCAGGAATACATGGACTGGGACTACGGCCAGCGCTACCAGGACGCCGTCGACAGCACCTGGGGCGCGGCCCTGACCCGCGACGGGCAGATCTTCGAGGCGTCCTACTATGCCGGCAGCTACTCCGGCTCGGCGACCGACGGCAACCACATGACGCAGTGGGGTTCGCAGTTCTGGGCTGCCCAGGGCAAAGACCACCAGTGGATCCTCGGCTACTACTATCCGGGAACGCAGCTCGTCGCGGCGGCCGGCGGCAGCGCTGGCACGACCACGGCATCGTCTTCGACGGCATCGTCCTCGATTGCCTGGAGCGGCCCCGACGCGCCCAAGGGCGCGGCCAAGCTCGACGTGATCGGTCCCGTGCAGCTTGCGCCCGGACCCTACCGGCAGGGCCAGACTCTCAAGGCCGACTTCACCTTGCGCAACGACGGCGCCATGGTCGGCACCTGGGCTTCGGTCACGCTGGTCGCCCGCGGGCCGGGGGACCAGGAGCGCGACCTCGGCTCGGTCAGCGACGTCACCCTCAAGCCCGGTGAGTACCGGCTGTTCACCGGCCGCGTCAAACTCGACCTGGCGGGCCGCTGGCACGGCTGGCTGATCGTCGGCCAGGACGGCAAGCTCGCCCTGCTCGACGGTGGGGCGCCGTTCCAGTTCGTGGTCGACAAGGCGGACTAGTCGCCTTCTCGCCCGCGCCGGCGCTCCCCAGGAATCGTCACCGCCCCNNCGCGCCGTTCGGCGTCGTGGCTTCGTGGAACGAGGCGATCCCCCGGCCGTCGAGAAACGTGCCCAGCAGCCGGATGCAGCCGCCGTGGGTGACGAGGAGCGTGACGCGGCCCGTGCGGGCCGCGTCGCCCACCGCGCCGAGCACGCGTCGCTGCTGCTCGGCCAGGCTCTCTCCGTGAGGAAACCGGAACGACTCGGGATGCTCGCGGTAGGCGCTCCACTCGCCGGGGTCGTTCTTCATGATCGAGGCGAAGGTGCGCCCTTGCCAGTCGCCGCGATCGCTCTCGGCCAGGCGCGGGTCGATGCTCACCGGGATGTCGTGGCCGAGCACGTCGCCCAGCTCCTCGGCGGTCTGACGAGCACGCAGCAGGTGGCTCGTCACGATGAGCTCGATACCGGCATCGCGGAGCCGCTCGCCGAGCTCGCGGGCCTGCCGGCGGCCGGTGCCGTTCAAGGCCACCTCGGCCCAGCCCTGACAGCGCGCCGGCTCGAGGTTCCAGTCGGTCTGGCCGTGGCGCACGACGTAGAGGCGCGCGCCGGGCGTCGGCGGCGTGGGGTGCGGCGGCGGGGGCGGCGCGCCGTGCCGTCGCTGCCCCGCCGTCGCGCCGTCCTGGCTCAATGGAAGTCGAGCAGCGTGTCGCCGCGGATGCCCAGGCGCAGTGTCTCGCAGGAGATGACCTCGTCGGGCGGGATGTTGCCGAGGTTCACGTTGCTGCCGAACTTGCGGATGAACCACACCTGCTGCTGCTTGGCCGGCGCCTCGAACAGCAGGTTCTCGGCGCTGACGGCGGTGACGATCTCGTCGATCAGGCCTTCCTTGACCTCGCCCGACGACTGGTAGACGCCGACCGTGCCCGATTCGCGACCCTCGGTGATGACCTTCCAGGCGCCGGCGTCGAGCTCGCGCTTGATCGAGTCGACCCACTTGTAGGGGGCGAGCACGACGTCGGCGTCCTTGCTGCCGACCTCGGAGAGCACGATGAAGTCGCGGGCCAGCCGGCGCAACAGGGCCAGCTTGTCGTCTTCGGCCATCGCGACCGTGCCGTCGGAGACCTCGACGTGGGTGATGCCCAGCTCGCGCATCTGGCGGATGTAGTCGTCCATCCTGCCCTGGCGCACGACCACCTCGAGCAGGGTGCCGCCGAAGCACACCGGGATGCCGTGGCTCTGGTAGAGGGCGATCTTCTGGGCGAGGTTCGCGGTGATGTACGAGGTGCCCCAGCCGAGCTTGACGATATCGATGAAGGGCGCCGCGACGGCCATGAGGTCGCCGATCTGGGCGGGGCCGAGACCCTTGTCGAGGACGTGCGTCAGACCGCTCTCGCGCGGCTTGCTGCTGCGCCGGGGGAGGGAGAGAAAGTCGAGCATTGCGGCCTCCTGTCGGGCGGTCCCATCTGCGCCTGCGGCGCGTGGTCATCTTATCAGACCGCTCGACGCGCCCACCGACGGTCGGCGCCCCAGGCAAGCAGCCGAGCACGTGGCTGAACAGGTGTCGCCCCGGCGCCCCTAGACGAGCTCTTCGCCGGCGTGCGGTCCCGGGCCCATGTCCCAGACCGATTCGACCGAGATGCGCACGACGTACTTCATGGGGGGCAGGTGCAGCTGTTCGCTGACCGCGCGCAGCTTGTCGTTGACCCGGTCGAACACCTCGCCGCGGTCGATCAGCTCGGCGCGGCCCTTCACCTGAATGGCGACCTTGCTCTCGGGGTCGTGAATGCCCACGGCGACGCGCGGATCGTGCTCGATGTTCTCGCGTGTCTTGTGGCTGAACATGTCGGCGAAGTACAGGTGCTCGTCGTCTAAGAGCGCGCCGCTGCCCTTGATCGACACGTTCGGTGTGCCGTCGGGGGCGACCGTCGCCACCCACACGTTGTGTCCGCCTGCGAGCAGGTCGTGAAGTTCTTTGGGGATCATTGTCATGGCTCTCCCTCCACAGCGTACGTTCACGTTCGTCGCCGGAAGAGATACCCGGTTGCCGGCGCCGTGAAGCTACACCTCGTCGAGCACGAAGATTTCGGGTTCGCGCTCCTCCCAGAGGTCGAAGTCGTCGTG